>JANXAQ010000080.1 GCA_025062105.1 Thermoguttaceae bacterium
CTGATCGGGGCGGGCAGTTATTTGCTGATTCGGTTTGGGCTAGGCTGGTTGTTGAGGCACTTTACCGTGCATCGGGGGATGTTTCACAGTTTGCCAGTGGCTGGTGTGTTTTTCCTGCTGGCCTTTTTACTGGCCTCGGGCCAAGAGGTTGCTCTGCGGTGGTACAAGGCCGGGGGAGTACTTTTGGGCTATATGAGCCATCTGGTGCTGGATGAGCTTTATAGTCTGGAGTGGGTGCGAGGCCGATGGAAGCTGCGCCGGTCCTTCGGCACCGCCTTGAAACTATGGGGTTCGCACGCTTGGTCGAACCTGCTTAGCTATGGGGTACTAGGGCTTTTGGTAGTGGTGGCCTTTTTCGAGCCGACCTGGATGGAAAGCGTCCAGCGTCAGTACGTGGAGGCCCAGGCCCAGTTTTGGCAGTCGCAGCGCCAGCGCCTAGCTGCCCTGGAAAACGCCCTCACTCAGCCTCACTCCCGCACGAACACCCAACAGCCCGATTCACCCTCAAAGCAGCCAGAATCGAGCGTGTCCGGCCAAAAGCAATCTCCCGCCAACCCACCACCGCAGGAGAACCCAACCGGCGCTGAACCTCCCGCCGCACAGGCCGAACAAGGCTCTTTTTTCCGCTTTTTGCGCTAAGGAGAGTGCAAGGCCGGTTTGGGCCCCGCAAAATAACCCAATCCAAACCGCCCTAGGACGCCAAAAGCTATAATACTTTATAGTCTCTAGAGTTGGAAGGTGAAAGCTATGAAATCATCGCACTATGGCAAGCAGAGGCTGTGGGGGCAAGCGGCGGCGGTTTTGGCAGCGGCCTTTTTGGTTCTACCGCTAGTTCTCCATGCGGCAGAGGCCAAGCCGCCAGCCCAGGCTCAGACCCAAGAAGACTCCTTGAAAGCCTTAGAGGCCCGAGCCAAGCGTCTGGCCCAACAGGGTCTGCCCCAAAAGACCGATGAAGATCGCCGGAAAGAGTCCAAACCCATCATCCCGGAAGATTGCACTATCGAGGTGGTCAGTTGGCATCCGGCAGACCCCCAGAAACAAACCGAAACCGCTGTATATGAAATCCGAGGCGGCGTGGTTACCTCGCGTCTGCCGACTATCAAAGAGCCGGAAATAAAAGGGGAAACGTTTCGAAGGGAGGGTTATGAAATCACGCGGACTTTCGAGGGTAGAATTCAAGGCAACGTAATCGTAGGAACTTGGACCTACGAGGGGTCGAAACATCAAGCATGGGGCTGGCCTAACACGAATCCTAATCAGATCACCTCGCACTGCATCTGTAAGACAGTGGATTTGATAAAACTGCGTCTAGAGCTCCATCTCGATGGGACGGTGACCTCAGAATCGAGCGGAGAGAATATTACAGAAATCAATCGCCTCATCGGCGCTCAGCCGGGTGTTGAGGTGAAAAAAACCACTTGGCCCACCGCAGACACTCCCGCACAGTGGCGGCAGCCTGGCCAAGGGGTTTGGCAATTTCGGGCCGGGGCTATGGTAGCCGTTGCCGGCAAGCCAAAACCTACTGAACCCACTCCGCCTGCCCCAAAGCCGAAACCTCCCGAACCGCGCATCAGCACTCAAGAGCCGCCCACGAAGTTCCGCCTGCCGCCCGAAAAACTCTCCCCGGCCAAGCCAGAGCCTACTTCCCAAGGCCGCCGTTCGCCCACCGACGAACAAGAGCTAGACGAGATGCCGCCCTGGGCCAAACGCAAGTTCGACGCCTTGCCGCCAGAAAGGAAGAACTTTTTCCGCAAGTACCACTATCTCTATGGGCTGGGTTGGCGTCGATCAGGAAAACTTCTGGCATGGCTGTCGGACCCCAAGCTGCCCCGGGACGAACTGGAGGTGCGCGCCCAACTGCTTTTGGCCGCGGACCATCGCTACCAACAACTTTACAAGACGGTCGTCAGTACGGCAGTCACTACGGCGGTGAAGACGTGGAGCGCCATCCTGGACAACTTAGTGGAGGAGGCGTTGTGGAAAGTGGCCCTGAAGAGCATCCCCGCGGTCAAATGGATCAAAGAGATCAAAGGATATGTCGATCTTGTCAACACGTTGGCTACCGTGTCGGCCAAAGTTGCTAAACATGCCGCCACGTGGGAAGCCAAGTACCAAGAGGCCAGCGACGCGGATCGGGTGTTGGAGAAGTTTGTGGCCAGTTACGGCAAAAGCGAGGCGCAAATTGTCAAAGAGATCCGGATCACGAAAGATTCGACGAACTTCTGGAAACGGCGCTATGAGCAAGCCCAGGCCGAGTTTCAAGAGGCCCGGCCCCAGGCCCCTTCAGCCGGCCAGCCGCTGGCTTCCGATCCGCAACTGCGCCAGATGCAACGCGAGGCCAGCCAAAAAATGCTAGAGGCCGTTCAGACCATGCGTGAGAGCAAGAAGGAACTCAAAGACCTGGACCTGGAGGAAAAGGCCCTTGAATTGCGGCTAAAAGCGCTCCGCGGCGAGTGGAAATCCGGGAGCCTCCCGTCGGCAAAGTGAACTGATTTTGGTAACACTCAGCCGAACGAAGAACTCTCTGGCCTTTTCCTAGCCAACCCTGTGGTTATTCCCGCGAAAACGGGAAACCAGAAAAATTAAACAGTACAACCTGGATTCCTGCTTGCGCAGGAATGACAAATTGCGCCATTCCGCTGAAGTGTTACCGATTTTGCAAGGCTGGTCCCCGGCGCAATTTTTGGCAACCTCGGCTCCCGCCCCCCGGACCTATTTTGGCAAGTGTAGCCCCTGGTATTTTGTCAAGCGGATAGCCCGGCCAGGGTTTGCCTCAGAGCCTCGGCCTCCAACACCTCCCCCCTGCCCTCCCCTGCCCTGTTGGGCAAAAGCGTGTCCTAGGCGGGCATGTCCCCCTGCCCTGTTGCGGGATCATCGTTGGCCATTGCTGGTGTTCGGATTTGGGGCTCTCTTCCCAATCGGATTTGGTTGTCTGTTCCAGAAATGAATTGGTGAAATACTTCGGCCAACCGAAGAAAGTCCCTCCATTCGTTGGAAACCCTTATTATATCATTCCCGCGCAAGCGGGAATCCAAGTTTGTTCCCGCGCAACTGAGAAATCAGAAACACCAACACCAGCCTCACTGGATCCCCGCTTTCGCGGGGATGACAAGTTACTTTGTCCGGCTGAAATGCTAGGAATTTGTTTTCTGAAGCGGAAACGAGTACAATACTGGCAAGGCCGGGAGGCGTCATAGGAGATTTTCTCTTTTTGGGGGTACACTTTTTTCTTTTCTTTTTTAGGAAGGCTTTTCATGGGCCGTCGTGGGGTGAGTGGTGTGTTAGTGTTATTTTGTATATTCTCCCAGGCCCCACAGGCCGCCGCCCAGCCGGACCAGCAGGCCCGATTCTATCTTGGGCTTCGGACCGTTCGGCTCAACGAAGATTTAGCGCAACGTCTGGGCCTAGAGCGGCCGGAGGGGGTGCTCGTCGGCCAGGTGTATGTCAATTCCCCGGCGGATCGAGCCGGCCTTCGCGGCGGGGATGTGATCGTAGGGTTTGCAGGCCAAAAGGCGGCCTCTGCCGATCAATTGGCTCAGCTAGCCGACGCCTTACCTATCGGCAGCCGACATCCGGTGCTGCTGATCCGCCAGCGCCAGCAGATCCAGTTGGAAATGGAAGTCGGTTCGCCGCCGGCCCAGCCTGCGCAGCCCAAAGCGCCCGGCCCTTCGCGGGACGAAGCCTGGTACCTGCACGGAACCGGCGATTTTTGGTTTCGGATCCCCAAAAACTGGAAAACCCAGGGCGGCTATCGAAATCAAGTTCGGGACCCGGAGTTCGACTCGATTTATTCGCCGGAGAAGCAGTATGTGCTGATTTGTTTCAAAGGATTCGAGGAGGCGGCCGACCCTCGGGCGGCTTTAGAACAATATGTGCGGGCCAAACTCGGGGAAACGCCGATCGCTCATGCATGGTCCATGCGCATAGCGGGCGAGCCGGCCGTGCGCGTGGCCTATCCCACGCGCGACCGGCAACAGACGGTCTATCGCATTTCCTTTTGTCACGGGGGCCGACGCTATGTGATCAACGCCGTGGCCCCTGGAACAGAAGAAGTGGAAACGCTTCCGAAGGAAGTAGCCGACGCCCTGGAAAGCCTCCAATTCCTGCGCCAGCCTTTGGATCAAGAGAAACTGGCGGATTCCGGTCGGACCAAACCGCCTGGTTCGGAACGGACAAAACCGACGCCTTCCCAGCTCGGTCAGACTCCCGGACGATTCACCGCGCCGAAAGAACCTGCCCAACCAACCACGCCCACCGAAAAGCCCGCTGGGCCGAGCGGGCCGACGGCTAAGGCCCCTTCGGTCGAACCGCCTGCCGGGTGGACCGCTCGCACCGTAGGCGGCCTGAAGCTGTGGGTTCCGCCGGAGCTAAAACCGGTCGAGATGGATGATCCCAAAGAGGCCCGCTGGACCAGAGAAACCGAAGAGGAGTTGATCGCTTCGTTCGGCGTGGTGAGCAATGCGCCAGCCGAACAATTAACCCGGTGGATGAAAGGGCCGGAGCGTCGGACGATTCGGCTTGCTGGCGGGGAAGCGGATGTGTATGTGGGCGGCTTGTCTGATTCGGGCGTAGCCGGCCGGGGCATGATGGTCTTTCCGCGCGCCGGGGAGCCGCCCTGGAAGGGACGGGCCTTTTGCTGTTTTGCCGTCGAAGACCAATGGCCGCACTGGGAAAAGGTCTTCCTAAAAATTCTCGAAACCATTCGATCTGAAGACAGTCCGCCCTAGCGGCCTAACGGAGAGCGCCTTCAGACCAACAACACTACTGGAAGGAGGCCCTTTGATGAACCAGCCGAGCATGTCGAAAAGGCTCGTCGTATGCGCTGAGGTTGGCCAAGCCGGGAGGACGGATTGGCAGACGTGGATTTGGGCGGGGCTGGCGGCGAGTGTGTTCTGGGCGGCCATGTTCCGTCTGGAGCAGGCTATGGGTCAGGCCGCCGGCGTAACGCCGGTCGGTTCCTCAGCCGCTCCGAGCGCCCCCGCCGATCCCAACGACCAGTATCTGACGGAGCTGGGCGCACTGATGGACGATTTAGGCTGCCGGCAGACGTATTATCCGCCGATGACGGCTGGGAGAGTGGGCGGTTGGAGTCCCGGCCCGTCCACTCAGATTCGAGATATGTCTCTCAGAGAGGCTATTCAAACGTATCGAAACGAGGGGCGATTGCAGTTCGAGGATTTCAGCAAGAACGCTGACAAGACAGACGACGACGCCTTCGGCGAATATGATCCGGACGCACGAGTGGTGCGGATCAATACCTCGCGTCGGGACGCCGTACTGGAAGGGCTTTGTAAAATCGCTCGGTCGCCGAAGGCGCGTTGGAAGGGCCGCATCAACGCCTACACCCAGGGCTTGGCGGCCATCCAAACCTTCCATCACGAACTGGTCCACTTGAGGCAGCGAGAACATGAAGGAGCGGATCCTGGCAGCCGCAAATCCGAAGCAATAGCCTATCGATCCACGTGGGACCTCTCGCAAGGTTGGGTCCATGCGTTTCAGCAACGTCTTGAGAAGGAGCCGACCCTTGATCTAGCCATTCGTTTGCAAGCCGCCTGCACGGCTTGGAAGGAATACAAAGTCTCGATCGAAAATGCGATCCAAACTTCGCCATCCCCGCCCGACCGGAGCGTCTTTGCCGAACCTTTTCTCGACCCCTCTGGTAAAAAATTTTCCCTCGATTCGATGCTCCAAGAAATCGAAAAAATCCAACAGGAGGCCCAAAAGATCGAAAGGGTCTTCCGCCTCTTGGGCGGTCTGCAAGGACAAGGCGGCGCCTACGGGCCGCAGGCCGACGATATTGTTGGCTGGGACCAGCTTCGTGAGCGGCTCGATCACGCAGGGCCGTTAGATTCCAAGGCCGACTTGGAAGCCTTCCTCAAACAGGCCGCTCGAAAAGCTGCGGCCAACGAACCATCATTGAAAGGCCTGTCTCCCGATGAGATATTCGCCAACGTCCAACCGACGGTTGCTCAACTCTGGCGAGAAAAACATCGTCGAAGTTTTCCTGCGACTCTCCATGAATTGGGCCGACAACAGCCTCAGCTAGACGCCGCACTCGATCCGAAAGAAGGCTTCCGCGGCGGCCCCGGCAAAGTGGACAAAGTTACCGTCACCCTTCGCACCACGGACTCGCTGCCCAAGGCGATCGACCGAGTGCGGAAATTGGCAGAGGATATCTTCGATCCGCCGGATCGGCCTACGATTTCCGTCAAAGACCGTTGGACCGGACCAGACGGCGTAGTGGAAACCGAAGACTGGAGCGCCGATCCGCCTGAGCAGCAGTACCAACTGGAAAAACCCGGCAATTACGCCGTCCAACTCCAAAGGACCGTCTATGTCGGCGGAAAAGAATTTATCGCCTATCCGGCAATCAAGATTCCCTTCACTGTGCCAGCCAATACGCCGGAAAACGTAGCGGGCCGGTGGATAGGTAGTCTGGTCATCAAGGAATTCATCGTCTCCGCGGAAAACCAACCGCCCCAGCGATGCCAACAACTGGACGGCGCCCAATTTCAGGTGATCATGGACCTAACGCCCACCGGCCCCACGGCAGGCCAATTGGTCGTGGAACTTACGCCGGAAAAAATGCCCGAAGGCGTAAAAGCCAAAAAAACTGGCCCTACCGCTGGTTCTTACACGCTTTCGGGGCTTCGTTTTCTAGGCCAAATGAATCTCCAAGGACGTAAATGGCCCCTAGAGGGCGACTTCGAGTTTACTAACAACCGCTGGACCATCCGGGGCGTTAGCAGCGCCTCGGCGCCGTTGGGCGAAGGCCGGGCTACTGTCAAATACTCCTGGAGCGTCTCCCAAGCAGGACCCCCACGGACAAAGAAATAACAGCCTCTAACAAAAAGACTTTTTCCCAAGCTACGCCGGGTGGGGAGTCTCCTTTTGGCCCTTTGACGCCTTCATTTTGTTAGGAGCTTTAAAAGAAATCCATTCGTCCAACGGAAAAAGCCTCTTTCTGTCATCCCGGCACAAGTAGGAATCCAGCGCGCCTCTGACAATCGCGGGAGAGGTCGGCCCGGGAAGCAGACTGGGTGAGGGAAACAAAGAGACATCCCCATGTATCCGACGCTTTTGCGATTGCACTGGGCCGACGGCAGTTGGTCCCTGCCGACCTATAGCGCTGCCCTGACAACGGGCTTGATCGCGTTTTGCCTTGTGGGTTGGTGGGGGGCGCGTCGGCAAGGCGTCGGGGCCGGGCCGGGCGTCTGCTATGTGCTGACAGTGGCCGGCGCATTTCTGCTCGGCGCCAGGTTGGCCTATGGACTGTTGGCCCCGAACGAAACTGGGCAACCCTGGCAGGAAGTTCTTCTTTTGGATTTTGGCCATTTCTATCTGCCCGGCGGCCTATTGGCGGCGGTAGCGACCGGATGGGCGGTAAGCCGACTGCTGGGCCTAAACGCCTGGCAAATGGCCGATCGGATGACCCCGGCTGTCGCTCTGGCTATGGCAATTGTCCGATTGGGCTGTTATGGGGCCGGCTGCTGCTTCGGAAAAGAAACCGCTGTACCCTGGGCGGTGGGGTTTCCGCCAGGCAGTCCTACCCACCTCTATCAAATCCAATATAATGTTCAGGCGATCTTTACCTCTCCGTCGCCGGTGCACCCTACGCAGCTTTACCTAGCGACGGCAGCCCTTGGCGTTCTCGGAGCAGTGCTAGTGCTTCGGCGGTATCTGCATCGGCCAGGCCTGATCGCCCTGGGCGCAGCCATCCTTTGGCTTAGCCTACGAATATGGATCGACTGCTACCGAGCCGACATCGGACCATTCCAAGCCCACAGAGACCAACTCCTTAGCGCCGCTGGCATCGTAGCCTGCTTGCTGCTTTTGTGGGGTCGGCTAACCCTTACGGGAGTTCCGGTAGGAAAAGATGTCCCCTCCTTGGGGCCGCCGAACCAATAGCCAGGTACTTTCGCTCACCCCGGCAAATACCATTCAGTTTGTAGGTAGCGCCGCCTGTCAAGACGGCGCGTATGTCTGGTCAACTAATAATCAAACCAATCTAACAGACTGGGTTAGAATCCGGCGCACCCTCGGTTCTGCAACACCCCTCTGCCCTGCCCTCCCCTGCCCTACTTTTTTCTTTCTGTTCCGGGTAAATCCGCCCACGGTCGCAGACGGGAAGCAGAACGGTTTACCGGTCGGGCTGGCCGCGGCGGGTTTGGAGGACAAAGGTAACCGGACCGTCGTTGACCAGTTCTACCTCCATGTGCTCGCGGAATCGGCCGGTGGCAACCGGAATGCCTTGATCGGCCACCGTCTGGACGAAAAGTTCGTAAAGTTGCAGGGCTTTTTCCGGAGGAGCGGCTTCGGTAAAACTGGGCCGACGGCCATTCCAGCATTGGGCAAGTAAGGTGAACTGGCTGACTACCAGCATACTGCCGCCCACATCCTTCAAGGCCAAGTTCATCTTCCCGGCCGGGTCTTCAAATATCCGAAGCCCAGCCACCTTCTCGGCCAGAAGCCGGGCGTCGGCTTCCGTATCGTCCTGGGCAACGCCTAACAGCACTAGCATCCCCTGCCCTATTTGGGCGCAAGGTTGGCCGCCGACGCGGACCTCGGCTCGGCGAACGCGCTGAATACAGGCTCGCATAAAGTAGCACTCTCCTTTTTTGTCCCCTGCCCTTCTTCCCTCCCCTGCCCTGCTAATCCTTCGCCTCTCCCCAGCGTGGGCTCGTTGTTATACACAAGTTCGAGTTCAAGGGATCGTACATCACTTTAGGTAAATTGAGAAAGATAGAAGAACAACACAGAATGAATAAAATAAGCAATATAGGCAAAATAGTTTGGAAACCAAATATTTTCTGAGCTTCCAAATAATCTTTCCCAAATTGTGTAATTTCTCCAAAGTAACCATTGGCTTCTTTTCAAAGGTTCGTTATCCCCCTATTTGGGACAATAATTTGCTGGTGTTGTGATGGTAAATCCATCCCAAAGATGTGTATAACAGCAAGCCAGCGTGGGAGAGGCCGGCCAGCCGTCAGGCTGGCCGGGTGAGGAGGACGGTAGCATGGGCGTCTTGCCTATGCACTCTTCCTAAAGGATCCGGTTCCACTCGGACCGGAGCACAGCGCGGAATCCGTCCCTTCAACATCCAAGGGGATTCGGCAACATCGGCTTCCCACGATGTGCTATTTCCCCAGGGAATACTCTATTGTGTTTGAGATACCCTCGATCGGCAAGGCGGCCGCCAGCGCCGGAAGGCTCGAAAACGTCGCCTTTTCCTTTCATGCTCAAGGGGCTACAATCTAGAGTTTCGGAGGTATTTCCTGTGGCCGATTCTAGACCAACAGTAGCCATTAGCATGGGGGATCCGGCCGGTATAGGGCCGGAGATCATTATTGGCGCGTGGCCAGAAACATTTGTTCATGATATTTGCCGACCCTTTGTCGTCGGCCATCCGGAAATCCTGCGCCGAGCCGCCCGATTGTGGCGTCTGCCAATCCAGATAGCAGAAATCTCCCACCCTTCAGAGGCCCAGCCCTCCCCTGCCCTTTTGCCCTGCCTGCCGTGCGGGGAGGACGACGTGTTACAGGTTCGGCCTGGTACCGTGGATCCCCGTGCTGGCCGGGCAGCCTACCAGGCGGTGGTTCAGGCCGCCCAATTGGTCTTAGCTGGCCAGGCCGACGCCTTGACCACCGCCCCCCTGCACAAAGAGGCTCTGCATTTGGCCGGCTACCACTACCCCGGCCATACGGAACTTTTGGCGTGCCTGTGCGGGGTACGGGACTTCGCCATGATGCTTTATCTTGGCCCGGGTCCCGAGATTCGCAGTCCGGCCGGTCTGGCCGTGGTGCATGTAACCCTGCATACGGCGCTGCGCCAGATTTTCGAGGAACTGAGCGTGGAGAACGTTTTGGCCAAGTGTCGGTTGGCCGACCAGTTCATGCGCCGTCTGATGCTGCCGGGCAAGCGGCCCCGGATCGGCCTGGCCGCCCTAAACCCCCATGCCGGCGAAGGCGGACTTTTCGGCCACGAAGAGAAACTGATCCTTCAGCCAGCCGTAGAGCAGGCCCGGCAAGAGGGCCTCGACGTCCATGGCCCCTTGCCGGTCGATACCCTGATGGTTCGGGCCCGGGACGGCCAGTTTGACGCCGTGGTGGCGATATACCACGACCAAGGCCATATCGCCCTGAAACTGCTGGGCATGTACCGGGCGGTGAATGTAACGTTGGGCCTGCCAATTGTGCGAACCAGCGTAGCCCACGGCACGGCCTTCGATATTGCCTGGCAGCGCCGCGCCGAGACGGCCGGCATGATCGAGGCCTTGCGCGTGGCCGCCCGACTGGCCAGCAAACCATCTCCGAAGTAATTCCTGAGATGCTGCTGACATGGGGTGACAAGCCGGCCTGCCGAGGGCTAGCTGGGTGAGGGGAAATGCCTAGGACCACGGACGCCCATCCGCATGGCTCCCCTACCTTCCCCTGCGGACAGCCTAGGAAGAGAAAATGTTCTGGATTCCTGGTTGTGCAGGAAGGCGTGTGCAGAACATTTCCCTATCAGGTGAAAATATTACCATTTTTGGAGAGGCTGAAAAAATTGACCCTCCCCTTCCCTGCCCCGGATAGTTGCTTGGTGTATTTAGTTCGGCACGGCGCTACGGAGCACAACCTAGCGCAGCCGCCTCGGCTTCAAGGCCGAAGGCTCAATGCGCCGCTTGCGCCGGAAGGCCGTCGGCAGGCTGAGCGGACCGCCCAGCTCCTGGCCCAGGTGCGGTTAGAAGCCGTTTACACCAGCCCCCTGCTCCGCGCCCGCCAGACAGCCGAACTGATTGCCTTGCCCCACCAAGCGCCCCTTTATGAGGTGGAAGCCTTCACCGAAATCGACGTAGGCCGATGGGAGGGGATGGACTGGGCCAGCATCCGCCAGCAAGCCCCCCAGTGGTACGCCTTGTTCGAGGCCGACGCCGGTCGCCACGGCTATCCGGAAGGCGAAAACTTCCAGCAGGTGCAAGAGCGCACCGTAGCCGCCCTTGCCCAGATCCTTCCCCGCCATTTAGGTCAAGCCATCGCCATAGTGGCCCACAACGTGGTCAACCGTTGCCTGCTGGCCCATGTGCTGGGCATCCCGCTGGCCCAATACCGCCGCATCACCCAAGACAACTGCGGCGTCAGCATCCTCCGCTTCCAAGGCGAAAAAATGAAAGTCATCACCCTAAACGCCGTCTTCCACCTGCTGGACGGCCAAACAATTGACTAAGACCCTTTCCCAAACGGAAAATCCAGACGGTTCTGAGGCGATCTCCCCTTGGAGACTGGTAGAAAACCCCGTTGGTTAGAGGCTCTAAGCAATCCGAACAGGAAACCATCCGTTCCACTCTTGCAAAGACACCCAAACCGGTCGAGGCTTCTCCCAAGAAATCTCACCCAAGAATAGAGACAGGATACCTAGCTATATTTGGGTCGGTACTGACCAACACCGCTTTTTCGACTATCGCTTGCGCTATAAGGAGGCGATCAAAAGGGTCTTTATGATGCGGAGGCAAATTGTCCAACGCTAGAACATGAGGAAGAATAACCGGAAGTATCTCGAGGTGGTTAATCCGTTGCTGAGTCTCCACAATTTCCTGCAACGGCAACGCCAATTTGATTTTGCCTAACTGACGTTTGATCTGAATCTCCCAAAGGCTGACCACACTAAGCAGCAAAATATTCTGAGGATCCTGGCAAGCCGCCAAAACCTGCGGCGAAAGTTTCGCAGGTTCGCTATCCCACCAAATGAAGCTATGCGTGTCCAGAAGCAGCTTCATGAGTTGTCCGCCCAAAATTCGTCCGGCAAAGGTTCGTCGAAGTCCGCGCTGGTCCAGACGGCCCCGGGGTGCAGCCCAGGGGATCGCAAGTTTATTGATATAATTTTAGCTATAGGTAAACTTCCATCCATAATGATCCATTCCTGATCCGATCCCATTTGGGAAATAAGCTCCGGCAATCGGGCTTGCGCCTCTTTCACGTCAATCCATTTGCTCTCCATGGATATTCTCCTTCCACAGATACGCTTTTGCCGTCGCAATGGAAGGGCGTTTGCCGCTTTTCTAGAAAACCGAGCTTTGCTCCTTCCACAGAATATCCCAGAAAAAACGTTGCACAGTCCCGCCTCCCAGATGGATCATCTTTCTACACTATAACATCCCAACATAGTAGTCAAGGAGGCGAACTGCCCAACTATCCCACAGGATTGCGACTCCAACCACTCAGAGAAGCGGCTAGCCCTTGACGACAAGGTCAGTTCTCTGTCGGCTATTTCGGCACATCTTCCAGATAGACGCCGTCGGTGCGGAGGGCGGCCTGGAGTTTGCCGAGATCGACTTGGGCCAGGTCGCATCCAGTCTGGAGGGCCAAGGCGGCGCAGACGCCCACCCCCTGCCCCATCACCATACAGTGGGTCTGAATTCGCACGGAAGCTAGGGCTTCGTGGGTGGCCGAAGCGCATCGGCCGACCACGGCTAGATTGGGTATCTGCCGGTTCAGGCACATCCCCAGCGGGATATGGTAGCTTTGGCCGGGCGGCAGCATTTGGCGGGGATTTTGCTCGGCCCAAGTGGTATGCCCGCTGCCGAGCGGATCGTGGATGTCAATCATCCAAAAGCCGTGGCCGAGGGCGTCCGGCTGTTTCTGGGCGTTAAGGATCATTTGTGCATCTAGCGTCTTTAGGCCCCGGACCCGCCGGGACTCCCGAATCCCCAGACTGAAACCCATCTGCACGACTTCGGCCTTTTGAAAGCCGGGCGCCTCAGCCCGCCACAAATCCACATACTGATAGACCTGCCGACGGGCCTGCACGCTCAGCCGGGTCAGTTCCTCCTCGTCCAACGGATTGCCGGATACAGGACACATGTTCAACGAGGTGGACCACGCCGGAGGATGTCGCAGATAGTGCTCGGCGGCTTTGTCAAAAAACGGCGGAAATTTCCCCTCTTGCCGAAGTTGCCGCATCCGGGCAAGCGTTCGGGCGGCGCCTTCGGGCGTGGCCTGTGCTGGGTCCAGACCAATCAGCCGATACATCATCGTCATCCCCTGGAGCCGTCCGTCGCTTGGCCGACCGAAATCAAACGGCAGCCCAGCATTGGCGGCCAGGTCGCCGTCGCCGGTGGCGTCGATGACCACTCGGCCTAGGACCGCCCGACGGCCCCGCTTGCTATCGACCAACACGCCCCGAATCCGTCCGTCTTCCACCACGGATTCCACCGCTTGCAGCCCGCAAAAGGTGCGCACCTTCGCCTCCTCAAGCATCTGATGGAAGACCAGTCGCATGGCTTCCGGGTCGAACCAGTGGGTTTCGTACTGATGGGGATAATTTGGATACCGATGAACATAACGTCCGCCTCGCTCGATGGCCTCCTGGACAAGACCATAGATAACCTGCTTCGTGCGGTCGCTGGTGTGCCAGATATTGACCAGGGCGTTGGTCGCCATGCCGCCAACGCTGGGCCAGCGTTCCAACAGAATGACTTTGGCGCCCCGGCGTGCAGCCGAACAGGCGGCGGCAACGCCGGCAGGTCCGCCGCCGCAGACCACAACATCCGCCTCGGCCAGCACCGGCGTTTTCCGGGCCGGTACCATCACATAGCCGCCTTCCACCCGAGGGTTTTCCGACGGAGAAGCCGAGGGAATTACGGCGGCTGGCGCTGGGGGCGAGCGATCCCCTAGGTCCCTGCCCTGCCCCGCTGCCAAGTTCTGCCCTTGAACTTTATTTTCTGCGCGCAGGTTCGACGGAGCGCCCCTGCCCTGCTCTGCCCCGAAACCGAAGGCGGCCAAACCAGCCGCCGACATCTGTAAAAATCGCCGCCGATCATAGGGAGAATTGGGCTTGTCTGACCATTGCATTGGATTTCCTCCCGGTGAAATACCCATGAACCAAAATTTTTCCCCATCAGGCGCCAGGGGATTCCTACTGTTTTCGGAGGAATGACGCCGTGGATTATACTATCTCGCCTCGGAGAAGCAAACGATGACAAGCGGCCGCGGCCGGCGCTAGCGACCGGCAGAGACCGGACGGTCGGAAGGACTCAGAGCTGCTGGCGACCTCAAAATTCTGCACGGCGTTGGAGCAAGGGAGAGCCACTTTAAGCCGATATTCGGGAAAAAGCATTTGCCCTTAGGGCGTTTCGGGCGTTGGCTGACCAGTGACGCCGATAATACAAACTGAAGGCCGCCGACCACGTCTTCAACGGCGCCTCACGGTCATTATCTCCGCAGGAGCCATATCTCCAGAGAATCGACCGAAAAGGTTATTCACCGGAGTTGGAAGTCGTGTTGGTTTTTGTCCGGCTCTGGCGAGATGGTTACCCGCAAGGTGCTCCGTTGGTTGTAGGCGGGAGGGATGATCTGCTCACGGACGGTGTAGAACGGGCCTTGGCCGGAGGCATTGGGCGAATAGGTCTTTTCCTGCCCCATCGGCGTGATCTCCACCCGATAGACCCCCCTTGGCATACGGACCGATGTGCTTCGGGATTTCATATTGGCCGTTTTTGATCTGGCCGGGGGTGGAAGGGCCGGGCGTGCCCTCGATCGGCGTAAAGACGATTTGGCCTTCCTGGATCGGTTGGCCTTGATAGGTAACAGTACCCCATACTCGCATCCCCGGTCCACTGCCGCCGCAACCGAAGGCAAAAAGCAGCATCAAAACCCACCAATGCTTCGCTACCCTCATACCATATCTTTCACTACAGGTGGCCGCTTCCTAACGAGCGCAGCTCTGAAAACCCCCGGCGGCCGGCAAGCAAAGCTCGCCGGCCTCTGCTATGCAGCGGACAACCAAATTACTTCACTGGGCTGAAATCTTACCCAAAAAAGGTGTGATAAGACGGCGTTTAAGAAAAATAAAGGGAGAAAATCTTCGTTTAGCGATTCAAGTAGCCCGGTTCTCTTCGCTGTGGCGGTTCCTTTTAGGAGAGTGCGCTGGCTGGAGAAAGATAAAAAACTGGCAAAGACTCAGCCGAGGGGATAACTGCATGGGCCCCAGCATTTGGAGAAAATGAGTGATTCAGGAAGAGAAATTTAGGCAATCTGGGAAACCTAGAGGATTTGGAAGGAATCCCCTATTTTCCTCAATTTCTCCAAAATCATGGACACTCCGTTCGGCTGAATCGTTACAAAATCGGTTCCGGTAGGGTACCAGGCTGTCCTGAATTTGGATTGGATTTTTGAGGTTTCCGGATGGGTTTTGTGGCGGACCTCCCATCCACGAACCTGATGAATAGGGATTTTGTTAGGGAAACTTAAGCTCGACTTTTGCCATTTTAGGCCTTCTCCCGGAAGAGGAAAACGCTCAGTCCTTGTAAGTATTGGACTTAGGACATTGTGTGTACAAAAGGAAGTCTCGTCGTAAATACTGGAAACAAAAGGACTTAGAGAAAATGGCAAAAGTCGAGTTAAGAAGACGAAGCATTTTTCTTGTGAAAATGCCTTTTCAGTACAGCCTCGTAGTGAAGTTCTGGGACCAAGAGTCGAAACCTTTTTCAAAAAGGGACTCCCATGAGAAGGCAACTCCTTTGTCTAGCAGGAATAATGGCTGTAGGAGGGCTGTGGGGTAGCCAAGGGCGTGCAGATGCGCCGGCCGAAAGGATGCGGTTGGAAGCCCGAGTGAAAGAGGCGGCTGTGAATTTTACTCGGTTTTGTGCTCAGCCGGACGTCTGGAAATATGACAACCTTCGGGAACCGATCCGCCGAGCTCTGGCTCCTGTTGGTACGGCCTTTCAACCGCCCCAAGTTCCGGTAGTATTGCTTTCGCCAGGTAGTGCGGAATACCAAAAAATCGTGGGGGAGATGATGTATTTATACTATGTATGGTTTTCTCGGCAGCAGCGACTGGCGGAATTTATGGCAAGAGAAAAAAGCATTATGGACGGAATACCACGCAGCAAACCGCCAAGGCAACCGGCTGACGATGGCCAGATGGAAGTAGACGACGAAATGGAGTTTACCGAAGAGCTTTATGGTACAGAAATACAGGTTGACAAGGCCCTGGGGAACTATGGCCGAGCCTGCGGTTGCGCCTGGCCTTATACGAATCTTCGTCCCTTATGCAAATTGCCCGGCCTCCAGCCAGCCAACCTGCTCAATCCCTTGATCCGAACTCCTATCATCGGCCTTTCGGAAGCAAGCCCGGATTATGCGGACATTGTCTCAGCTCTTTCCGTGTGGCAAGAGATTTACCCTGTGGTCAGCGCTCGATTAAAGGATTTAATCGAAGATCAGAAAACTGCCGGTGAAGCTGCTCAGACTCTGAAAAAGGGCGGTATGGCTGTTCTGCCCGACCCTAACGTGCCTCCCGAAGACCCACGACTAGCTGAAATGTTTACCACGTACCAAGAGCTGAAAACCCACCTTCGCCAAACCCGCCGGATTATGCACAAGGTAGAAAAACTGACCATGGAATCCAACATGGTCAAAAGTCGCCTAGCCGCCCTTCAACAACAATCCCTCAAAATCCAACGGGAAATTTTCATCCGACAGCAAAAAAATGCGATGATGATGGCGGAACAGGCAAAAAAAGCTCCCCCGGGGCCCACCGGCGTACTCGATCTAGGGATTGTCCAATTGCAACAAGAATTAGCCCACATCAGTTCACTGATCACCCAAGCCCAGTCGGAACTGCGCACTCTAGAAAAACAAATCCAACAAACACGCGATCCGGTAGAAAAAAGCCTGCCAGAGTGTAACAGGCTCACTGCCACCTGGTTAGCCCAATGTGATCTTACCGGGAAGTTGGAACCTGAAAGTCGGGACCAGACCCTCACGACATTGAATCAATGGCTGACGGAGGAACCTCGGCTATGGCATCTTTATTTAGCCCGGGCCGCCGTCTATCATCATGGCTACCAAGATACCCTTGCCTGGGAAGACCTCAAACGCCTTCAAGGGAAACTCCGCTTGTATGGCATCAGTTCCCAGGATGCCACTATAGGTAAAATATGTACAACTTGGCTCCGAGGCGAAACCCAAAAAAATCCTAGACCCCTGCTAGAGAAACTATTCGATCAACTGAGCAAACTGGTAGAAAAACTTCAAAGAACACCTCGCAGATAGGCCGGCCAAACAGCTCTTTTCCGTAGTCCCCTAAGGCGGCCCATCTTTCCGCAGAAGACCAGCTCCCGTTGGAACCTTCGACCTCTCGCTAGATATGAATTTTCAAACATTCCAGCCGCTTCGAAGCCGGCGGTGCCCCCTTAGGCTCGACGCACAACGGAGAAAGCCACTTTTGCCAATTTTCCTAGCTTCTTTTTTTGATCAGCAGTTACAGCGGTGATTCCTTTTGTTCACACAATTTCCTAACTCCAGTAATTCCAGGTAGTTATGGCTTTCTCCTTTCGACAAGAGGCTAAAAATGGCAAAAGTCAGGTTGAGATAAGATAAAGGAAGTACCAAGACTCGGCAAAATTCAAGCTTAGAGATTGCCGAGTTGTGGCAGAGCTTTCTTGTCGTAACTCCTTACTAAATAAAGACTTAACGACCCCGACGGGATTTGAACCCGTGTTACGGGCTTGAAAGGCCCGTGTCCTAACCTGGCTAGACGACGGGGCCAAACACTCTTAAAAACACACCTTGGGAAACACCCAGTCCCTTTGCCCCTCAGGCAAGATTACTCCGCTAGCAACCAAAACGGATTATTGAAAAAGTGCCTTCCACCAAGGAATCAAACCGGAATTAACCCAAAGGCCCATTTCGCCCTAGGCAAATTGGGAATTATGGGTTATCCGCATCTTTCCTTTGCTAACTTACAGCATCTTACCCTTTGGAAAAAGACGGTAGGCTGGGTTTTCCTAAAATAAAATCCCCCGTTACTTGGGGGGAAACTATTAATTATATAGTCGCAATAGGGCCAATAGGTCAAGGGAGGCCCTGAGCACTTCAGGCGGCTGACCCTGCCAAAAGAGCAGGCAGGGGATCAAGTACCCTAATCGCTCCGACAAGGAACTTCACCCGTACCCATCCGTTACACCGGCCGACTGATAGCAGCTAAAAAAGGAAAACTTGGTCGAGTTCCACGTAGCTTGACTTTTCCCATTTTCCTAACTTGTTTGCCATCAAGCAGTTACGACACCGCTCTTTCCCACCTAATTTCCTATTTCCAAATAATTGCAGGCAGTTACGGATTCCTCTTACGCCAGGAGGTCAAAAATGGCAAAAAGTCAAGTTTAGGGTTTAACCGAGGACCAAACCCTTTCAAGCTAAAAAGTAAACACTCTAAAGTAAAGCCTCTGCTTATAACCCCCATCTGGGAGAGAGAACAAAAAATAATCTCCTGAAGTCCTTAGGGCCTCAGGAGATGAGGAAGTGAGAAAATCCGTGTTTCTAGAAGGGATCGGCAGCCTTGCCTACCTCTTTCGCAGAGCGGTTAAGAGGGATTGGAGGGCGGAGTGGGGGAAGTGGGTTTATTGGCTGCTTCGGCTTGGCTGCGGCGGATCGCCTCAAAGACCTCTCGGCGATGCACTGGAATCTCTTTAGGAGCTTCAACTCCTAAACGGACCTTATCCCCGCGGATGTCTACCACCACGATGGTAATGTCATCATTGATGACAATACTTTCGTTCTTTTTACGGGAGAGAACTAACATAGTGCGATCCTTCCTCTGGTGGGCCTGGTTCCCTCAGACAACCCTTTTGGAGCGGAGCAAAACCGCTTTTTGCAAAGCACCTCTCTTTAATTGAGCATACTCTGCCAATTTTCTCTAGTCAAGCAATTCTTCCCTAGTCAACTTAAATTGCCAGCCCTGTTAAAATTCTCAATCCCGCATCCCCCAATAAGGGGGATTTAAGTTCTTGGTTTTAAAAAGATCCTTCATTGCCGCTCCATAGAGGGGTCTTTAAAGCCCCAGAGACTCCCCCTCCTCCTTTTCGGGAACCCCATTCCGCTCCTCCTAAATTAGGGAACCTTATATTCCCACCAAAATGGTTCTCTCCCTTTCTAGGTTTCCCTCAAGCCCTATACATCCCAAGATACTGCGCTTTTGGCAAAGGATTTCCAAAAGGACAACATGAACTCTTCTGGTATTCCTAGCTCCCAAACACCTAAGGTACCTTGAATAAATAATACCGCCGAACCAACTAGAAAAAGACTTTGTGTGCCCTTCCCGTTCTTGCCACGCAGCCCGGAGGCCACTCCCAGTGAAGACAGAAGGCCGAAGAGGGAGCCTAGAACACACTAGTATCGAAGAAAGGATCCGGAGATTCATTCTCTCCGGCCTTCGCCCTCGATTGCATCCCCTCCATATACAACCCCATATAGAGGGGATCAATAAAGCTCACTGTATACCCCCCAACGGGTCGGCAATTTCTTTAGTATTGGTCTTTGCTATTGGTATTTTATCCCCTATGGGTTGTCAGGGGTATCTCACCGTAGGGAAAAAACTATAAGTCGTTAAAATTTATAAACTTAGAGCAAGCATTTTATACTCCCCTTCAACATCAGCTCCCGGCAATTTGTAGAGAGACTTACAGCCATTCACACAGTCAGTGCCAACCGGCATCCGGAAACTACGGCTTTTTTCACGCAGTATTACCTCTTGTGGAGGATAAGCATATAGACCAAAGGAGGATATCCGGGATTGGCAAAACCACCGAATAAGAAAGAACATACGGTCGGCCGAGCATTGGAAAGTACTCAGTGCAGGCACCGCACGGATCTTAAGAGGCTGCCTGAAAAGAGGTTTTTGGCTCACTCGGTTGTCAAGTTGTTTCCCCCATCAGAAGGGCTACAGCCGAAGATTTGAGTATTTTGGCACCCTATGCCTTACCGTCTGGTGGAAATAAGGAAGTCTAGCTACCCCCTTTTCAGACAGCCTCTTAGATAGTTCTGTACTTTCTCAAAAAATTCTCTTTGGTGGGGGTGGGCAGGGGCGGAGGCCCGGCAGGCAATACAGCTGCTGGAGCAATTTCTTGCCGATAAGGCCGAGCCGATGAACCTGAACAGATGGAGGTCCGACGGGAACAAGCAGCTGAAATAATCACCAGGCCGAGCGGGTTGGCCTGGCTCCATAGCCTCTCACCCCAACAAGGGAAATTGGAGTAAGTACAGTCGGGAGGCTGTCTGAAAAAGTATTTTAGCCTAGAAGGTAGGCAGAGTCCTTTGCTCTGATGGGAATGGAACCCTTATTTGCGGTGGTGCAAAGGCAATTGCCTGAGTGATCTCCCGGCAAACCGCTGTATAGGTTAATTTTCAGACAGCCTCTTAGCTCGACTTTTGCCATTTTTGGTCTCGCCCTGGATGGGCCAAGCTCTAACTCCTTGTAATTATTAGAGTTAGGAAATTGGGTGAACAAAAGGGGCCTCGTTGTAACTCCTGGAAACAAAAGGAGTTAGGGAAAATGGCAAAAGTCGAGCTTATCTGGACTTTTGCCAATTTTGACTATGTAGCGAATGCGCCACTCTCTAAGTCATTGTCTGCATTAGGCTTAGGAAATTGCATGTACAAATGAATGGCGCTCCATAACTTTCGACGCCAAAAGAACTTAGGGAAAATGGCAAAAGTCGAGCTTAGTCCCACCACCATCGGCCTTCGGGTAGGCGGAGTTGAACTTCCTGGCGGGTTTTGGCAACTTCGCCTTTTTCGTCCGGCAAGAGGTTTCGTTTTGCAATGGCCTGCTGAGGTTCGATCCGCACGCCACCGCCGATGGGGGTCATTAGCCGATTGCCGCGGATAACGGCGGAAACGGCCGGGGCCACTTTGCGGGGGGCTGGATAGCGTTGGACAGCAAACTTCGTTTCGTCGCCAAACAGTTCCATTTTCCAGCCGGCTTTGCTGTAGTAATCTTGCTGTTGGATGAAGGCGGCAGCTACGGCCATATCGATCAGATTGCGTAGTTCGGCAAACACAGGAGAGCGTTCGGCCAATTCGGGGTATTTTTTGGTAAAGGTGGAAGTAAACATTTGACTAGCTCTGCTCGTTGCCCCTACACTGTGCCGCTCCCCTTGTGCCGTTACCAGTTCATCTTCCCCGACCAGTTTGACACCGTCGCCTTCCAGCTTCATCGCTAGGCCGTCTTCACTGACCCGAACACATTGATAATCCGGCACAAAAAACCATCGAAACAGAGCGTTTCGAGACACCTGGCTGGGATTAACCATCTGGACGAAACTGGCCATCTGAATTGGAGGTTCCTCCAGACCAATGCCGATAAGCTTCATCCGATAATCGGCTTCCACCAATACTTGGGCAAAATGAGTTTCCGGCGGTACGCCGGTGATGGTAATGTCCTGCGGTCCTAGGCTTTCTTGCAAAGCGGCAGCAATCTGATTAGCCATGGCCGGATTGGGTGGACCAGGCAATTGACTGCCCATTTGCCGAAGCACCCGCTGCATGGCCGCCAATCCCTCCGGTGTCGGATCAATCGAACAACTAATTACCGTATCGGCCGACTTTTGTCCTGGTCCGAAAAGCCTCAGCGCCACCACCAAATCCTCTAACCGGCACACAGGCCGACGTGTGGAAATCCCGACGATCCGGCCCACTGGGTCCTCCATCCAGCCTTCGGCCGGTCCCGCAATGACAATATCTTTTGTCTCCGGATAGAAGAAAACATATTGAATCCGGAGCAGACCGGCCAAATAGCGC
Organism: Thermoguttaceae bacterium; assembly: GCA_025062105.1. Classification (GTDB taxonomy): domain Bacteria; phylum Planctomycetota; class Planctomycetia; order Pirellulales; family Thermoguttaceae; genus JANXAQ01. The sequence continues at coordinate 21,558 of JANXAQ010000080.1, forward strand.
ATTTCATCCGTCAGCACCCCTTGACGGTCGATCAGGGCCTGCTCCAATCGGGTAAGCGACACATGTCGCCGTTTGCTGAAGCGAGCCAAGTCGGCTGAAAGGGCCGCTTTGGCTGCTGCCTGCCGTTGCCGAAGCAACTCCCCGGTAAGATCCGGAACCACTTTTTTGTGCAGCACCCCCTGAGCATCCACCACGACCCCGGCAGCCTGACCATAAAGCCCCCGAGGCCACCCACCAACCACTACCCCTATCCCAAACAAAATTCCCCACCAGAAATGTTGAACCCGTTGTGTGTGCATGCGCAAGTTCTCCCAAGAAGGAACAAACACCCACTGGTTTTTATCGAACCAGTTCTATTGGACCAGACTTAGCTCTTTGCCTATGGAAACCCGAAAGCTCCCCTCCCACTCAGCCCATTTCGGATCCGGAGACTCTACAAGGCCAAAAGCTCCCGATAATGGCCCTCTTTAGAATCGGGCCTCTATGATCGATAATAATTAGGCAATTTAGGCAAAGCAAGCAGGTTCGGTAAGATTTTTGTTCCCTCCGCCCCGCAGCTCCAGCCTGTGAGTAGGAGATAGATCCATGCAGGCCCCCTTTGCGGGGGCAAAGGGCAATGGACTGCCTCTCTCCGCACACCTTCGCCTCGTACGGCAGGCAACGTTAGGCACTAGCTATCAGAATTGCCCAAAATGCCTATCTTGGCTAATTTTTTTCCATATGCAAACTGCCCCGGCTTGCCCTTCTGAACTTGGCCAATCCCCTCTTTTAGTGAAGAACACGGCTCAAAATTTATGCATAACCTTGGCCCTAGTGGAGAGAAGAGAAAAGATGAAGCCTACCAGTCGGTCGAAGAGTTTACCTAGAGTTTTTCTCACTTGATGGATTTTAAGTGATTGTAACAGATTACCCGAATGAGTGCTGCTATACTATACCTTTTGGGGGATTCGCCGTTTAAAAAAGAAAATGATTCCCCTACATAGGGGGATAATAAAGCTTTCAAAAGAAGCCAAAGGTTGTGAAATAGGAAGCCGGAAAGGTTTGTTTTTTGCAAACTAATTGCCTATTTTGTTCTATGTGCTTTGACGAACTTTCGGAACCTGCCTAAAGTCAACTCTGTATATAGCAGTGAGCCTAGGAGAGATTGGTTTTAGAAAGTGCTCTCTTCTATTCCTGCCAAGGTCGGATGCAGATTGCTGCTCCAGTGTTTTGATGAGCTGGACTCTGTGTTTTCGGCTCGCTGTTATACACAAGTTGGAGTTCAGACGCTCGGA
>JANXAQ010000114.1 GCA_025062105.1 Thermoguttaceae bacterium
TGCCATTTTTAGCCTCATCCCGGAAGGGAAAACCTTTAACTTGCTGTAACTATTGGACTTAGGAAATTAGGGTGGCCAAAAAGAAGTTTCGTCCTAACTACTGGATCAAAAAGAAGTTAAGGAACCTCTGCATAATTCGAGGGGGATATTTTTATACCATACTGGATTCTCTTCCTCTAAGAATCTGTCTGGAAATGCGTTTTTCCAGGGGGGAGATCAGGTCCGTAGCTGGATTACCCACCAGCCGGAAACTGCCTATTTTTCCCGTCTTTTGCCTAGAAGAGCTGGTTCATCCAAACCATATCAGGAAACGCCCAAGTGTTGATTTCCAGACAGCCTCTAACAAGTTTAGGTCTGGGGGGTCAGGTTTGTCGTTCGGGAAAAGAGCTAGTTGTTAGGCAAAACTGGAATGCGGGAGGGAAGCTTATTTTGCCTATGTTATTTATTTTGCCCAATTCCGTTACAAATTTTCAGCAGTACCTTACTCCCTCAGAAATATCACTCCAATTTTTAAGATAGCTTCTGACTAGACTTTGGCCATTTTTTCTAACTTGGTTTGTCCTGAGAGTTCCAACGAAGGCTCCTTTTGTGGATCCAATTTTCTAACTCCAATATTTCCAAGGAGTTAGAACGTTACTCTTTTAGACAAAGGCCCAAAATGGCAAAAGTCGAGCTGAGATAGATTGAGAGATTGTTTGCGTGCACACGTTTATCCCCCATTCGGAGTAGAGCGAATCTTTCCTTTGGGGGATGGTTTCTGTTCAGGGGCAAGCTTCTGCTGGCGGGCCTGAAGGACCGGTTGAATGACTTCCTCGGCAAACCACTTAGCCGCTAAATCAGGTCGGCTTTCGTGTCCGCCCCCTTCGATGATTTGGTGTTTAAGCCGGGTGCATCCGGCTTTTTGGAAAAAGGCTAAACACAGGGGACCTTCAGGCGGTCGGCCCATATTGCCTTTTTCGATAATGAGCGGGTGGTCTTTGCTGCCCCAAAAGATGTAAATCGGACGATTCCGCCAAGGCCGCACATCCATCGGAAACCGATCGCCCAAAAAATTCGCACTTCGGAAGCATAAGGCTGTGAAAATCTCTGGATGTCGCATGGCGTAAAAGTATGTCGGTAGCCCACCTCCGCTAAAGCCCGTATGCAAGACCAACTCCCGATCCACATTCAGCGAGCGAAACACCCGCTCCATGATCTCTAAAAGCATCTTTTCTTCCTGCAGCACTGCACTTTTCGACTTTAACATGTTGGGCTGGGTGGCCAGTGCATAGGTGGGGCAGACCACAATAAATCCATATTCCTCGGCAAACTTCACCCAGCCGGTGATTTCTCCAGGACCAGTACCGTTAATCCCATGGGAGGAAACCACCAACGGCATCGGTGTTTCATGCGAGTAGCTTTTCGGTACATAGACGGCGAAGGAGCTATCCGGCAGATTGCCGGGGGTGGTAGGCTTATAAGTCTTTACCTCGGCTGTGGGGCTTATAACCAGTTCTTGAGGTAGTTTAGGATCGGGGAAGACTTTTTGGGCCTTTTTCGGTTTGGTGGCTTCCGCCCCAAAAAGACCACCATAGCAGATTCCGATAATCAGGAAAGAAGTTGCAATCCTTACTGAATTGCTCATGATTCCTATCCTCCCAGATAAAATATCCTTCCACTCGAACTAAAAGCCGTTTTTGGTTATCCAGACTTCCCAAATCATCAAGCTAACCTATCTGTGGAATCTCTACAAAATCCTGAACATACATATAGTGAACTTCATGAATTTTTAATTTTTAGGCCCTCCCGTTCTTCTAGTCGAACATTTACTATCTATTGGCTGCTAGCAATGCTAGCAACTCTATATGTTGGGGTAAAAGGAGGACAAGCCAAAATAGGATAAAAATATCCTCCTTGAATTATGCAGAGATTCCTTGGGTATTTGATAGTAGGAGCCAATGGGCATCCACACAAATTGGAGAAAAGCCAAAAAGGTGGCCCGCTTTCCAACGTGTTAGTTTAGCCAATCCCCTTATCTTTCTCATCTATCTTATCCAAAATTTCTATGCCCGACGGTTCCGCTCCTTCCGTCTGAGCCGATTTTTTCTAATCTGCCTAAGTCTCTGATCTGGACTTTTGCCATTTTTTTTCATCACCGCCTTTGTTTTTAGGAGTTAGGATGAATCTCCCCTGGTTCGCCCAATTTGCTAACTCCAATAGTTACAAAGACTTAGAACACTCTTCGGGCAGGGCAAAGCCAAAATGGGCAAAAGTCGAGCTGGAAGGGCAATATTTTAATTCCTTATAACGGATTGGACTTAGGCAGTGAGTGCATAAAAAAAGAGATTTCTTCCTAACTCAGTACCCAAAGGGAGTTCGGAAAAATTGGGAAAGTCAAGATCAGGCGGTAAAATTTTTCCCCTTTGAAGATCTGGCTTCCGACCCCCACGCAGCAAGGATGGTACCATACCATTTTACCCAGACGGATTATAAACTATAGATGTTCTATCTACTGGTAAAGTTCCCGAATACTACTGGTTTCGACTTAAGTCCACTTTTGCTATTTTTGGCTTTGGTCCGGAAGAACCATGTTCTAACTCCTTTAATTATTCGACTTTTGCCATTTTCCTTAAATCCTTTTGCTTCCGGCAGTTACGGCGAAACCTCCACTTGTTCCACCAATTTCCTAACTCCAATAGTTACAACCAGTTAGAGAATTCTCTATTCCTGGGGAGGCTAAAAATGGCAAAAGTCCAGGCAATTATTGGGGTTAGTAAATTCGACGCATGAAACCGGCATTCCCCTTAAGTCCTGGAAACAAAAGCAGTTAGGAAAGTTGACAAAATGGAGCTTAAAGGCCTTTTGGGTGTGTTTATCCGGTGGAGTTAGGAGACCCGACAGATGTCCATATTACACCTGCCTACTGTCCTCCTTCGGGCGGTCGCGTTTTTGCCTGGTGGCGTAAGTTTTGGAGGGGAGAAAGGGACCAAGAGGCCTTTTTGGGATACCTCAGCTCCGACAGGCTTACAGCTGCAGCCTCCTCAAACGACAAGATGGAGGGACCATTGCAAAAAGAGGGACTTCCTTCAGCCCCATGCCGACGTTCAAATGCCCCCTCAAACCACAAGACAGGGGTATTATTCCAGAAGGAGGCGTGTTTTGGCTGTGACGGCGGCATTCGTGCTGGGGGGAATGGGAGTGGGCCAGCAAGCTACTGGTTTTGATCCGCCAGTTGACCGGGCAGGGCCGATCACTGCCCGAATCGAAGGTCCCCCGGAAGTAACTGAAATTGGTCAACCGATCCCAGTAGCTGTAGTGCTTGAAAACAAGGCTGCCCAGCCGATTACCGGGACGGTCCAACTGCGGCTGATCGACCGATGGAAGTGGCGACCGACTAGGGCCCCCAATTGGATCAGATCCGATGGCACGGTGGAGATAGTGGGTGTGCCGCTCGGCAAGCAGCAGCCGGCCGAGCCGCTACGGTTTGAAGTGCCTGGCCGGGCAAGCACCCGGCTGGAGTTTGAAATCACTGCGGAGCAGCCGACCTACTCGGCTCATTATCCGATCCATGCCCATGTACGGTTTCAGCACGGCGGGCAGGAGCATTTGGCCCATCCGATTTTGATCTTCCAGACGAAACTCCACCAGCCGCCCAGGCCAAGCCGATCTTTGCCTTGGGTGCTCCAACCGGTCCCGGCAGGAGGCGAACTAGCCCTGGATCAATTGCCGGTCTATCGGATAGTCTGGCAGGTATTCGGCCAACAGGCCCAGACGATGCCTGTTGGTTGGCTTGGTGTACATGAGCCGACTGGTACCACCTTTCATCGGACTCGGATGAGCTTAGCTGGCCAGATACGGACCGGATTTGGTGTGCATCCGCCGTGGAAGGAAGGACAGTCCGGGACCATGTTGATTGAACTGCCTCTGCAACTCCCCGCTGAAAAACCCCTGGTGTTTCGCTGCTTTCTAGGGCAAATCCCGGAAGGCCAAAGCGACGGTTTGACCTTTCGGGTTCGGGTGCTCGGCTGGGAAGCTCCGGAGGGCCAATTTGGTCAAGTGGTTTGGGAAAAGCATCTGGTGGCGAAAACTTGGCAGCCGGTGGAAGTGGATCTGAGCCAGTTTGCCGGCCAGAAGGTTCGATTCCAATTGGAGGCCCATCCTGGGCCGAAGCAGGACACTGGCTGGGATTCGGCTATTTGGGCTGATCCGGTCTTGCAGTGCGGCCAATTGCCGCCACCAGTGCCATTTCCGCCTCCCAATCAAGAGGGGTCTTTTGTGTTGGGCCATACCCGTTGTGAGCAGGCGGAGTACCAAGTGCGGGTTTGGCCTGGTCGGCGGGGGCTGTTGGATGCGGTGATTGGCTTTGGTCCGGAGCATCCGGCGCTTAGCGGATCGAGCGTTCCCGCAGTTAACAAAGAAAGTGGCTCTGTAATTGGCTTTGGTTGGGGGCATCCGGCGCTTAGCGGGGCTGTCAACAGCTCCTCAGTTGCCCGGACGGATTCTAGGTGGGGCTTGGTTAGCTTCCGGCAGTCGGCTCCAGGGACAACCGATGGCTTGCTGCAGAAGGATTTCATCTATCAGGCGGAGGCTTCGGCCCAGGCAGCTCAACCTAGCGGTTCGCCCCAGGATTGGCTTTATTTTCGGGGTTTCCAGGTGGAGGTATTTGGGGGGCGGTTGGATCGGGGTCGTTCGCCGATTCTGCTCCAAGAGGTAAAGGGGCCGGATCGGCTGCAGGACAAACCGGAGGCCATTTGGCGGCATCGGTTCCAGTCGGTGGTTGGCCCGTTTACGTTGGTTGGCAAGCTGTGGATTGCTGACGGCACGCTCCGGGCGAAGTTTTGGCTGGAGGATGCGCCGGAGGCGAAGCCTTGGCAGGTGGTTCGGCTGGAGGATGTGGCCACTGGCCGGTGGAGTCAGCCGGTCGAAGCCGTCTATGCTGGCCCGGGCAATGTGCTTCGGCGTCCGGGGCCATTTCGGCTGGGTTTTGACGGGCATCGGCTTTCCACGTCGTTTGTGGGTATGGAGTTTGCAAGGGGTTTGGCTTTGTTGCAGGCCGTGGATTTACCTCCGACCGACTATCAGCTTCTGCCTGCCGAGGGGCACAGCTCACTGCATGTATCGGACGAGGCAACATGGACTTTTGTTCTTGCCCCGGATATTTGGCAGGCGGTCCGCCATTGGCGTCAGGTAAATGGTCTGCGGTCCTCTGACGGAGTGCCGAAGGCGGCTGGCCGGTTTGTATTCGATCTTTGGCACGGCCGCTACGGCCCCAGCGCCGACGCCTTGCAAAAGGCTTTCCGGTATGGACTGCGCCATAGCATGGTCATTTGGCACAACTGGCAGCGGTGGGGCTACGACTATCGGTTGCCGGAAATCTATCCGCCCAATCCGCAGTTTGGCACCTTGGAGCAGATGCGGCAATTGATCGCTGTGTGCCGACAGGCCGGGGTGCCGTTTGCCTTGCATGATAACTACATCGACTTTTATCCGGACGCCGAAGGTTTTTCCTACGAGCAGAACATCGCTTTTACCGAGGATGGCCGGCCGGTGCGTGCCTGGTTCCATGAGGCCCGACAGGCTCAATCCTATCGTTATCGGGCTGACCGCATTGAACCCTACCTTCGAGCCAATCTCCAGACGATTAAAAAGGAATTGGCCCCCACGGCCTATTTCATCGACGTTTGGGCCAGCATCGGACCGTATGATTATTGGACATCTGATGGCCAATTTTTTACCAAAAGGTACACACGGGATACCTGGGGTAGGCTTTTTGCCTGGATTCGGGAGCTTCTGGGCGATCAAGCGCCGCAGATTTCCGAGAGCGGCCATGACCAACTGATCGGCTATCTGGACGGAGCACAGGCAAATCATCTACGGGTTAGCCCACCGGAGGGCAGGGGATATTATCGGTGGAGTGTTTGGCATTGGCCCTGCCAAGATGCGGAACGCACCGCCTGGTTCGACGCCGCCCATCATGATCGGTTCATCCTGCACGGGGCGGGCTATCCTGGTCGATACGAAGGCGGCTTGGACGAACGCCTCCACGGCATTATGAGCGATGACTATATCAGTACGGAAGCGCTGACTGGCCATCCGGCTATGGTACCGGCGCCGTTTGGCCGGGATGTGGTGCGGAAGTACTGGCTTCTGGGCCGACTGGGGCAGGCGTTGGCTCTACGAACCATTCACGAGGTGCGGTTTGCCCGCACCGATGGTCCGGATGGCCGACAGGGTTGGACCCCGCGGGCCAGCCTGCCCCAGGCCGATTTGCACCGGCAACAGGTAGTTTGGGCCGGCGGCGGCTTAGTGTGGGTCAACCGGGGCCAGTCAGACTGGGCTGTGGAAGGAGTGGTTTTGCCCCAGTATGGATTCCTGGCCCGGGTGCCGGTCGAAGGCGGCCTGGTGGAAGCCAGCATTTGCCGACGGGACGGCCGAATTGTGGAAATGGCTCAATCGCCCCAGGAGCTCTATGTGAACGGTCGGATGGTGGTCGGGCTTCGGCCGATCCGCGTTTCGGTCGAGAAGTTCCAGCCCTTGCACGAAGGCCGTTTTGAAATGCTGCTTCGTTGGCAGGCCGATGAGCCTATACCGGCCGATTACCGACCGTTCTTGCATTTTTGCAACGCCGACGGAGAGATTGTTTTCCAAGCCGTTCATCAAGGCGGTGATTTCTCTAAAGAGCACTCGGGCGTCATTTTGGCCAAAGCGGTCGGGCAACTGCCTAGCAACCTCCGGCCCGGGACAGAACTGGAAGTTCGGGCCGGCCTGTACGATCCGCAAAGCGGCAGACGATTGTGGATTTTAGGCCTCAACGATGGGCAGAATCGGATCCGGCTTGGTGTACTTCGATTGGTAGAGCCAGCAGGCGGAGAGCCTACCAAATCAGAGGCAGAACCTGGAAAGCCATCGGCCTTCGAACTTCGGTGGACGCCGCTGCCGGCAGAGGAGGACCCGGTGCTTGCCCGCCAAAACCCAGAGGCCAAACCGATCGACTTTGGCGCCCTGGTTACCGCCGGCGGCGTTCGACTCCACCCGGAGGGCCAAGCCTTGGTGGTTACACCGCTTCCGGACGCCGACCGGCCGTTTGACCTCCTGATCCGATGGCCGAAGCTGCCATGGAAATTGCCCCTGCCTCAGGTCTTGGAACATTTGGACATTGAAGGTCGAGTACGTACCAGCCGGCGGCTAGAACCGGCCGAACCAAAAGACGAAATCCGGCTTCACTGCTCGCCGGGCATTTTTGCCTACCGACTGCGACCGGAAGCAGCTTCGGAGTAACGGGGCAAGGGTCCTACCTGCATCCGTACACCTAGACCAGATATATTAAAGGAACCTCTGCATCATCCTGAACATAGAGTGAACTTTATGCATTTTTGATTCGGTAGGCTTTACCTGCCCCCATCCAAACACCTACTCTATGAGGATGCTAGCAACCCAATATATTGGGTCGGAGGCGGAAGGAACCAAAATGGTACAAAAATATATCCCTCGAATGATGCAGAGGTTCCTGAACTAGACTGTTATGGACGAAAAAGCCCTTTCTGTCAGCGTTCGTTTTGAACCGCTTGGGGTCGATGTGGATGTGCCCGTGGGGCTATTGCTAGCGGATGCGGCGGCCCAAGCAGGCATACGGCTTCAGATGCCGTGCGGTGGGGAGGGGCTGTGCGGCAAATGCCGGGTTCGCCTACTCCCCAAAGCTGCTCCGGCCTCAGCCCAACCAACTGCCGATATTTCTCCGCAAAGTCTCGACACCGGACTTCCGTTGGCCGAAGCCCGGGATTGTACGGAAGAAAAAAGCTTGGTCTCTGGCAGTCTCGGCTTGGAGAAAAACGACGAACTATTGGCGGCACCCACTGCCCAGGAAAAACGCCACTTTTCTGCCGACCAGTTGGCGGCCGGTTGGCGATTGGCCTGCCAGGTGCCGGTCCTGAGGCCCCTGCTGGTGGAGGTGCCCGAAACTTCTCTGGCCCAGGCCGCCGCCAAAATCCTAGTAGCAGGCCAAACGCTGGCCAATTTCCCAATAGATCCGCCGGTGGTCAAACGGTTTGTGGTCTTGCCGCCGCCCAGTCGGCAAGACGATGCCCCTGATTTAGATCGGTTGGCAAAAGCGCTGGAAACCGCTTCTACCGAGCTAGTTCCACCAGACGAACCCATTGCCTCTGCTCGGGCAATGCCAAAGGCCAAAACCGAATCGCTTCGGGTGGATTGGCCGCTGCTGCGTCAATTGCCAGATCGGCTTCGGCAATACGGGTTCCAGGGTACAGCGGTTTTAGCCGGGGAGTGGCTCCTGGATTTTGAACCCGGCGATACAACCGATCAGCATTACGGGGTGGCAGTGGACATTGGAACCACTACGATGGCGGCAGCGCTAATCCACTTGCCTACGGGCCGCCAATTGGCTGTGCAGGCCGAGCTAAATCCTCAAACCGCCTTCGGCGACGATGTGATTAGCCGGATTAGCTACGCCCAACGGAGTCCCGACCATCTGGAGGAACTCCGCTCGGCTGTTATCGGGGCCATCGACCGGATGATTGGGCAGTTGGCCGAGCAGGTAGGGATTAAGCGTGAACAAATTTACTATACCAGCCTGGTGGGCAATACCACGATGCAGCATCTGGCCTGTGGGATTACGCCGCAGTATTTGGGCCAGGTGCCATTTACCCCGGCGGCAGGCGATAGTCTGGTCGGTCAGGCAGCCGGGCTAGGGCTTCGGATCCATCCGGCCGGGCTGGTTTATGTAGCGCCGGTAATTGGCGGCTATGTAGGCGGGGATATTGTGGCCGGGATGGTAGCCGTAGGATTGGCTGGGCAAGATCGGCCGACATTGTTTCTGGACATCGGCACCAACGGCGAGATTGTGTTAGCGGCAGGAGGTCGGCTTTTTGCGGCGGCCACGGCTGCCGGTCCTGCCTTCGAAGGTGCACGGATCTGCCACGGAATGCGGGCCGCTCCAGGAGCCATTGAACGGATCCATTTCGATGGCCAATGGCACATCCGAACCGTCGGCAACCAACGCCCCAAAGGGATTTGTGGATCCGCATTGATTGACTTGGCAGCGGAACTGCTTCGGCTTGGGTTGGTGCGGCCAGACGGCCGATTGGTACCAACCGGCCCAGAGGATCGACTCCAGGAAGCAGTCCGGGAGGGCGATTGGCCTGAGAGTTTTTGGCCAAAACCAGATTCCAGCCCAGCCCAGCTGCCCAGCTCTGCCCGTGTTGCCGATCTCGCCCAACGATGGACCCAGCAGCATGGAGAACCGGCATTTGTGATTTGCCCGGCTGAGCAATCGGCCACTGGAAGACCGATCCTGCTTACTCAGCGAGATGTACGCCAATTGCAACTGGCCGCTGGAGCAATCCGGACAGGGATCCAAATGCTTTTGCGCCGGGCCGGGCTGCAGGTACGGGATTTGGAAGCTGTCTGGGTGGCAGGAGCTTTTGGCACTTACATCCGGCGGCGCAATGCACAGCGGATTGGCCTTCTGCCGCCGGAACTGCCGGCAGAGCGGATTCGATTTTTAGGTAACACCGCCTTGGCCGGGGCCAGGCTTTTGGTGCTCAGCCGGCAGGCCCAAACCGAAGCGAGCCGGCTGGCCCGATCAGCCCAACATATCGATCTGGCTGCCGAGCCGGACTTCGCCGCCCTGTTTGCCGAGGCGATGTGCTTCCCAGAAGGCCACTCTCTCCCTTCGGGGGACCTATAGACTGAAAGATTTGCCGAGAGGTTTCCGAGAAAAACGAGAGGGGGTGGCTGATATGGCAACCTTCGTCCACAAGGAGCATCAAGATGTGGTGGGGATATCTGATTGGGACCGCCCTGGTACTTGCAGGAGAAGAAATGAAGGAAAAGGCGTCAAGGCAGTCGGTGGCCAAAGCTGATTTGGTCCAGATAGAACGAGTAATTGAGCGGGTGGATCGGCAGTGTCGGGAGCAGGGGATTCCGATGATCGGGCCGCAGAAGGCCCGGCGATTGGCAGAGCTGGTCCGAGAGAAAAAGCCCGAATTGGTCGTCGAAGCTGGCACCGCTATCGGCTATTCCGGCCTATGGATCGCCCGAGAACTAAAGCTCCTAGGCCGGGGAAAACTGATTACCATTGAAATTGACCCCCAGTCGGCTAAAGAAGCGGAAGCCAATTTCCGCCAGGCCGGCCTGGCCGATGTGGTTGAAGTGCGAATAGGCGACGCCCGAAAGATATGTAAAGAAATTCAATCGCCGGTGGATTTTCTTTTCCTTGACTGTGGCTATTCCAACTATATGCCTTGTCTGAAGGCGATAGAGTCTCGGCTTCGGCCCGGGGCGGTGATTGTTGCCGACAACGCCGGCATTGGCGTCTCAGGGATGGCGGACTACTTGAAATATGTCCGCCAAAAGTTCCAAAGCCGAACCGAATGGTTCGACCTGGACCTGCCCTGGGCCAAACGCGATGCCATGGAGATCAGCATCGTACCGGAAAAATAATACCCACCCACAAACAACCCCAACAGCACAGAAGTGGACAAAGGAGTTGGGATTTTGGCGGTTTCCATGGGCTTTGGCTGACTGGCCCCTCCTCGACACTCTCCTTAAAAATAAGGATTTAGGAGATGTTTAGGGATTTTTAGGATGAGAGGTGGGAAATATATTTTCATTATATAAATGCTTCTTCTAGCCTGCCTTTTAGCTCCAGTTTTGCCAATTTCCGGGGTACAGGCTCCGTGAGATGTTCTACCCCTTTGAAAATCTTGGCCTTAGGAAATTTGCTGAACAAACAGTCGTCAAAACCTAACTCCTTGAGATAAAAGAAGTTACAAAAATTAGCAAAAATCGTGCTTTGCTCTTGGACAGAAGCTCTTAGCTCGAGTTTTGCTATTTTCCCTAACTGGTTTTGCCATAAGCAGTTACGATGCAACTTGCCTTTGTTCACCCCATTTCCTAACGCCAATAGTGCAAGGAGTTAGAGCTTTCTCCTTTCGGGGGAACGGCAAAAATGGCAAAAGTCGAGCTTAGAGGCTGTCCTAAAAAGCATTTTCTATGAGTAAAGGAGGTTTCCTTCCTCAATTCCCCAGAATCCCAAAGATCCCTAGTTTTAACGAGTATGGAGGATAGGAGCTGGTCGGCCCAAACCCATCGGAAACCGCCCACATCCCAATTTCAGGACAGCCTCTCAGCGCGAAAACCTAGCAGGAAAACGCTGGAATCCCAACTCAGGACAGTTTCTAGGCCTTAAGGAACCGCACAAATAAGCGTACTACCGGCCAGAAATACTCGGAAGCCGGCAGCAGCTGGTTATCGAGTCCATACCAGAGCGAGGCCGACGTGATTACCGCCAGCGATAGGAACTAATGTCCAAGGGCGTTCCCCGGTCTCCGTCTGATATACGGCCCGACAAGCCAAGAAAGCAACCCACCAGCCAAGACATACCTGGGAGAGATAATGGCTATCGTCATTCAGCCGAGACCATGCAGGAAAGGCTGAACCCACATACAAGGCAGCCTGTAGAACAGGTCGGTCGGTCCACTGGGCGGCGATAAGAAAAGGGACGGCTCCAATGAAGGCATGGCCGCTCAGGCCGTTGATATCCTGAAAAGGCCGCCATTGGGAACCCTCCGGATCGACAGGTCGAGCACCGCCGCTCAGCGCTTGCAAGAATAGCAGCGGCGGTGCGCCGACCAGATAAGCCCGGCTGACCTGTTGGCCGAACCGGCCCACAACTCCCAACACCGGCCGCTGCGAAGCTAAAATCCCCAACACGCCAAAAGCTGCATACGAAGGAACAAAAATGGCCCCCTCTCCCCAAGGTTTCCAGAAAGAGGACAAGTTGTCTAGCCCTTCGGAGCGAACATCTTCGCGGTACCAATCTTGAAACTTTTCGTCCAAAGAGGTATTGGCAAACACCGCCGCTAAAGCCAAACCCAGTCCTAAATCCCGGAAAGTAGGCCAACTATAAAAATGTAGATGATCTTCTCGAATATTCTGCAAAAGGAGCCGGCTTTGGGCCCGGACCCGCCAGCGATACCGAAGCCGACGTAATGGTCGGAGTTCTTCTTCCAGCAAAGGAGGTGGCGGCAGTTGGCTCCAGCCCCAATCTTCCGGCGGTTCTGCAAAAGCCAGCTCAGGCCCAAAATAACACTCCGGAGAAGCAGGTTGGGAATCTGGGAACAAAGAGCCAACTGTCGCAGCAGAGTCTGATGTTCCTCTTAGCTTCTGCTCAACAGAAGGCAGCAAAGACAATTCTGTAGGATCCGGCTCTGAATTATCCGGGCAAGCCGACTGGGGGGAAAAGGGCCAGATAGGTTCCCCAGGTCGGGGGGAATCCAACTCCTCGTGGGAAGGGAACCAGCCAGTCTCTTCGAACACGCTCCCCAAAGTGGATAAGGGTTGGGTTTGGGCCAGAAGAGGCCCCGCAGTCCAGAGGCCTCCCCAGACCATCAGCCAAAGTCGGACTCCTCGGCGGATCGGACAACTCAAGGCGGCTTCTTTTTTGTTCCAAGGGCAAACCAGCTTCTGCCCTTCCCCTCAGGAGAGCTAAAGGACGCCAGATGGCTAGCCAACCTGCGGGGAAAAGGAACATCCATTTGTCAGGTAAGAACCTCTCCCCCGCCGCAGCCTTCCCCCCACCTAACGCCTGTAGCCCCCTCAGGAAGGATGAAGTGTTTTTTCTCTCCATGCCAATTTCCACGTTCATATTCCCGCATTAGGTTTGGATCGACTTGATATTTTCGATACGTTAGATAATTATTTCCCAAAAGAAAAAGCTTTTCTATTTGTCGTATTTTTTCTAAATTCCCCAATTTTTCGCCAAAAAGCACATTTGGCGGCTAAAGGACATAAGCGGCAACGAGGCCGCCGGGCCAAACAGGTCAGCCGACCATGCCGAATCAATTGCAGGTGAAACTCCAAGATCCACCGAGCAGGTACTTGCTGGCCCAGAAGCTGGTGGGCTTTTGAGGCCGAACATTTTGCCGGTAGCAGCCCTAACCGCTGAGCCACCCGATGCACATGGGTATCCACTGGCAAGACCGGCCGACCACAGGCAAATAGCAACACACAAGCAGCAGTCTTCAGGCCCACTCCAGGAAAATGCAGTAAATATTCCAAAGCCTTTTCGGTGGGCCAGTCATGGAGAAAATCTAAAGAAAAATCGCTTTGATGGGCTTTGAGCTGCTGTAGCTCTTGCAGGATGGCCCGAATGGTCCTGGCCCGTTGCCAGGCCAGCCCAGCCGGTCGAATGACCCGGACTAGCTCGGCCATCGGAGCCTGAAGGACTGCCTGCCACCTGGGAAATCGCCGACGAAGATTTGCCCAGGCCGCCTGACAGCCAGAAGCCGACGTATGCTGCGAAAGCACCGTCCGAATCAAACTGTCCAGCACCGGCTCAGGAGGCGGCGGTTGGATCGGGCCATAAACCTCACGCAGCCGACGGCAAATCTCCGCTGGCTTCCATCCCTCGAACGACTCCCAACTCATCCCAGAGGGTTGAGGTTTTGCTGAGCTCATAAGCTGGCCTTTTGCCGTTTTCCATACCTGCTTTTTTCATGTAGTTATGACGATACCTCTGCCGTCCCCACAATGTCCACCTCACATAATATAGGAACCTCTGCAGAATACTGAACATATAGTGAACTTTATGAACCTTTGACTCTCTAGCCGGTTGATTCTCCTATCTAGACATCTACTATCTATTGGGTGCTAGCAATGCTAGTAGCCCTATATGTTGTGTTAGAGAGAAGACCGGCCAAAATGGTATAAAAATATCCCTTTCGAATTATGCAGAGGTTACTATAAGGAGTGAGTGCATCTTTCTTCCAGAATGGGGTCCAAAATGGCAAAAGTCCAAGGAACTGCAAGGGAAACCATCCGGCTCTCTCCTGCTTGGATAGGCAGATACCCCAACTAGCTTCCGGCCAAGGAAATTCACGGGGGGTATTTCGACCGAGTGAGGGAAAAACCTATTTTGTGACTCAGAGGCCATCTTAAAAAGCATTTTCTATGATGAAAGGGAGTTGCCTTTCTCAATTCCCCAGAATCCCCAAAGTCCCTGTTTTTAAGGGCTGTCAAAGGAAGGAGCCGGTCGGCCAAAATCCATGGGAAACCACCCAAATCCCAATTTCAGGACAGCCTCTCAGTTCGACTTTTGCCATTTTTCCTAAGTTGTTTTTTGTTACCAGAGGTGGAACGGACCTTTCTTTGGTTCACACAATTTCCTAAGTCCAATAATTTCAAGGAGTTAGAACTTCCCCATTTCGGCACAGGGCCAAAATTGGCAAAAGTCGAGTTTAAGGAAGGAACCTTTGCGGAAGACTAAATATCTATATGAGCAATTTGATAGGATAGGGTTCGGCTGCCCTATCTAATAGCTACTATATGTAGGGTGCTAGCAACCCACAATATATTGGGTGCGATACGGAGGGAACCAAAATGGTATAAAAATATCTCCCTCAACGGATGCAGAAGTTCCACGAACTGAATCCCTGCTTTCGCAGTGATGAGAAAAGCAGCTTCTCCATTCGGCCCAGGTGCTACCATCAGAGCACTTTGGAGGATCTGTGAACAGACAGTGTGATTGGCCCGGATGCCAAGTTAGCAGGGCTTTATTCGCCGATGATTTTAATCAGTACCCGTTTGGGGCGTTGGCCGTCGAATTCGCCATAGAAAATCTGTTCCCATGGCCCGAAATCCAGTCGTCCGTTCGTAATAGCCACCACCACTTCCCGACCCATGATTTGACGTTTATGATGAGCATCTCCATTATCTTCGCCAGTGCGGTTATGATGATAGGCGGTAGGCGAAGGATCATACGGAGCCAGTTTTTCCAACCAACGCTTAAAGTCCTCATGTAGCCCTGGTTCATCATCGTTAATAAACACACTGGCCGTAATGTGCATCGCATTGACTAGGCAGAGGCCTTCTTTCACGCCGCTCCGTTGTACGGCGGCTTCCACCTGAGGAGTAATATTGACAAAAGCCATCCGCTGCGGAATATGAAAGGTCAAATATTCGGTATAAGATTTCATGGGTGCAGACTCCTAGAAAGGCTAGTGTTCTCGGTTCCGAGTCAGTGAGCATCGGATAAAGAAAAACCTGGTGCCTGCCTCGGCAATCTAGAGAAAAACAAATTAAGTATTGTGCTTGCCAGTATAAGAGCGTTTTGTCCGAAGGCAATAGGAAAAATGTTACACTTCGGGCCGGTGGCAAACCGCCTCTACGCTCCGTATCAAGGGTCGGCATTGCCCGAGGCGGCGCCGGCTGCGAGAGCAAAAAAACCCATTGAGGCCATTTTTTTGATTAACCTGCATTCCGCGGTCAGGAGAGGTAATCCGGTTCTGTGAGCCTGCTCGCCTGCCACCAGGCCAAAAGAAGCCCCACATCAACCCACTTCATTCAGCCAAGTATTATGAACAATTCGTATGAGCTTTGCCGATTTTCATAACTTAAGTTCTCTTCAGGAGCAGAGGGACGTCATTTGTTTCCTAATTCCAATAATTCCGGGCACTTAGCTCAACTTTTGCCGTTTTAGGCCTTCTCCCGGAAGGGGAAAACTCTAAGTCCTTGTAGCTATTGGACTTAGGACATTGTGTGAACAAAAGGAAGTCTCGTCGTAACTACTGAAAACAGAAAGGCTTAAAGAAAATGGCCAAAGTCGAGCTTAGAGGCTGTCTGGAAATCAAGACTTGGGCATTTCCCGATAGATTTTGGATTAAAAGGATTGCTTAGCAAAAGACGGAAAAAATAGGCACGTTCGGCATTCTAGGTAATCCAACTACGGAGCTGATTTCTCCTGGAAAAATGCATTTCTAGCCAGCCTCTTAGTTCCACTTTTGCCAATTTCTAGGGTGCTTCCCCTTTGGGAGATATCCTAACCCTTTGATAATATTGGAGTTAGGAAATTTGCTGAACAAAGAATCCTCAAAACCAAAATCCTTGAAATAAAAGACATTACAAAAATGGCAAAAGTTAAGGTTAGAGGCTGTCCTGAAAAGGCATTTCCACAACAAAAACGGTTTGCCTTCCACCATTCCCAACATACCTATTTTCCAAGACCATCGATGCCATGTCTGTTGGACCAAAACCCATCAGGGAAACCTTCCAATACCGAGTGTAGGAGAGCCTCTAGAGATTACCCGCTTTCAGCGGGAAACCCAAAATAGCAAAAGTCGAGATTAGGAATCTCGACATCATTGGAAGGAGATATTTTTATATCATTTTGGCTTATTTTCTCTCTAACCTATGGAGGGTTAGTCGTATTACTAGCACCCCTAGGAGCTGTTCAGGTAGGAGAAGCAAGTAGCTATAGATACGAAAGTTCATATAGTTCCTTCGTTGTTTTTCAGAAGTTCCATTAATCCATTCGGTGGGAACAGATGGCACGATTAGGAATATTCGGTGGGTCGTTTGATCCGGTGCATTATGGGCATTTGCTATTGGCTGAAAATGCCCGGGAGCAATGTCGGCTAGATCGGGTGATTTTTGTACCTGCAGGTCTTCCGCCGCACAAGCAGAATCAACCTAGAGCTTCTGCCGAAGACCGTATCGCCATGCTTCAGTTGGCTATTGCGGGGCATGAGGCGTTCGAGATCAGCCGATGCGAAGTGGATCGGCAGGGCATAAGCTACACGATTGACACGGTTCGGTATTTTCGCTCCCAGGAGCCGGATGCCGAACTGTTTTTAATCCTGGGGGGCGATATGTTGCGGGATTTGCCCACATGGCGGGAGGCGAAAGAGCTGCTTCGGTTAGCCCAGCCGGTGGTGGCCTATCGGCCCGGGTGGGATCAAGCGATTTGGGAACATTTAAATACCATTGCTTCGCCTGCCCAAATCGCCCACATCCGCACCTGTCTTATCCGAATGCCCCTGGTGGATTTCAGCAGCAGCGAAATCCGACGTCGTGTGGCCGCCGGACAGACCATCCGGTATCAAACTCCTCCAGCAGTAGAACAATACATTTTAACCCATGGGCTGTATCAGCCTTCGGCACCTAGCCAGTAAGCCTCCGGCCGGTAATCCACCCGAAGCAGTCCCCCTGCCTGCCAGAGTACCACGCCCCACACCATCTGCAGAGCCACTGGAAAGCAAACGCCTCTGGAGATTTCATACTCTTTACCCAGTGGAGAAGTTGATCTTGTCATCCAGGCGATAGCAAGAATCCTGTCCCTCAAAACAATTCCTATGACCATTGAGAAAACAGCGGCAGAACTTCCACTTGTGCAGGAATACCAGGAATTGAGAAGCACACAGGATCCAACATTAGTTTCCTTTCCTCTCGGCGTGAGGTGTTTTTTTGGATAGAAAAGCTATGTGAAATTGGGTTGTCTGGGCAATGTTGGAAGTCCGGGTAACAAGCGATGAAAGCGTCAACCAGAACAGTTTGAAAGCCCCAGTAACTCTGCCAAACTAGGCGAAATATCCAACTGGAAGATTTTGGGTTCTTCCGCTAAAGCTTTCAGTACCACTTCCAATTGCTCCTGCGGCGAGAGACGAACCTCAAGGAAAAAAACTTTCCGCCCCTTTATCGCACAGGCACCTCCCAAAGTGCCTTCCAGGCATTCCTGACGGATCAGATAGCCGCAGGCTTCTAATAGCTTGAGCGCTTCCTTTAAAAGCACAACGGTAGGCTTCCAAACCAATCTCGATGTGGTTTCTGATCCGGAAGGCATCTTTTAGCCTCCTAAAAGAACCGACTTCTTCAGATTCAGCCCCTCGCGAGGGTCTTGGCAAACTTTTACTGATTTATGCTCTAGAGGAAAAGGGCAATCTGCGCAAACAAACGGCCTGCGGCCGCACAGCAACGAATGCTCTAAAACCCACTGGCTCTTTTTTTAAGGCATCACTTACCCCCGGCGGTTTCAGTTGACGATACGTTTGATAACCGAACTTGTTATTTGGTGGGCAGTTAAGACGCGAAGTCTCGCTAAACTCTGGCAACTTCAAAGACAAGGCAAACCGGTAAAAATCGGGCTATTAGTCAGGATATAGCAACCAGCAAAACCAGGAGCTTTCCATGGCCGAGCCAACCTGCGACCCAGGTCTTCTCCAACAACAACTGGTCGAGCTCCAGCAACGTTTAGCCCAGGCTCAGCGACTGACGGCCCTGGGCGAACTGCTCAGCACCACCACCCATGAGTTCAATAATATCCTGATGACTATCATCAACTATGCGAAGTTAGGGCTTCGGCATTCGGATCCAGAAATGCGACAAAAGGCATTTGAAAAAATTCTCACCGCTGCCCAGCGCGCGGCTCGCATCTCCCATAACATTCTCGGCATGGCCAAAAATCGCTCCGGTACCTTAGAGCCCACCAATTTAATTCAATTGCTGGAAGATACGCTGCTACTGCTAGAACGGGAACTGAACAAATATCACATCAGCGTGGAAAAGCATTTCCAACCGGTCCCCCCAATACTGGCCAATGGAAACCAAATCCAACAGGTCCTGCTGAATCTTATCATCAACGCTCGTCAGGCCATGCCGCAAGGTGGCAAGCTCACCTTAAAACTCTGGCATGAACCGGCCACCGGCATGGTCCATTTGATGATCCGGGACACCGGCTGCGGAATTCCACCAGAGATCTTGCCCCGGATTTTCGATCCGTTCTTTACGACTAAAACCGGGCCAGACTCTACCGGCAAAGGCGGAACCGGCCTCGGCCTGTCCATGTGCAAAGAGATCATCCAAGCCCACCAGGGCCGAATCCGCGTCGAAACCGCTCCCGGCCGGGGAACTGCTTTTACCCTAATGCTGCCACAAGCCCAACCAGCT
Organism: Thermoguttaceae bacterium; assembly: GCA_025062105.1. Lineage (GTDB taxonomy): Bacteria > Planctomycetota > Planctomycetia > Pirellulales > Thermoguttaceae > JANXAQ01. The sequence continues at coordinate 18,718 of JANXAQ010000114.1, forward strand.
GTCGACTTGCCAACCGGGCCAGCCCTTCTAGGCGACTCACAGGACTTAATGCCTCCGATGGCTACTGCATCCCCCTCTCCCGGGTAGGGAGCTTCCAATCTCTCGTGCCGGATATCCCCTGCCCAAACCTCTTTGGCTATTTGATTTACCAGCTGACGGTAGCCAAACAGGCAAACTCCTTTTCCCCTCCCGATTGTACCTCTCCGTTGCCAATTCCCCGTTTACTGGTCCCTTAGAGGCTGTGCTGACATTGAAAGTTGGGCGGTTTCCAATGGATTTTGGCCGACCGGCTCCTACCCTCCACACTGCTTAAAAAACAGGAATTTTTGGAGATTCTGGGGCATTTAGGAAGGAAACCGCCTTTTATCATAGAAAATGCTTTTTAGCACAGCCTCTTAGCTCGACTTTTGCCATTTTTGGCGTCAGTCCGGAATAGCAACGTCCTAACTGCTTGTAATTATTGGGGTTAGAAAATTCGGTGAACAAAGGCCGCATTCGCCCTAACTCCCGGAAACAAAAGCAGGTCGGGAAATCGGCAAAACTCGAGCTAAGAGGCTGCTCTGAAATTCTCGTTATCCGACCGGCTCCTGGACTGAGCTATCCATTCGGTAAAGCGGGTAAACTAAAGGCACCTCCGCTTCATTAAAGTATATATTTTTATACCATATTGGCTTATCCTCCCTCTAAACCACATCTAGCGGTGTTAGCATTGCTAGCACCCAATAGATAGTAGGTCTTCGGAGAGAAACAGCGAACGGCTATAGAAACAGAAGTTCGTAAAGTTTCCAAATGTTCAATATTTTGCAAAGGTCTCCTAAAGAGGTTGGGATTCTGGGGCTTCCAGGAATCGCTCTGCATGGAAGCCAAAAACTGCTTTTTCAGGACACCCACTAAGCTCAAGTTTTGCTATTTTTCCCCTAAACTTCTTGTTGTGTCAGCAGCGGTTACCCTCTGCCATGCTTTTGTTCACCTAATTTTTAAACTCCCGTATAATTCCAGCGAATTACATGTTTCTGTTTTGGCAGAGGCCAAAAATGGTAAGACTTGAGGTAAGCAGCTAGTAATCCTGGCGCAATATTTTTGTAGGGAAATATTACCCCCCGCTAGTGCTTCTCCACGGCCAAAAAGGAATCGGCTGAGGGGGCAATCCTGAGACGCGCTGTTGAATCTTTCCCAATACTTGCTGCTCTAATGCCGGGTCCCGGCCTAACGGAATCCACCCTCGGCTGGTTGGTTGCTCTGCGATTGGGGCTTCGATCCGAGTTAATGAGGTATCATACTGGAAGATGGCTCTTGCAGTCGGTGCCATCAAAGGTTTGGTATCCTCTAATTCCTTAAACACCACCACCTCCACCCATACACCTGCCTGGGCTGGAATGACCCGCACGATCGCCCGCCGACGAATGCTTTGTAACGTCCCTTCCAATTTTTCATCCCAATTACTTGCATCTTGTCGCCATGGCTCCAATAGGGTGGAACCGACTAATGGGTAGGTCTCTAAGCGGCCTTCCGTCCACACCCCCCCCATCTGGCGGACCGGCATCTCTCGTTCAATTCGAAATTCATCGTCGATCACATCGACGACGATCTCCCAGATCCGCTGGTAATCCGTACTGGGCAGGAGCAATGGATTCTGATAGACGACTATGGATGGCGGCCCAGCAGGTGCCAGCAATGTTGTCCCCTCAAATGGCAACATACATCCCACCAACAAGCTCACCCCGCTTAGCCACACCCCTTTCCACAAACCAGTCCTACCTTCCCGGATCATGCGCCTCCAACCTCCCTTTTTCCTTTTGCTTCCTTCTGCTGGCAAGATTCTGCAGTGTACATTCACCAACGGATGCAGTAAGGGAATTTTTGATATTCAATCGTTACAGGCACCTTGTGGTTGGAAAACCATTTCCCCAACCCCTGCCACCAAGGGGAGATAACTTCGCCTGGCTAGTCCGAAAAATAACCACTTCCTCCCCTAGAAAGACCTTAGTCCACTGGAGTGGGCTATTTCCCCCTCTGCTGGCGGAGAGGCAGGTTATACACATGTTTGGGAGTCCCCAGCCCTACCTCGTTGCCCCAACAAAGCGGATAACGAACCTCTTCTTTCAAAAGAAACCAACTGTTGCTTCCGAGCAATTCCACAAAGATCAATGGATGATCAGCAAATATTTTGATTTAGGAACTATTTTCCCCATATTGCCCATTTTGTCCATTCTGTGTTCTTAAAGGGACTTTCGGAATTGGCCTAGCATGATCTCCAAGCCGCTAAACTCTAAAATGTGTAACAATAAACCCGTCTGAAAAGTGGGTTTTCTTTTTTCCCCTTCCACCGGCGGGAGAGGGCAGGGGGAGGGGGAATAATAGTTCCACTCTCGTTTTGGCCACCTTACTAGGTATTTCGCCTCTAGGCCCCATGGGCAGCGGCGGGTTTCCTCTCCTCGGCTAAATGTGTTATTTTGTGCCCCGTTTTCCGAAAACCCCAGGCTCTGGTGAAAGCTGCTTCGGTCCTGAGGGAGTTTTGCTTTTGCGGCGGGTTCGGCTGCGGTTTTGGAGAGTTCAGGCCTGCGTTCGGAAAAGTTTTTACCAAGAGCCAAACCGTCGAAAAACAAACCAAGAGTTTCTCAAGATTTCCGGAAAAAGACAAGCCCTATCCGGCTTATGACCCATTAGGCTGTGATTGCTCCGCGGCGAAAGGGGATTTGCGAGGACCAGGTTTTCCTTACACTCGGATTGAACCGGGTTTGTAGGAACTGGGCAACGGAGTATGGACTTGTCAAAATGGGCAATTTGGGGATATTCGGAAAAAGGATCTGCTATCCAGAAGCATACTCCTACTAGGCTGGACTGTAGGGGCAGGAAAAATAACGAGTAGGGGGCCATTTTCTCCTCTTTGGTGGACTACAGGCATTCTAGGCTGTTTGGTTGGGCGGAAGGATTTTGGTCGGTTTATAGGAGATCTATCGGGGCGCATAGGAATGGACTGTCCAAGGGCTTGAAGGGTCTAATGGTCTTTAAATGGTGCTGACCTTCCCATTGGCTTGTTGGTATATACACGGTGACCTTTTTCCGAGGAATGACTCGTTGAAATGGCCAACATAGGCAATCGACATATGGAACCCCTAAAATCCATGAACATATATTCACTTTTTGGACTTCTGTTTCGATAAGCTTTGCTGCCCCCATCCAAACACCTACTCCATATAGGCTGCCAACAGTGCTGGCATCTCAACATAAGGGCGCAGAGGCGAAAAGAAACAAAATGGCATACAGAACTTTTGCATAATTTATAAAAGCCTATTGCCCTATCCTCCCTTTAACCCAATATGTAGGGCTATTAGCATTGCCTAACAGCCAATCGATGAGTGCAGCTGAAATTTTGTAAGTTAACTGGGCAACATAGGTAACAGAGAAAATAGGCGTCGGCCCCCTCTAAACCAGCTTTACATAGCAGCACCTACCCATAGAACAAACCCTTTTCCTTCCCTTTTTCCTCCCCGACATATAGGAATCTAAACTTCTTCGTCCGACTCCTAGCCCCGCCAGTACGGAGCCACTTGGACTGTGGGAGCTACTAGTGGAAGGAGTGAATCGATGGGGCAGAGGGCAACTTATCTTTGCCAAATCCGTTAAACGGCCCACCAACACTCAGCCGCACTCCAATAGGATAATAGGTGTTCGGACAAAAACCGAACGGCTATAGAATCAAAAGTTCATTTAGTTCACTGAATCTTCAGGATTTTGCAGAGCTGCTACAAACTCCACTTTTGCCAATTTTGAGGGAGGAGTTCTCTTTGGATGTTTTACCCCTCTGAAAATATTGGCGTTAGGGAATTTGCTGGACAAAGACCCTCAAAACCTAATTTCCTAAAATAACTCGACTTTTGCCATTTTCCCTAACTTGGTTTGTCTCCAACAGTTGGGGCGAACACTCCTTTTGTTCACCCGATTTCCTAACTCCAATAATTCCAAGGAGTTACCGCTTTGCCCTTTCAGCAAGGGTCAAAATTGGCACAACTCGAGAAAATAAAAGAAGTTGCAAAAATTAGCAAACGTCGAGCTATAAAAAATCTCTCCCCAAATCCTGCAGGGAGTTCCTAGGATCTCGATTTTTGCTATTTTTCCTAACTTGCTCTATTTCTAGCAGTTAGGACAAAATTGCTTTTTGTTTCCCCGATTTCTTTAACCCCAATGATTGCAGGAAGTTAGTGCTTTTGGGTTTCGGCAGGAACCAAAAAGTACAAAACTGGAGCAGTCTCTAAACGTTGCCAGGCTTATCATGCAGCAGCGGCTTCCGCCCCTGTTGGCAATGAAAATACCTCAGGTTAGTGTGGAATGGACAAGAGGGCCTATGCGACGTCCTTGTTCGGATCGTTGGTCTGCAGGCAGGAGGCCAGTTGCATCAGCAGCTGACATGGGGCGTTTGTCATTTTTTAGGGCTCTCGGGCAACCCGAACAAGGTGCGCCAACCTCTGGTTTTCTTTTGGTGGCTAGTATTCATTTGACCAGATACCAATTCCGCCCGAAGTTGTTCGACTTCTTGGAGTTTTTCATCCAATTCGGCCTGCTTGCGTGCCAGGGCGGCCCGTTCTATGGACAGTTGCACCTCGGCCTGCCGGAGCTTCTCCCGCCATTCGGCCTCCAGGCGCTGAAGGGTCTCCCGCTGTTGGCGAATGATTTCATCTTGGTCCAAGAGTTGGCCAACGGCGGCCGCACCAACCGCTACTGCTCCTAAATTGGCTGCCTGGTTCTCTAACAGATGCCGCAGAGCCTCTAATTCCTGATCCTTAGCCGCTAGAAGGGCTTCGGTCCTGGCTAAGACCTCTTCGATTTGAACCCGGTTTGACTGGCATGCCTGCCCCGAGGCTTCTGCCGCCGTCGTCCCTTCCGCCTCTAAGGACTCTAAAACCCGACGTTTAAACGCCTCCCAGTTTTCCAATTCCTCCTCAGGAGAGGAACGTTTAGGCCTTTTATATTTTTCGATCTGTTCCAACAGTTGCCGATTTTCCGCTTCCAAGTGCCGGATCTGTTCCAAAGCCAATTCGTATAGACGCTGTAAGTCTCGGGAGGCTTCTTCAGAGGCCTCTGAACCAGACGAAGGCGTTGCCTGGGAGGGACTGGACCCGAATGCTCTCTGGCAACGCTCTGTCCCACAACCCAAGTCTTCTTCTGGAGAGTTTTTTTCCTCGTCGGGCTCGGCCTGCTGGAGGGATGCCAACTCGGTCCGGAGCTCCTTCAACCTAGCCCGCTGCAATCTCAGCAGTTCCTGAAGGCGCTGAAAAGCAACAGCCCATTGGGCGGTTGTCTGCTTGATCCAAGCCCCTGGCGCCGCTTGCCCCCCGATTGACTCGTCCATCCTTTATCCTTCCGCTGAGCTCAGTCTCAGAACCCTAACCGCTTTCCAATGGACTTACGCCGACATGACCGCTAAACCACCCTCTCTGGGCAGACGATGCCTCCCACACCTCCTCTTAGAAACTCTACCTTACAAGGGCTCCACAACGGTTGCTAAAGGGTTGCTAAAGCCGTTAACGCCACCCCAATCCAGCAGTTCTAATATCTCCCTCTCACCAAAAAGGTAAAGGTTTCCTATCTGTGCATAGCAGCAGGCTATGGGATTCCAATTATCCAATTCCCACGATTGGGGGATTATGATCCCCTTTTCTTAAGCATGGAAGAAAGCCAAACCCCGGCTCCTTCTTGCATCTTAGGCTAGGAGGCACCCTCGTCCTAGGATTTCGGAAAGGAGGATGATCTCGACTTTTGCCGATTTTGGTCTTCTGCAGAAATGGGAAAGGTATAAGTTTTTGGAATTCTTAGAGTTAGAAAATTGGGGAAACAAAAGGAAGGTTCGCCCTAAATCCAGTGTCCCAAACAACTTAGGGCAAATAGCAAAAGTCGAGGTGAACTGGACTTTTGCCAATTTCCAGTTGCCGTTCTCTTTAGAGGTTGTAAGTTCCGGAAAATATTGGGGTGAGCAAGCTTGCGGAATGCAGAAGCCACAAAGCATAAGGCCTTGAAATAAAAGAAGTTACGAGAATCGCAAAACTCCAACCGAAGATATTCTTTTCTTTTGGCAAGTGGGTTGTCATGGAAGTGGAGCCCTGTTTTGGCGGCGATAACACCGATGGCTTCTCCCGTCGGCTGAGGTGTTCCAAATTTTGTCGGTCAATCCGGGATCTTCACGAGAAAGGTTACCTCTAAAAGGGTGGCTCTATACCACCCGTAAAAACTTCAGTGAGGGGGCTCCCAGCTATCTGTCGGAGGGATACTTTGCAAAGAAGGCCCAAAATGATAGAGTAATTCTTTAGTTAGCTCCCCAATGGCATTTGGAATCTAGTAGATTGTTAAGCGGACAAGGCTACAGTGGGCAGCTGCTGGCCCTGTTGGCTATAGAGCTGCTAGCTGGCTGGAAACTAGCAGGCATTAGGTCCCCGTAGCTCAACTGGATAGAGCGTCGGCCTCCGGAGCCGAAGGTTGCAGGTTCGAGTCCTGCCGGGGATATTCAGCCCCTTTTTGCCGGCGGGAGTTAGGACAAGCAATATAAAGGAAACATCGGGAATTAAGGAAACATCGGAAATTTTTAAAGCTTGCCAGTACTCTGCGCAGAACAGGGTTTCCGCCCCCTCCCTCTGTTGCCTTAGCTCGACTTTTGCCAATTTTGACTTCGCCCTGGCAGAGGACTGTTCTAACTCCTTGTAACTATTGGAGTTAGGAAATTAGGTGAACAAAGGAAAGTTTCGTCGTAACTGCTGGCACTAAAACCAGTTAGAGAAAATGGCAAAACTCGAGCTTACAGGCTGTCGGAAAAGAGATTTTGGCACCTTTGGCTGCCACGTTGTTTCCCCCACCAGGAGACGCTACAGCCCAGGATTTGAGCACCTTGGCTACCCAGAACCTTCACCGGCCGTTGGAAAAGGAAGACTGGGTACCTCCTTTTCAGACAACCTCTTAAGAACTGCTCTGACGCATTCGCTGATGCATTCGGCATGTGTCCAATCGCTCATTTGCATTCGCCTAGTGTGCAATCGCTCATTTCTTCCCCCTATCAGAGAGCCAAAGGTTCTCTTGGGATGCCCAAGGACGCGCTTAGGCACTCGATCAACGTGATGCCGATATGGTGTATCAGGTAGCAATTGCCTAACCATTTGCTACCACGGGTAGGGGGCATCTGCTAACCAAGTCGGTTTCATTACGGACTCGCAGGTTATGCCATAACCGAAGCCAAAACTTTTCGCTTGCCTTCCATAATCATCATTGCCAAGGTCGTGTGAAGGTCTCGCTGTTATACACATCTTTGGGATGGATTCACCCTGACAGCAGCAGCAAATGATTGCCCCAATCCGGGTGATAAATCAACCTTTCAAAACAAGCCAACGGTTACTTTGGATAAATTGCACCATTTAGGAAAAATCATTTAGAAGATCAGGAGGTCTTTAGTTTCAGAAAATGGTTTCCCTATATTTCTATTTGATCCGTTCTGTGTTGTTCAATGAGTTTTCCTGCTTTGCTTAAAGTGATGTCGGAGCGTCTGAACTCTAACTTGTGTATCACATCGAGGTGTGAAGGTTGGGGTGTGGCTGAAATTTTGTGAGTTAACTGGACAAGATAGGCAATATAGCCTTCGGCCACTGAAAACCATCCTGCACAGCACCTACCTATCTGGAGTTGCTCAAAACTTCCCCTTTATGGGGGTGGGAGGCAGGATAAAACCGTTCTGGCTGGGCTTTTTGCTACACCAGCTCCCAGTCAGTGGTTTGGGATGCCCAACCGCTTAACCCGTTGAAAAGCAATAGGTTAGCAGAGTAATTTTGGGGAATGTTCGGCTCAGGCGGAGGAAGTTGGAAAGGGCCTTTTGGGATCGGTGGCCCAGTTGCCCTCGGTCCATAACCTCCCTTGGGGAGAGGAATTGTTCAGAAAGTACAGACCTATAAAACAAAAGCTCTTTTCCTTCCCCTTTTCCTTCTCCGACCTATAGGGAACTAAACTCTTTCGACCAACTCTTGGCCACTCCAGTAGGGAGCCTTTTGGCCTGTTGAAGCTGCTAGGAGGAAAGATGGTTCGAGGGGGCAGATGGCAAGCTATCTTCTCCAAGTTCGCTCAACTGACCACAAGAAATCCGCCGAACCCCAGGTTGGTGCGATCTGCGCTGGACTTTTGTCATTTTTTGTACCTTCTTGTTCTCAAGGAGTAAGGCTTTGAGAATTTTTATTTAATCATGCAATTTCCTAACTCCAATGTCATGAGAGGGTTAGGAAGATATCCAAATGGGCGGCACCTTGGAAAATGGCAAGCGTCGCGTAGAGAGGCACTCCTGAAATTGGATTTTGAGATTTTTGGCCGGCTTTTGGATGGACTGGTCCTTACCTTGGTGGTTTTGGGAACTTGGGCGTTTTGGATTCTGGAAAGTTCGGGGGGATACAGTTTTCTAGTGGCAAGGCCTTTTCAGGAAGCTCTATATGGAAAGAGAGGGCGTATGACGTGGAAGAGGATGCTGTTTTTCTTGTGGCAAAGCCATTTCTCAGGGGGGCGTCTTGGAGATAATTTTGGCTAGGTCTTCGAAGAAGGCGGGGTAGGTTTTTACGGTGCAGCCTGGGTTTCGGATGACTACGCCTGGCACGACCAGCCCGACCAGGGCCAGGCTCATAGCCATTCGATGGTCGTTGTAGGTTTCGATTTCTGCGCCGTGTAAGGGGCCTGGTTGGATCAGTAGTCCGTCGGGTAGTTCTTCGATGCTGGCGCCGAGTTTGCGCAGTTCGGTGGCCAGGGCGGCGAGCCGATCGGTTTCTTTATGGCGCATATGGGCGACACCGCGAATGCGGGTTGGTCCCTGCGCTAGCAGGGCAACTGCTGCCAGAGTGGGTACCGTATCGCTGATAGGGTTCATATCCACGTCGATGCCTCGCTGTGCCCGGCCAGAGACGGTAATGCAGTTTTGCCCATATACTACCTGGCAGCCCATTTGCTGGAGGCACTGACAAAAAGCTACATCTCCCTGAAGGCTATGCCGGCCTAGTCCTTCGACGGTTACCTGGCCGCCGGTAATGGCTGCTGCGCCGAAGAAATAGCTTGCTGCCGAGGCGTCCGGCTCGATCTGATATTGGCAAGCCCGGTAGCCGGTTGGTTGGACGAGAAATCGGCCTGGTTCGGCTTCTTCGGCATGGGCTCCGAAGCTGCGCATGACGGCCAAGGTCATATCCACATAGGGACGGGAGACCAGGGGTCCCCGAACCACGATTTCTACGGGCTTTTGGGCGCAAGGGGCAGCCATGAGGAGGGCGCTCAAGAATTGGCTGGAGATCTGGCCGGCCACTTCTGCTCGACCGCCTGGCAGGCCGTGGGCATGGACAAGAACCGGCGGGCAGCCGTTATTTTGTTCACTTCTCGCATCCACCCCCAACTGAGCCAAGGCTTCTAGAAGATCGCCGATCGGGCGCTGCCGCATTCTTTCAACCCCGTCCAACCGATAGATTCCCCGACCTAGACTGACCATCGCTGTCAAAAATCGGATGGTGGTGCCGCTATTGGCTGTGTACAGGTCGGCTTGCTGGGCCGGGATCTGACCGGCCTGGCCCTGGACCACCAGGCGACGGCCTTCCTCTTGTACCTGGACGCTGATGCCCAGCCGACCCAGCGACTCAATCATCACCTGGGTATCTTCGCTGGCCAGGGCGCCTTCCAAGATGGACTGGCCTGTGGCCAATGCACTGCAAACCAATGCCCGGTTGGTAATGCTTTTGGAGCCGGGCGGCCGGATCGTGCCTCGAACAGGTCCACTGGGCTGGATGAGCAGTTTATCCATCATGTGTACCGGTCTTTCTGAAAAGAGGTGAGATTTCCCCCGAGGGAAATAAGGGATTGTTTGGAAGTAAATTCCCTGGTTATTCCCATACAAGCAGCAATCCAGAGCGATCCGTGTTTTATCTCTAATTAGATCTCTGCTAGAGCAGGGAGGACATTCCTGGATTCCTCCTATGGAAGACCGGCTGTCAAGCCGATACCCGGCCAGGCCAGACAGCGTTGGTTCCCAACCCAGGACTGCATGCGCAGGAATCCCAAGGGGACCTTTTGGGAGAAATGTTATGGTTAGTGAGCGGCTGGGTTTTGTGTGGGGGCGGCAAACTTCCACAGCCAACGGTCTGATCGGAAGTAGATGGCTCCGTCGGCTAGAGCTGGGGTTGCCAGGATGCCCTCGTCCAACTGGCAGGTATGAATAATACGAGCATTTTTTTGATCTTGGGCATGGGACGGCGGCAGTTCTACCACCTGCACCAGGCCGGCGTGGCTTACCGCATAAAGATGGTTTCCGGAAATGACCGGCGTAGCCCAAATAGGGCCTTGGAGGCGTAATTGCCAGAGGATCTGCCCATCGGACAGCCGGGCGCACAGGAGGATGCCGGGATCTCGGATGGTATATATTTTACCATTTTTGCCATTTCCCTCCAACACAGCAGGACTAGGCGCCCCACAGACCAGGCGTGTTTGGCGCCAAAGCAGTTCGGGCTGCTGCCGCTGGTTATCCCATCGCAGGCATTGCATTCCGCCGCCTGGAAGTAGGATCCGATCGCCCACCACCACCGAAGAGGCCATCGAATGACAACCGGCCTCATACCGCCAAGCTTCTCGACCGGTGTCCGGGTCTAGGGCGGTCAGAGCCGAGCGGGAATGCATTAGAATCCAGCGCTGTGGGCCTGAGGGCGGCGCATAAAGCACTGGGGAAGCCCACATGGAAGTTGCCGGGCGGGGAACCTGCCAAAGAGTCGTTCCATCGGCAAGATGAACAGCGGCCGCAAAGGAATCCCCAAACGTTTCACACTGAACGACCACCATCTGCCCGAGTATCAGAGGCGAAGAGGCCATGCCCACATCGTTTCGGGTAAGCGGATGCTCATATCCCAGGCCCCGTAACCAGCGAACATTCCCCTCCAGATCAAAACAGACCAGATCGTTAGATGAATACATAGCCACTATATATCGGCCATCGCTTGCAGGCGTAGGGGCAGCAACTGCCGTAAAAGGATTGCACACAGTACTGCCCGTAGCCCAAAACAGCCGATCCCAAAGCAGCTTCCCGCTCTGGGCATCCAAGCAAAGCACATGCAACCGATCTTGGCGAGGGCCGCTGGAAGCCGTTACGATCACTCGGTGGCCGAGGACAATCGGACTACTGGCACCCCGGCCTGGCAAAGCCGTCCGCCATGCCAGATACTTATCCGGCCCAAAATCTACCGGGGCTGGTTTACCGGCAAAGACTGGATTGCTACCTGGTCCCCGAAACTGCGGCCATGGCCCCACCGCACCCTCACCATCCTGACTTTGGGCTGTCTGTGGGATTTCTTTGGCAAAGGCCGAAACAGTTTCCTGCCCCAACGGCAGATTTTGGCGGACTGTAGATTCCCCAGGCTGCCGGTAGGCCAAGGTATCTTCTCTCCCGTTTTGTTCAGGAGGAGAGGTTTGGGCGGCTGAAGATGAAAGGCAGGGTTCGGATGAGGAGAACTTTTTCTCATTTTCAGTTGAGGTAGGATTTTGTTCTTTACTCGGCTGTTGGTCTGGCAAGATGGCTGTGCCTAGCCCGTCGCAAATCCGGAGCTGAAACTGCCAAAACCTTGCCCAATCCTGAGGGATATTATTCTGGCAGACCTTTACCAGCAGAAAGTTCTTGCCGGCCCGGAGCCGAACCGGCACTATATATTGATCGATCTGGGAGCCGGAATGATATACCTCATGCGAAGCCACCAGTCGGCCATTGAGCCATAATTTGATGGCATTCGGCGAACCGATCCGAATCTGGACTTCACGCTCCGAGGAGAGGAAAAACTCCGCCGCCGCATAACCGACCACATCCTTTTCCTCCCCTAAGATTTTGTTCAGATCGACGATGCCGTAGTCGTCGTTCGTTTGATGGTCGATCCAGCGGAGGAGGCCGTGTTTGCCTGTATACTGACCTTGAGGGTTCCACTCGGTTTCTGGTGGATACACTCTAGCAAAGCCCCGGCCCTGCGTGTTATCGAACGGGCCAATCAGCTTCCAGGATCGCAAAAAGCCAAAATGCCTGGCGATATCCACCGACTGGCCAAGTTGCCGGAGGGCCTTGGCAATTGCGTCAATCTGATCCGGGTCTCTAGCCGCAGAAAGCGCCCGCCGGTATTCGGCAATCGCTTGTTCGTTGCGTCCGGCCTGCTGAAGATGTTGGCCCTGCTGGACCAGCAGTTCGATAGCCTCCCGCCGAATGTCCAGACTGGGATCGTCCAAGGCCTGGGCAAGGAGCATCGGCTTTTCTTCTGGTCGCATCTCGACTAACCACTGATAGACTAAAAACCTGGCCCGAGGGGCATATTGGCGGTTTTGATACACCCGCAGCAAGGTTTCCCACCAAATGGAAAGCTTCTGGCCAGGAACGGAGTGCTGGCCAGCGCGTTGCCAGACGGCCTGGGCAGCCAAAACAAGCCAATTGCTGGCTAAAGGTTGGTCCGGATCAATACGGGCCAGGATGGTCGGTAAATCCGATGGCCGAGCATGCCGCACCAACTGGATCCAAGCCTGTTGAGCTTGCTGGTGGCCCTGGGCTTGTTTGCCTATCGATAAAAGAGCATTCAACCATCTGTCCAAAGAATGGTTTTCCTCTCCGGACCAAACACCAGAATTTGCTACCCCTAAAAAAATCGCCAAGACGAAAACAAAATGGGGCTTCATATCTCTTAATGGGTGGAACATCTCGCTCTCCAAAAAAATCCAGGTGGAAACCGAAAACCCTCCTAACTGTTCGGGCAAACCAAGGGATCTAGCATCTACTACATCTATTGAAAGAGATGGTGGAACCTCTGAAAAGTTCTGAACATAGAGTGAACTTTATGAACCTTTAATTCTATAGCTATTTGGTTGTTATATCTATTCATATACTATTGATCAGGGCGGGGCTGATTTTTGTGGTCCGTTTAACTCGATTTTTGCCATTTTTGGCCTCCTGCTGAAAGCAGAAAGCTCTGACTCCTTGGAATGATTGAGGTTAGGAAATTCTCCGCACGAAAGGAAGGTTCACCGTAACTGTTGGAGGCAAAACAAGTTAGGGAAAATGGCAGAAGACGAGTTTAGGAGGGATGGCGAATACTAGGTACTTCCCAGTCCGATCAACTCTTGCTTGCTGGGATCTTTAGGAACCAGGGGGACTGTATGCCAGCTTCCAGGGGCAAGGAACTTTCTGGAAGGAGTTCAGGTCTGGGAGGAGTTTAATTCGATATTCAGGAAACCGGCTAGGTGCGGTGCAAAGCTGCAATTGCGAGGGTTCCTACTAGGAGAGCTAGCAACGCAAGATATTCTGACAAAGAGGGAGGTCAGGAAAACGGTATAAACCTATTTGCCTCGAATTATGCAGAGGTTTCCAAAAATGGCAGTTGAGCTAATCGGAGGGCCTTGGGGCTAGGCGCTTTGTTTGGCCTCCCGAATGGGCACCAGCGGGGCCCGACGATAGACCACCTCTTCGGTAATGACATAGCGAGTGCCAGGCGGTTGATCGGGTAGCTCAAACATTACATCCAGCATCAGATTTTCCATAATGGCTCGCAGACCTCGGGCGCCGGTGTCTCGCTCCAAGGCCAAAGTAGCGATGGCATCCAAAGCACCAGGTGTAAACTCCAGCTGGGCTCCTTCCATGGCAAACAGGGCTTGGTACTGTTTGACTAGGGCGTTTTTCGGTTCGGTCAGCACTCGGACTAAAGCGGCATGATCCAACGGCGCCAAAGTGGAAATAACCGGAAGCCGACCAATAAACTCCGGAATCATCCCGAACTCCAGGAGATCGTCTGGGGTAACCAGTGGGAGTAGCTCCGCCAAGCCCAGGTCGCTTTTGGTTCGGGTATCTTGAGTAAAGCCGATCGTGCGTCGCCCGATCCGCCGAGCAATGATCTCCTCCAGACCGACAAACGTCCCTCCACAGATAAACAGAATATTTGTAGTATCCACTTGAATATATTGTTGTTCCGGATGCTTTCGGCCTCCCTGGGGCGGCACGTTCGAGATAGTACCTTCGAGCATCTTCAGCAGAGCCTGCTGTACGCCCTCGCCGGATACATCCCGGGTGATCGAGACGTTAAAACTGGTTTTGGCGATCTTGTCGATTTCATCGATATAGACGATACCACGCTGCGCTGCTTCGATATCAAAATCCGCCGCATGTAATAGCTTCAGCAGCAGATTTTCCACATCTTCCCCCACATAGCCGGCTTCGGTTAATGTGGTCGCATCGCCAATGGCAAACGGTACATCCAAAATCCGGGCCAATGTCTGCGCCAGAAGGGTTTTGCCCGAGCCGGTGGGACCAATTAGGAGAATGTTCGACTTATCGATTTCCACATCGGTAGGCAGGTCTGCCCCATGGCTGAGCCGACGGTAATGGTTGTGCACCGCTACGGAAAGAACCTTTTTGGCATGTTCTTGCCCGACCACATATTCGTCCAATTTTTTGCAGATCTCTCGGGGTGTCGGAATCCGGGCGAAAAGCGGTTTACTAAGACCCCGGCGACGGCGTTCCTGCTCCAGGATCGATTGACATAAATCGACACATTCGGCGCAGATAAAGACCTCCCCCGGCCCCTCCACCAAAGGGCCAACATCCCGATAACTCTTCCGACAAAAAGAGCAAAACGCACTTTTTTTCGTAGTACCGGTACCTCGTCGGCCCCCGTCAAAGTCCCGTCCTAATGGCATGCGGAGTCCTTTCGTGGCGGCTATGTGGCGGCTGCGGCAAACCAGAAGTCTCTAAAATCGCCTCCCCTCAACCACACAGTTTGGATGAACCAGCCTCCTTTCAAAGGGGGCTGGGCTTTCCGGTTACATCCCTGTTTAACAGACTAGCTTACCCTACTGAATGCTCTCGTGCCGATCGGAAAAGGCCTAAGAGCTTTCGAACAAAATAAAAAATCTTCCTCGCTAACTTTTCCTCCCCTCCCCCAAAGGGGCAGGTAGGAGTTCAGAACCTTTTGGATCTTATCTCCTACCAAAGGCCCAAGCAGGCATTGCTAGGAATGTATCTATCTAGTCTTTGCGGGTTTATCTATCTAGAACCAAGCTTCGTTGGAACGAGACTATGGTCCCTTGCTCGGTGAAATTAGGCAAATTCTTCATTCGGCGCCCTGCTCTGCAATCTGTTGTGTTAGTCGTTTCAGAGAAGGGTTACCTAAAGTTGTTACGTCACAAACTAGGCCTGGGTTTGAGGCTTCTGCCCCCGGGCCACATAATTGACACCTTCCGAAGAGCTGGTTTGTTGCTTTTGCTAGGTACAACCGACTTATTCGCTGAGTTTGTCTTTGTTTGCCTGAGGGGTTATTTCTTGTTGAATCTGAGGGATCAGGGTACTTTTAATGCTTTGGAATTCCTGGTCGCTCAACAGTCCCTGGGAATGCATTTCTCGGAATTGACTGAGCCACTGGTGGCTGGTTGGTCGGCCCGAAGCGACCAGACGGCGGAGTTTCGCTAAGGCACATCCCCCTAACCCTACCCCCACCGCCAAGGCCACTATCCACAGCCATAATTCAGCCGTCGCACTGCCCATCCTAGCTTACCATCCCCTCTAATCCAAACCCGTCCCATTTCAAACGTCCAACGTAAATAAACCCACCTCTGCGGTGCATGGGTGAGGCAGCGGAAGCCAACAGTCCGCTTCCTTCGAATGGACCCGTCCGGTGAAGGAAATCCGCAAGCTGCCTGTGGTCCTATTCCCACTCGGATGGGGGAAGACGGTTTCCACCGTCCGTTGGTCCGGTTGGAATCGAAGCCTCCTGAGGTCCCAAATTGCGGCCCATGGAGGACCTGGGCAAAATCCCACCTGGCAATCGCAATGGCCAAGATGCCGAGGCTACCTCCGCTGTCCGTGGGTCTCTTGGGACGCTGGCAAGAGGCAGGTTTCTTTCCCACGTAACTTGTTACTCTATTTTACATCTTTGTCTCCTAATTCCCAAGTCTGAGAAAAGCAGAAAATTGGGAAAAAGGCAAAAGATGTTCTTAAAATGCTAGTCTATTAAAACTAGGTAAACTGAGGACAGTAAAAGTTTAGCTAACTCGGCCAAAATTCTTATTTTGGCCAGAACGTTTATTTGTTGCATTTTGCCCGTTTTGCTCAATTTGTGGATTTCAATTGCCTATCCCATGAGTGAACTGGTCAGCAATTCCTTATTGCACCATTGCACCGGCTGGATAAACCTTTTTGTCGAACTCAGAACATTGCAGCCGAGTGAAGGAATTGGCCCTCTGCGCTGGGCCAGGAGAGGCCAGCGAACGAAGCTTGCAGGCTGCGGAGACAAACAACCCTGCTTGTTTGCCTCCTTTCGGCCCAGGCTAACTCTTTTACTGGAGGGGGAAGAGGGGGAAAACTTAGGAAGCTCTGCATAATTCGAGGGAGATATTTTTATACCCTTTTGCTTCCCTCCGACTCAATATATAGGATTGCTATCACTGCTAGTAGCCTACATATAGTAGTAGGTGTTAGGATGGGGCGGGCAAATGCCTATGGAAGTCAGGGTTCTTAAAGATGTTCAGCATTTGGGAGAAGTTCCTGGTGCTTGGTCATCCTAACCAAGGTCCAGGAATCGCACGTTTTCAGAGTTACCGTCCCTCAAAAGAAGGCCAATTTCCTCTTGGTCTGTTGGGCCAATTTTGTTACCTTAATAGCCATTCCAGGAGCCACTGGAAACCTCTCTGGGCCATGGTCTCAGGGCGGGAACCACGGTTGCCCCACAAGCCGTGATTCCGGGTTTGGCCTTGCAAGGAAGGAGTCGGCCGAATGAATCCCCAAACCAAACTGCGGGTCCATCTGCGATGGATGATCCGGCGGGACCTGCCGGAAGTGCTTCAGATCGAACAGGCCAGTTTTGAATTCCCTTGGACGGAAGAAGAGTTTTATCGTTGCCTACGACAGCGCAATTGCATTGGGATGGTGGCCGAATGCGAAAATCGCATCGTAGGCTATATGGTTTACGAACTCTGCAAGACCCGAATCCATCTGTTAAACTTTGCAGTAGCTCCTTTATATCGTCGCCGAGGTGTGGGCACGCAAATGATCCAAAAACTCATCGGAAAACTCTCCGCTCAAGGTCGCAACCGCATTGTGTTGGAAGTGCGGGAAACCAACCTGCCGGCACAACTATTCTTTCGGGCTTGTCAGTTTCGGGCTGTTGGCGTCCTGCGAAACTATTACGCCGACACTCCTGAAGACGCCTATCTGATGCAATATCGATACCGGCCGGAAAAGCAGATCTTCTCCGACCAGACTACTCCAGTGCGGCGATTGGCTGGGTAAAAACTTAAGCCACTAGGAAATCAAATAGGCGCCGCCCAAAGCGTTGTTTTTCAGCACCGTTGGGTGCCCAGAAAAGCAAAAGCCTCTCTCTCGATAAGGCACAATAGGTTACCTTTCCGGCGGGGCTTTGCCCAGGATGCCAAAGATCGGTAGATGGACGAGAACAGTTTGACCAGCCAAGTGGGTTTCTATCTGCATGGCTGTCTGTAGGTGAGCTAGTTCTGCCGCCGTCAAAGGAAGCTCTTTAAGGATTTCCCACCGGGTTGGATCCGGCCCATGGAGTCGATCTAAAAGCATCACCTGCACCTGGAAGTCCAGTTTCGCCAACAGGGGAGGGATTTTTCGGGCCACTTCCGGATCGGCCCCTGCCCGTCGAAGAGCAGCCTGCCACAAGGGGGCGGATGCAATTTCCGATGGATATTCGATCATACCGCCGTAATCTGGCTCCAGAGCCACGAGCATTCCGCCCGGAGCCAGCACTCGCCGGATCTCGGAGAGCGTCGGCTCCAACGGCAGCCACAGCAGCACCCATTGACAGAACACTAGATCGAAACTTCGGTCGGCAAAGGGCAATCGGCAGGCGTCGGCACAGATCGGCTGGGCCGGTTGAAAGCTGGCTTCTGCCCGGTAACGGCTAGCCAACTGGCGCAGGGCCTGGAAGTTTCGGTCCAAGCCCACGACCCGACCACCGCTTCGACGCAGAAGTTCCGCGGTAATCAGGCCGGGTCCACAACCCAGATCCAGCACGCTTTTTCGTTGGGCGATAGCCGCCCGCCGCAACAGCCCGGCACGAAACGGCGCTAGCCACTCGGCCTGCTTGGCCAATAGCTCTAAACAAGGAAGAGAAATGGTTTCCGGAGACATGGACATATTTTCCTTATGCCTCCTCTTTCCTAGGCGCAACCTCTTTCTCCGCTGCCGCTTGTATTCGTCTTTCTTCCGAAGTATTTTAAAGGAAATCCTTCCTCGCAGCGAAGAGTCTATGGTTTTCAAGAACCATACTCTCCGATAAAATGTGTGGAAGAGTCCTGCCTCCCCTCTGCTAAAAATAACCAAGTTGCTGAAAGTCCGGATCCTATTTGGGTATTCCCCGAGTTATGAAAACTCTTTCAGAAAAGGAGTGCTTCCATGTCCGAAAAAACTCTGTTCCCCAAACCGTTTCATGCCCACTGTTGTCCTTGTTCTTGCGATGGGCCTGAGGGCCAACAGGAGTGGGGCCGGATGAGCCGCCGCAACTTCTTGGGTACCGCCGCCCTTGGCAGCATGGCGTTGGCCGGGCTTTCTTGGAGCGGTCTGATGGCTGCCGAAGCCGAAGAAATCCCGCAAGCACCGAAGCGCAAACCCCTTCGGGTAAAACCGATTCTCACCTATGCGGTTCCTCAGCGTCGGCCTCAGTGGAGTTGGCGTGCTTGGGGCGGCATCGAAACCGAAGAGCAAGCCCAGGAAGAATGCCGCCGCATTGAAGCAGAGCTAGAAAAAATTCGCACTACGGCTGATTTTCCGCTTGAATTCATGCCTTTGGCAGCGCTGCTGCATGGCGGCCAATTCGAGAAGCTGACTGATTTAGAATCTGCCGATGCCGCTATTGTCTATGCTGCCGGCGGCTCGGTAGAAGTGCTCAACTTGTGTCGAAAGCTTAATAAACCAGTGATCATCTTCTGCCGACACAAATCCGGCCCTATCTATCTGTGGTATGAAATCATCAGTCCCCGGTATCTCCGCCAGCATACCGATGTACTTTCAGTAACCGGCATTGACGAAGAGGATGTGGTGGTGGACAGTTTGGAGGAGGTAACCTGGCGGCTTCGGGCGCTATGTGGTTTGAAAAATACGGTGGGTAGCCGGATTGTGGCCGTCGGCGGTCCCGGCAGTTGGGCTACCCCAAAAGCCCCGGAGTTAGCAAAAGAACGCTTCAAACTGGATATTGTTACTGTGCCCTATGAACCGGACCTGGCTAATCTGATTAAGGCGGCCATGGCGGATGAGGCGGCTGTGGCCAGGGCCAAACGTCGGGCCGACGCCTATTTGGCCATCCCCGAAACCAAACTGGAAACCGATCGCGGCTTTGTGGATCGGGCCTTCCTGTTGGAAGAAATCTTCCGTCGTCTGATGCAAAAGTTCGATTGCCGAGCTATTACCATCAACGCCTGCATGGGCACGATCATGCCCGTCTCGCAGACAACGGCTTGTCTACCGCTGAGCACCCTGAACGACGACGGTTGGCTAGCATTTTGCGAATCCGACTTTGTGGTGGTACCGGCCGGGATCCTGTTGGGTAACATCTCTGGGCTGCCGCAGTTTTTGCACAATCCCACCTATCCCCATGAAGGTATTATCACCATTGCCCACTGCACCGGCCCACGCAAAATGGACGGCAAAAATCCCGAACCGGTGCGAATTCTCACCCATTTTGAATCCGACTACGGTGCTGCCCCCAAAGTCGAACGCCGCAAAGGGCAACTGCTTACCCATATCATCCCCGATTTCAAAGCAGAAAAATGGCTCGGTCTTCGCAGTGAGATTGTCGAGGCGCCTTTCTTCCCCATTTGCCGAGACCAATTGAACGTCCGCTTCAAATGTGATAGCCTCCTTTTGGCCCAAAAGATGCACGGCTTCCACTGGATGACCTGCTATGGGGATTACCATCGGGAGATCGGCTACGCTTTGAAACGGGTCGGCATCAAGTGGGAGTTCTTAGGATAGGAGCCGGCTGCAAGGACGTCCCCGGTACTTTGGCATTGTCATTGCCGCGCAAGCAGGAATCCTGCACGGGGAGGGAAATACTTGGAGGAGCCCTCCCATGGGTGAATTGGGTCGCACATCGTCTCCCATAAGAGGAAAGGCCGACCGATAACCCTAAAAATGTTCCTCGGTTGGAACTGGTTTGCTGTTGTCAAATATGAACAGGTCTGGTGCAAAATCCAGTAAGCGGGAGGCGGGACTGACGGCTGGAAGCATCGGGTCTTCGGCCGCTAAAGCTCCTAAAGCCGGATTGCCGGTAGAGGCAGAATTCACCGGCTTTCCGCCGGCACTGTTTGAGTTCTTAGAGGAATTGGCCGACCATAATGAACGGCCTTGGTTCCTCCAAAACAAACACCGGTACGAACAATGGGTTCGAGAGCCGGCCTTGGCGTTTATTCGGGCGTTTCGGCCGCGGTTGGCGAAGATTTCTCAGTTTTTCCTCGCTAGCGATCGGCCAGTGGGCGGCTCTCTTTTGCGCATTTACCGAGACATCCGCTTTAGCAAAGATAAGACGCCCTACAAGACCAACGTAGGGATCCAGTTTCGGCATGAGCTTGGTCGAGACATTCATGCACCGGGTTTTTATGTTCATCTAGAACCGGGCGAATGTTTCCTGGCCTTAGGAGTCTGGCGACCGGATCGGCAGTCGCTGGCTGCCATTCGACAGGCTATTGCCGATGATCCAGCCGGTTGGCGTCGGGCCGTATCAAACCAACAGTTTCAAGCCATTTGGACTCTGGAAGGCGACTCGCTCCAGCGGCCGCCCCAAGGCTTTCGGCCGGATCATCCCTGCATCGAAGACCTCAAACGTACCGATTACATCGCTGTTACTGATGTGGAAGAAGCCGACACCTATCGACCGGAGTTCGTTGACCAGGTAGCCGAGGCTTTTCGGGCCGGTCGGCCCCTAATGCATTTCCTCTGCAAAGCATTACAATTGCCATTTTAGATTTCCGCTGGTGGGAGAGCCTCCACAAAATTCCCTCTCCCCTCCGCGGGAGAGGGTTAGGGTGAGGCGGATAAATCTCCCCTCTCCCCCCGACGGGAGAGCGTGGCCGGGCGATAGCCCGGCCGGGTGATGGGGCTTCAGTGTCATTCCCGCGCAAGCGGGAATCCAGGCTTCTGTGTGCTACTCCTTTGTCCAGTCCCCTCGCCCCTCCGCGGGTGAGGGGCAGGGGTGAGGGGGAAAATCTTCCCCTCACTGTGAAAGCACAAAAAATCGGTATGGAGGGACCTATGTTGGCTTCCTCCCGCCAATCGTTCTGCCGAAGCCCACGGGAAGCAATGCCCCTCACCGGGCATGGGCAGGGAGGCATGCCCCCTCACCCGGCCTGGCCTTTGGCTCCGCCGGCCTCTCCCGGGGAGGGGAGAGGCGAAAAATCACGCCCTCTGCCTGCCGCCTTTCCGGTCTGATCCGCAGCGCAAGCAGGGTTCCAGAAAAAACCCTCTGCCCACGGCAGGGCAGGGTGGCCGGGCAATAGCCCGGCCGGGTGATAGGGCTTCAGTGTCATTCCCGCACAAGCGGGAATCCAGGCTTCTGTGTGCTACTCCTTTGTCCATTCCCTCTCCCCTCCGCGGGAGAGGGTTAGGGTGAAGGGGATAAATCTCCCCTCTCCCCTCCGCAGGAGAGGGTGGCCGGGCAATAGCCCGGCCGGGTGAGGGGCCCTTCAGTGTCATTCCCGCGAAAGCGGGAATCCAGAAAAACAACCACTTCTAAAACCATCGATTTTTGCGTACGCAGCCGGTATAGGTTTATTTAGTAGTTTGGCTGGAGTATTACTTTTTTTCCAAGGAGCTTTTCCGATGCGACATCTGTATGATCGTCGGCAGTTTTTAGCTCAGAGTGTGGTGGTCGGGGCTGGGTTGGGAGTGGGTGGCTGGCTGAGTCGAGTTGCATGGGCGGCTCCGGTAAAATCTGGTGCTCCCACGGCAGAAAAACTTGGCTGGACGCTTGGCTGCGCCCAATATACCTTCCGCCGATTCTGCCTTTACGAGACGCTCGATAAACTGGTGGAGCTAGGTATTCCGTGCATTGAGCCTGGGTTTTTCCTTCGGTTGGATAGCCGTCGGCCTAACTTGCAGGTCAATGAATCGCTTTCTGCAGCGGATCGTAAAGAGCTTCGGCAGCGCCTGGCCGACCGAGGCATCCGGATGGCCAGCTATTATAGCGACCTGGGCGCTGATGAAGCGGCTGCCCGCAAAAAGATGGAATTTGCCAAGGAGATGGGGGTGGAGACGATGGTGGCTGAACCACCGCCGGAAGCCTTCGACATGCTGGAAAAACTCTGCGAGGAGTACCAGTTGAACCTAGCCATCCATAACCATCCCAAAGGGCCGCACTCCCGATATTGGCATCCGGAAAATGTCCTGAAGGTTTGCCAAGGCCGAAGCAAACGCATCGGCGCTTGCTGCGACACGGGCCATTGGGTCCGCTCCGGCCTAGAGCCGGTTGAGTGCCTCCGGAAGCTCCAGGGCCGAATTCTAGGCTTCCATCTGAAAGATGTGATCGAATCCGGCAAACCGGAGGCTCGGGATGTGCCCTTGGGCCAAGGCAAAGCCAATTATGCCGAAGTGCTCCGGGAACTGCATCGGCAAGGATACAAGGGCCTGCTAGTCATCGAATACGAACATGACACTGAGGCGCTGATGAAGGATATGGCCGAGTGCGTGGCGTTTGTCGAAAAAATGGCCAAGGAGCTAGCAGGATAAAAACCCTTTGGTTTCTGGCAGAAAGCGGTAGGTTTGGCAGGGAGAGAGCGGGGTTTCTTTCTGGCTGGGTTTGCCTGTTGTGTCGGTTGCCTCTCCTACTTTCGAGGAGAGGCGTTTTTCTATACGATGGAACTGACCAAGAGAATCTGCGGGAGGGTTTTGACCAAACGGCCTAGGTAACCCTTCCGCCCAAGCAAGAAGAGGCCCTTGCTCCAGAGCACAACCAGGGATGGCAGAACATGTCCTTCTGCCTGCCGCCTTTCCGGTCTGATTCCGCAGCGCAAGCAGGGTTCCAAAAAAACCCTCTGCCCACGGCAGGACAGGGTGGCAGGGCGATAGCCCGGCCGGGTGAGGGGGCCTTTAGTGTCATTGCCGCGCAAGCGGGAATCCAGGCTTCTGTGGGCTGCTCCTTCGTCCATTCCCTCTCCCCTCCGCGGGAGAGGGGCAGGGGTGAGGGGAAAATCTTCCCCTCACTGTGAAAGCACAAAAAATCAGTATGGAGGGACCTATGTTGGCTTCCTCCCGCCAATCGTTCTGCCGAAGCCCACGGGAAGCAATGCCCCTCCCCGGGCATGGGCAGGGAGGCATGCCCCCTCACCCGGCGTCGCCTTCGGCTCCGCCGGCCTCTCCCGCGGAGGCTCGCTGTTATACACAAGTTAAAGTTCAGACGCTCGGACATCACTTTAGGCAAAGCAGGAAAACTCGTTGAACAACACAGAATGGATCAAATAGAAAATATAGATAAATCTTTTTCCGAAACTAAAGATCTGCTGATTTTCTAAATGATTTTTCCCAAATTGTGCAATGTATCCAAAGTAAC
>JANXAQ010000140.1 GCA_025062105.1 Thermoguttaceae bacterium
CGCCGGAAGCGGCGCCGTTGGAGGTTTTGCTTCGGCCGGTTGCTCGGCAGCATAGGCAATTCCAAACCACCCATCTCCAGCCACCCAGGCCAAACAGACCCAAACACTCAACCCAGTAACCCACCTCCACAGAAGCCTCGAAACGGGTTGGCCTTTTCTCCAAGGATGCGTCGGAGCCTCCCGGCTGGATTCTACCAGACCTGGGGAACTCCCCAGGAAGCGGTTCCGTTGATCCACCAGTTTGCTAGTTTTGCGATTTCGGCCTTCAACTAATCGATTCGAGCACATAGAGCAGTCCTCCTCTGTGGGAAAGGGGATATAAGGAAAAATGTGTCCTACTACGTTTGTCTGAGCGCCCATGAGGTCGGATTGGCTAGACAATGCCAAGGGAAAGACAAATCTCATTTTTGTTTCCTTCCGGGCGCCTATTGAATTACCGGCCCTTCGTTGTCGGAAGGTTTGGAGTCTGGGTCGATCAGCACGTTGCCATTACCTTCTTCATGAGGTTCCCATCCGCAAGCAATGTTCCGTTTTCGGAGTTCTTCGCGGGCGACCCGGAAGGTATCGAAGGAATCCGGCGCCACCAGAAACACCACATATTCTTTTTTAGGGTCGATGGAATTGATCCACTGGAGGAACTCCGAACCGGGTTGGAAGGCGTCGCTAGCCGACGGCCCAGAGCGAACAAAACGAATCAAAATCTTTCCACCCAAGATGCGAAATCCCTCATAGTAAGGAGGTTTGATCGGCGTCAGAGTCCCTTGGTGGACAATGACGCCGTAAGGTTGCATCCCCTCCGGATGCCGAGCACGCGGGTGCACCTTAATGACGAGGGCGTTTTCTCGCAACTTGGCTTCCAGGCGGGCGATCTGTTCGTTCAAGGCCCCGCCTTTCTTTTGGGCTTCGTCGAGCTGGCGCCGGAGTTGTTCGATTGCCTTTTTAAGTTGGTTAATTTTTTCTAGTTGTTCTTTGGTGTAACAAAGCCGTTTGAGTTGCTCTTCGGCCTGGACGATTTCTCTCTGGAGTTCTTCTAACAGACGCTGGAGTTCTTCGCGCCGTTTTTGAGTCTGTGCGTCTGCGGGGCGGCTTTTCTCCAAGAGCTGCCGAAGGCGCTCAATCTCCTGCCAGAGCGCTTCGATCTGGTTGTGTAGATCCTGCTGGGCGGCTTGGAGCCGGTGGATATCTACGGGCGCTTGTTCCTCTGGGGAAGCTTTTTGACGCAATTGGACCAGCAGGTCCTCATATCGGCGCCAAAGCTCCTGGTACTGGGTGCGAAGCCGTTCAATATCCTGCTGTGTCAGCCCAGGCTCCTCCGCACCATGCCGCATCTGCTCCCACTGCACATACTGAAGGACGCCAGGACTTAAGGTGATGATCGTCATGGTCAAGCAGACGTCAAAAATCGGCGTGATTAAGGAGACTTCCGCTTTTCTGGCAGAGGTCCACATCGTCTAGTTCCTTTCTGGATAAAGCACTTCCCCGTCTTGGCGGATAGGTTCATAGCCGTAGTCGATTCCCCCGGCTTTTTGTCGGAGCAGTTGCCGATATACCCGGAAACTATCGAACCCATTGGGCCGAACCAAAAACAACACATATTTCCGGTCTCGCACGGTTCGGAGAAACTCCTCTTCCTGGGAAGAGGTAGGCCTGGTGGGGAGACGACATTTTTCCGGTTGCAGCAGAATGCCTTGCCCGTCGCATTCGACATATAGCGGGTTAGGCGGTAGTTGCCACTGACCCGATCCGCGAATCTCATCTACTCGGAGTGTCCGGCCCGGCTCTTTGACCTTTTGGCTCAACTCATCCAGACGGGCCTGCTTTTGTTCGTTGATGTTGTTTTGCCGTTGGAGAGCTTCGGTAAGTTGTTGTTTGGCTGCCTCTAGTTCGGCCATGGTAGGGCCTTGGTCTTGGGCTTCTCCGGGCCCTGGCTGCATCTCTTGGATCTTCTGCTGAAGGTGGGCCAACTTCGCCTGAGCTTTGGCCACTTCCTGTTCCAGCCTTGCAAGCTCATGGCTACTGGTAGAAAGCCGCTTCTGGATCTCCTCCCATTGCTTTCGTAATTGTTCCAGTTCTTGCTGGAGTCGCTCTCTTTCTTGTTGGAGCTGGGACACCTGGGATTGGAGGCCTTCCGCTTTTTTGGCTTTCTCCAGCCGACGGTCCGCCTCCCGCAGTTGTTCTTCCAGTTCGGCAATTCGTCGGTGCAGGACCCGGCATTTTTCCTCCAGTTGGGCGGCGGTCTGGTGATCCTGCACCCTTTGGGCCACTTCGCCTGAGGATTCGTCGGCCGCCACGTACAACAACACACCCCCACCAATGAAACAAAGCAACACCGGCACCACACACATCAGCCCAAAGATCATTACACGAGAATTGCTTCGTGGCATCGGTCAATCTCCTTGCGGTATTTGCCATCTCGATACCGAATAACGATCTCTTCCGGCGTGCGATGGTGGATAGCCTGTTCCAATCGGTTCATATGCTCGGTCAGCCGATTGGTCAGGCTGCTGTGGAATTGCTGGGCGTTTTGAGCAGTCTGTTGGATCAGCTCGGCCACCATGGGGCGCAGACCGGCTACAACCGTCTGGACTGCTTCTTCCAGATGTCCAGACCACTGCTCTTGGGTGCGTTGCAAAGCTTGTTCGAGCGCCGAGAAGCTCGGCTGGAAGGCCTGAGCCAATTGTTGGCCCATTTGGCCCACGGCCTGCTCAAACCGCTCCGCCATCGTCTGCCCGTGGTGCTGAAGCAGTTCGGTCTGCTGCTGATGGAACCGTTGTTGCTCGGCCTGCAGGGCTTCACTCTGCTGGTGGATAAGCTGGCGATGCTCTTGCAAAATCTCCTCCAACCGCTGGCTCAGTGTCTGCGAAACTTGCCGAAACCCTTCCTGGAATAACTCCGTCGTCTGGGTTGTGAAGGTCTCCATGGCGGTTTGTTGGGTTTGATGGTACTCGGCCAGATGCTGCCGAACTCCTTGCTCTAACACCGTCCGGAGGCTATCCACGCTTTCGGTCGCCAGTTCGCTGAAAGTGGCTTTGGTTTGTTTGGCCAATTCGGCATAGAAGGTTTTAACCTCTTCCGCAATCCGTTTGGTGATCCGGCCCAATTCTTCCTGGAGCACAGCCACTGCCTCATCCTGGTCGGGAACATCTTCCAAGCGGAACTGGGCCCGCAGATACTCCACGATTTGATCGACCAAGGCATGGTGGCGGGCCAGCAGCCATTGGAAGCAACCAAATAGCGGCGCTGCACAGGCCATGCCTAACACGGTGGTATCCAGCGCCACGGCCAAGCCAGCAACGAACTTTTCCACGGCCCCATTGCCCGGCCCCTGGGAAAAAGCCTGTTCCAACGCCATCGTCAACCCGACCACCGTCCCAAATAGCCCTAAAAAAGGTAACGTGCCAATCACATATCGAACCACCTCATAGTATTTGTCCAGCGCTTCGTGCTGTTCGCTGCGGAGCCGATCCAGATACGTCCGCACTGCTTTGGGGCCTGCCTCTTGCCAGAACCGGCTGGCGCGTCGGAGCACCTCAGCCAGGGCGTCCGGCGGAGGCGATTGTTGTTCCAGAAAACGCCGGAACCTCGCTCCCTGCCGACAATACCGACGCCACCGGCCGTAGAGCATTATGCCTGTCCATACAGCTACCCCAACAATAGCCCATTGGATCGGCCCCCGCTCATATACAAATCGATACGCCCATGACTGCTCCGGAACTACCTGCCGGAAAATCAAATGCCCCGACACCATCAACAGGGCCCAAACCACTACCATCATCACCGCCTGCACATGTTTTTTCATACCAAAGCTCCTTTTCCATTTCGGCTCCCAAGATCACCCTCTGGAAGTACTCGTTAGCTTCTGGGTTTGGAGAGGTGCATTGCCTTCTACCAATCAAAACGAGTGGATGTTACGCCGCACAAAGAAAGAAGAGCGGGGCAAGAAGCATTGCAACCAGATGAAAAAGGCTTATTTTTCGTTTTCATGCCCCCTCTGTGTGGGGGGGGAGAGATAGTAATATGAAGGGGACTGGTTGAAGCCTTCGGCGGAAAGTCCGTAGGTTTAAGGGCAGCATGTGCAAGCGGTCGCTGAGGAGGGAGGCGAAGGCAAAAGCTGGGAGTGCGGCTCTTCACCGCTAACCCCCACGGCTGTGTTCCTCCCGGCCTCGCATCCCCCAGCTAGGATTTGGGATCGGCAAATGCTGTGCTCTGGCGACTTTTGCCATTTTTAGCCTCCCCCAGGGATGGGGAACGTTCGGACTGCTTGCACCTATGGGAATTAGGAAATTAGGTGAACAAATAGATGTATCGCCCTAACTGGCGGACGCAAACCAAGTGAGGAAAAATGACAAAACACAGGTGCTCTACTAACCTCGACTTTTCCACTTTTTATAACTTTTTTCACACAGTAAGCTTTGAGATGGCTGGTTGAGCAAATTTCCTAACACCAATATTTTCAAAGGGTTAAAGCATCTCAAAGGGAGTCCACCATGGAAATTGGTAAAAGTCGAGTGGACCGGGGGTAGCGGGGAGGCATCTGTTGGCTGAAGCTGAACTGTTATCTAGCAGATTTTGGATTCCAGACATTATTGCAGAGCAGATGGCCTCTTCCTAAAAGAGGAGTAAGACTAGGTACAAGCTTTTCCTCATTCTGGGTAGTAGCCAAAGATCTTCTCAGCCCTAAACCCCCTAAATGGGGGTGTTGACAAGTGGCCCAGAGGTAGATAGCTTCAAAGAAGTTGCTGGAAAATTTTTGGGGGCGAGGTCATGGGATCTGCCAGTAATTGGCCTGGCCGGAATGGAAATGTTTCGGTTTCTTCCACGTTGCTGTTGGGGGTTCAGCGTCGGGATCCAGCGGCGTGGCAACGGCTGTATCGGATTTGGGGGCCGGTAGTCTATCACCACATCAGGGGGGCTGGCATCCCCCCTCACGATGCAGAAGACCTCCTCCAGATACTTTTCATGAAGATTTCCCAGGCGATCGGTCAGTTTCAGCGTGGGAAATTCCGCGCTTGGCTGTATCAGATCTTAAGGCATTGTATTGCTGAGTATTTCCGCACCAAACCTCGAATTCCCGTTGCCAAAGGCGGCTCTACAAGTTGGTTTTCCTCTATTCCCGCCCCTGAGGGCTCCCCGCCGCTAAGTGGGGATAGTGAAACGAACTCTTTTTCCGGACCTCCTGCGGCCTGGGACTCCGGAGAACTTCTGGATTGCTTAGAATTTCCGGAAGCCGAGCTTACCGAGAAAAAACTCCTGATCCGCCAAATTCTTGAAGAAATTCGCTCCGATTTTGAAGACCATACGTTTCGGGCGTTTTGGCGCACCACAGTGGATGGTCTTTCCTCTAGGGAGGTAGGCCGAGAATTGGGCATGTCGCCCGAAGCGGTGCGAGCGGCCCGATATCGTATTCTCCGACGTCTCCGCCAAGAGCTCCAAGAAATGGGCTATCTATAGACCACCTATAACTAACCCGTTGGATATAAAAAACCTAAAGATCTTTCACATCTACCCGGAGGCTCTGAAAAATACTGAACATTTTATGAACTTTTGATTTGGGAGGGAGCGGCTCGCCTCAGGCAGACAGCTACTATATCTAGGTGGCAGCAGGGCTTGTCTCCCTATATATTGGGGTAAAGGGAGGGGGTGCCAAATGGTGTAAAAATATCGTCTTTAAATTATGCACAGATTATGGAACATTTGTACATTTTTCTATTTCTATTTTATCCAGTCTTCCTCGATCAAAAGAAAAAGAGATGAACATTCCCCTCAGATGGGGGCCTGTTGGGTTTAATCGAGGTGGGCTTGGGAGAGACCAACGGGGAAGGGAGTGAAGAGTCAAAGAAGAAGGGGAAGCACCTAGTTCCTAGGAGTATAGGCAATAAAGAGGGAAAGGTCCCCCTAACTAAGGGGGAATCGTAACAACAGCTCGTTTTCTTCAATAAGGGGCACCCGTGCCGCGCGGAGAAGGAGAATTTTTCCATGAAGCCGCTCTTCTGCCCTGCTGAAGATCAGATTGCTGGGTATTTGTTGGGGACGTTGGAAGAGGAGGTGGCCTTCCAAGTAGCTGAACATTTGGAGCAATGCGCGGGATGTCGGAGGAAAGCCGATCAGTTGGAATCCGTGTGTTCCGATGCCTTGGTGGACTCGGTGCGTCAGCCGCTGGAGTCTCCTTATCTGAAGGAGCCGGAGTGCCAGCGGGCGATAGCTCGGCTAGTAGAATCCTTTTCTTCGGGAGGGGGAGTGCCGAACCAAGGGGCCGGGGCTGTTCAAGACTCTGGATCAGATTTGTCTCAAATGAAGGAGTATGTGCTTTTGGAGCGGTTGGGCCGGGGTGGGCAGGGGCATGTGTATAAAGCATTTCATACGGTATTGAAGCGGTATGTAGTGATCAAAATGCTCCCTCCGGAGTTTTTGACCGATCCTAAAATGGTCCGCCGCTTTGATCGAGAGATGGAACTGATCGGCCGACTCAATCATCCGCACATTGTTCGTGCCTTAGATGCTCGACGTGCGGAGAATGGCCAGCGGTTTCTGGTGATGGAATATGTAGAAGGATGCGATGTGGAGCAGATATTGGCTCGTTATTGCCATTTGCGCATCGCGGATGCCTGCGAAATTGCCCGGCAGGCGGCATTAGGACTACAGTGTATTTATGAACATGGATTAGTCCATCGAGATATCAAACCCGCCAATCTGCTGCTTTCCCGGCAAGGGCAGGTGAAAATCCTCGATTTAGGTTTAGGCCGATTCTGCCGAGATCTCCTTCAGTTCGCCCCGGAAATGACCCAGGCAGGTACCGCCCTCGGCACTGTCGATTACATTGCTCCAGAGCAAGTAGCCGATAGCCGAGAGGTAGATATTCGTGCAGATATCTACAGCCTGGGCTGTACCCTCTATAGGCTGTTGACAGGGCAAGTGCCCTTCGATCTGCCGGAATACAAAACCGCTTGGGATAAGCTAGAGGGCCATCGGCGTCGGTTGCCCAAGCCGATTCGACAACTTCGGCCCCAAATCCCTCCCCAATTGGCTGAGGTGGTTCATCGGATGTTAGCCAAAAATCCTCAGGACCGGTTTGCCACTCCAGGGGAAGTGGCTGAAGTTCTGCAACCTTTTACAGTCGGGGCCAATCTGCCTCTGTTATTCGAAAAGCCGGCCTCCTCTCCAGAGCCGCCTCCTTCTGCCAGCCGCCGCTGTGATTGCCAGTTGCTGGAGACACCTGAAATGGTTTCTCCCAGCTCTTCCGTCTGGGTATGGGAACTGTTGGGAGTGGCCGTAGGTATACTGATTTTAAGTATAGGTATCTTCTGGGGCCCCTCCCTTTGGGAAAAAATCAAAAGCCGGTGGGCCTTGACCGAATCCTCTGCTCCGATGGCTCAGGGAAGCTCCCCTCCCAGCGAGCACTCCCAACCCCAACAAAACCCCTCCGAAAGTCTTGAACCTCCGCCACCTCATGCTCCGGCCTCTTCCTCTACCGCTTCCTCCGGTGCTGGTACGGGCCGAATCGCTTCTTCTGCGCACCACCCCCCTAGTCCCTCTAGTGCTCCTGAACTGACTTCCGAATCAGCCTCTGCGACACAGTATCCTCTGGGAGAGCAGTCAGGAGGCGAACCGTCCAAGCGAGTTTCGCCCGCCGGTGCTAAGAGTCCTAGCACCGGGGGGGAGTCCCCAGCCAGCAGCACCAAAGAATCTCCAAACACTTCTCCCATCAGCGATACTCCTGAGACGGCAGCAGTTCGGATTGAACTAAACCGGGCAGATCCTGTCTATTATGGTCCTCCGGCTGGCCCCGACGGGCGAGGCGAAAAAATCCAATTAACCATCAGTTCCACTCGGGCTGGATATTTATATGTGCTGGCGCAGCAACCCGATGGGCAAATCCTCTGCCTGTTTCCTAACTGCCATCAGCCGGACAATCAGATCGGCCCGCATCAACCGGTGATGATTCCGGATGCCAGTGGCAGTTATGAACTTCGGGCATCGCCGCCGTATGGCGAAGTGGTGCTATGGGCTTGGCTGAGTGCGGAGAAGCTGAAACCTACTCTATTCGGGGTCGCTTCGTTAACGGAACACTTATTTACGGAGGTCGATAGGGAAGCTGTTTCTCGGCTCCAGGCGAAGATACGCCAAAACCAGCAATTCTCCGGTTATACGGAGCGGAAGATATACACCCGTACCGGTCTCAGTCGTTCCCCCTCTCCTTTACCTCCTTCCGATCTCCCCTCAGACAGCCCAGTCCAGAAGGAGAACCTTCCCGAATCTGCACCCTCTCGCCCTGCTCAGCTCAGACCTACCGTCCTAGCGGATTTTGCTCCCTCGCTGGAGTTTCCGCCAAAATGTGCTTGGCAAACCCTCCTGAGCAGGCATAGGAAGGAGGAAAACTTTGGCTGGTTTGTTGCTCGGCCAGTGGTGTGGATATGTACCCTTCTTTCGGCAACCCCATATATAAGTCCATATAGAGGGTTCGACGTTGGCCTTTTTGGTATCCCCCTGCCAGTGGAATGTTCTAACCCTTTATAACTATTGAATTTAGGAAATTAATTGAACTAACGAAAGTTTCCTCGGAACTGCCGGCGGCAAAACCATTCGGACAATGGGCACAGTCGAGACACAGGAGGAATCTAGAAGAATTCGATAAAAATATTTTTATGTCATTCCCTGCCATAGGTTAGAACGCCTAAGGGACCTCCGCAAAATCCTAAACATATAATTAGGGGACTATATGAACTTTTGATTCGATAGGCTTTGGGACCCTTCTCTCAACACTACGTACATATAGGCTACTACTAGGACTAGGACCCCTATATCGGGTGGGACAATAGTATATAGAGGGCTGGTAACTATACTGGCAGCCCCCCAGAGAGTGCCCAAATGTGGAAATCATTTCGTAACAGCAGGGAGTGAATGTTCCTAAAGTTCACAAATATTTAAGAAACGAGTGCATTATTTGAAGAAGAGTTGGTACCATTTGTTGGTGCCCGCCGCCTCGAACCGAATAGATAAGGTTGCTAGCCCTGCCAGCAGCCTACCGAGCGGAGGGGTTGGAATCGGGCGGGCGAATGCATACCGAATCCAAAGGCCCGAAAGGTCAGTCCATATTCAGTTTTTTTGGAGGGGGCCCTTTCAATTTTTCAACACTTCTGATGACTTTTATCCGGACATCTCGCCCGTATCTGTGAGCAGGATAAGCGGGTAGAGAGATACCTATAAGTACAGAGGGAGTAAATTTGGGGGAAGAGAATCCTTATCCTCCGTCAAGGGGCGTTGCTGCTTGGAAGAGGGGAACTGAAGTGGGTATGGTCGCATCTGGGAATGTGTACGACGATCTCTGGACCTCGTTGGGGCAGGTTTTCCAGGGTAGGAGGATGTCGTTTTGGGTTTGCAGGCCATTGCCTCGGCGGAGCTGGTGCCGAATCCAGGTGGTGTTTGTCCTCTTGCAGTGCTTGCTAGTACTGCTTAGCCCAAAGCCGCTTCGGGCGGAGGAGACGGAAGCCCAATTGCTCCAACAGTTCCAGCAAATTCAGGCGCAATGTGAAGAGCTAATTCGAGGGGGCAAATATTCAGAGGCCGAGCCGATTGCCCAGGAGCTGTTACAACTGGCCAACGGTCCTCTGCGCACGCTGCCCCTGAACCGAGCGATCGTCTACTCTCTGCTAGGCAAAATCTATTACCATCAAGCTCGGTATGCCGAAGCGGAACGGGTCTTCCAGCAAGCGATAAACATTTATGAGGATAAACTTGGTCTATACCATCCTCAGACAGCCACAGTTATAAATGATTTAGCAGTCCTTTTGCAAGCTCAGGGCCGATATGCCCAGGCGGAACCGCTCTATCAGCAGGCGTTGCGGATTCGGCGAAAGACGCTTCTAAGAGGCGACCCGGCCATTGGCACGACGTTGAACGATTTGGCACTTCTTTATTGGCAGCAGGCTCGCTATGAGCAGGCTGAACCGTTGTATCTGGAAGCCTTAGGCATTTATCAGAGCGCTTTCGGAGAGGCTCATGCTCAAATTGCTACGGTTTTGAATAATTTAGGGGAGTTGTATCGGCATTGGGGCCGATTCCACTTGGCCGACTCCTACCACCAGAAAGCCCTTCAGATGCGAGCGGCTTTATGGGGATGGGACCATCTGGAAGTGGCCGATAGTTTGGCCAATATCGCCCAACTGGACATTGCTCAAGGACGCTATGCGCAGGCAGAAAACCATTTGCGCCGTGCCTTAACGATCCGCCAAACCTGTTTGGGAGGAAGCCATGCTTCGGTAGCGTCGTGCCAGGCGAACCTGGCGGCCTTGTATCTGATGCAGCATCGGCTCACCGAAGCAGGTCAGCTTTATCGGCAAGCCCAAGAAATCCTACAGCATACTCTTCAGCCAGATCATCCTACCCTGGCCGCTCTTCAGATGGGATTAGGCCATGTGTATCTGAGCCAAGCCGACTACCCCCAAGCCGAAGCCCACTATCAGAACGCCCTGCAAATTCGACAAAAGGCATTTGGTCCAGAGCATCCTTTAGTGGCCGACTGCTTGGCATCGCTGGCCATGGTCGCTAAAAATTGCTCCCGATTTGCCGAGGCCGAAACTCGGTGGAAGCAAGCTTTGGAGCAACATCGGCGGTTCTATGGTTCGCCGCATCCGGCGGTAGCACGGGACCTGTATGGCCTTGCTCAGGTTGCCTTAGCCCAACAGGACCTTCGGCGTGCAGAATCCCTCTTGCTCCAAGCCGAACAGATTCTCCAGCAGACGTACTGCGAAGGCCAGTTGTTAGCCCGTGTCTATGCGGACCGGGCGCAAATCCTATGGAAAAACCAGCGACCCCTGGAGGCCCTTTGGGCAGTGGAACAGGCTTTCCAGAGGTTGGAAAGGCAACGGATTCATATAGCAGGTGGCGAATGGGAACGAGGTGAGTTTTTCGGCCGATGGTCGGCACTTTTTGAACAAATGATCCATTGGCAGGCCCAGTTAGGTCTACTTCCAGAACTGTTTACTACCATGGAACGCAGCCGAGCACGCAGCCTCCTGGAGCACATGGAACTGACTGGATTGGATCTCCTGGCTGGTTTGCCGGAAACCGAAGCGCAGCCTCTGCGCCAACGAGAAAGTCAACTGGCCGCCCAACTGGCCAGCCTCCAGCATCAATGGGAACTTTTGCGCAGCCGCACTGATCTTTCCCCCACCCAAAAAGCTCCTCAGGAAACTCAGGTTCTGGAAGCGATTCGAGCCGCTCAAGCCG
Source organism: Thermoguttaceae bacterium (assembly GCA_025062105.1). Lineage (GTDB taxonomy): Bacteria > Planctomycetota > Planctomycetia > Pirellulales > Thermoguttaceae > JANXAQ01. Next base: position 11,227 of record JANXAQ010000140.1, read on the forward strand.
ACTACACTCAAGCCTACGCCGCCCTACGCAATGCCAGTCCCACCTACCGCCTGGTCTTGGAGGAGGGCCAAAAGCCAGTAGCTTGGAAACGTCTGAAAACATGGATAAAAGATCACAAGATGCTGTTTTTGGAATATTTCCTCGGCCAACAGGCTAGCTACGTGCTAGCGGTGCATCCTACCGGTCAGGTGGAACTAGCACCATTGGAGCTTTCCCCAGAGCAAGCCCAAGCGCTGAAACTGCCGGCCGGGCCTCTGACGGCCTCCAAGGTAGCGAAGCTGATGATCCAGGAAGAGGGCACTGGCCTATTAGAACTGCTGGGCACTTCGATGAACGAGACCCAGGAAGCCAAAGCAGCCCAGTACCTAGCCATCCTCTGGGAGGTCCTGATCCCGCCCAAGTGTCGAGAAGGGCTGCTCAACGGGGATTATCAGCTGCTTGGGGTGGTGCCGGATGGGACGTTGGTTTGGTTGCCCTGGGAGACCCTGGTGGTTGCGCAGGGACCCCCGCCCAAATATCTATTGGATGTCGGACCGCCGATCCTCTACGGGCCGTCGGCCACGGTCCTAGTGAAACTTGCGCACCGGAAGGCCCAGAGGGTGCAACCGGCTTCGGAACCCGTGCTGGCCGTGGGGGATTGTATTTATCAGTTCTGGCCGGTCTGGCCGCCGGCCCAGAATGGGATGGCTAGCAGAGAATCTGGGACCTCCAACTCTTCTGCCGTCCCCACAGATGGCCAAACAGCCTCTCCAGTGGCCTATGCAAGTTTAAGATATAGTGCCGAGGAGATTCGGTTTGTTGCGGAGGTCTTTGGCAAACAGGGGATTTCCGTACGCAGCCTCAGCCGTCATGAGGCCACCGAAGCCAACCTTCGTCAGCTGGCACCAGGACGGCGAATCATAGATCTGGCCTGTCATGGCCGAGTAGACCCGGCTTTGGGGCACTTTTGGGGAGCTTTCTTGGCTCTGACGCCAGGCAGCCAGCAGGATTCCTCGGATGACGGATTTTTAACGGTTCAGGAAAGCTGCCAATTGAATCTGGCCGGCTGTGAGCTGGCAATTCTGGCAGCCTGCCAAACGAATCTGGGAAAACAGCAACCTGGGGAGGGGGTATGGTCATTGGCTCGGGGGTTTTTAGTCGCAGGCGCTCGGCGGGTCGTAGCAGGTAATTGGCTACTAGACGACCTGGCCGCTGCCAGCACAGTGAGCTATTTTTGCGCCATTCTTGCGCAGCAGGAGGCCGCTCTGATCGAGGCCCACCGAACCGCCGCCCAAGCACAGCCTACTAACCCCCCACCGCCGCCTCCCCAAGCAGTTAACTACGCCCAAGCCTTGCACCAGGCCAAACGTTGGGTCCGAAGCCAACGCCAATGGCGCACTCCTTACTTCTGGGCGCCGTTGATCCTCATCGGCCCCCCATAAGAAGGAGCCTCTCCAAAATCCTGAACATATAGTGAACTACATGAACCCTGGATTTGGTAATGATCGGCCCCTGAGTCAAGGTCCTATTCTATGGAGTTGCTAGCAGTGCTAGTACTCCTATCGATGGGGTTAGAGGTGGGGTGCCAAAATAGTGCAAAATATATTCTTTAAATTCTGCAGAGCTTCTATAGCAGAGGTTCCATATAAGACTGACAAACTCATTGCAAACATATGTTCAGCTCAATTTTTGCCGTGTTTGTAACTTCTTGTATTTCAAAAAGTAAGTAAAAGTTAGAGTGGAACATTTTAGCCGAAGGGCAAGGCGTATTGTTTTCCCTTACCTGTTGGGTCCCAGAGACAGGATGATATGGAGAACCACTGAGGGCGCAGAGAATAAGAGAGAATAAGGGATATGGATCCTTCCGGTAGTCTAATTTACCTCTGCTGCCCTTCGCCCTTGCCCTGGGGTCTTGGGTGTCAAAAGGTGCCCTTAGCTGCGCTGCCTCTGGCCGACCGACCGCGGGCTTGGAGGCGAGAGAAAGTTTCGCCATTCGGTGGGGTTATGCTGATGGGCGAATGGTTCGGAGAAATCCAGGAGAAATCCAACTGTTGGCAATTTCATGACAAATCTGCCCTAACTATCCACGTCCCGAGGAGCACTGCCATGAACCGGAGGGGAGCTTTTTCCAAGTGGTACCAAGTTCCGTTTAAAGAGGGCCTTTGGATGGCGGGAGTATTTTTGGGCATCTTCGGGGGGCTGGTTTTGGCTGATCAGCCCTCTAGAAGCCTCTTGGTAACTTCCGGGCCTTCGAAGCCTTATGCTTTGTTGGTGGCCGTCGAGTCGGAATCAAACCCGGAAGGAGCCTTTCGGACCAATGACGTACATGGCCTAGCCGAACAACTGCTCCAAGCAGGCTATCCGGCCGAACACCTCTTGCTGATGACCTGCCGGGCTGATAAACCCCAAAGTCACCCTCTGCGCAAGAATTTAGAAAAGCAAATTCCTGAGTTCTTTGCCCAGATAAAGCCAGAGGATGGCCTACTGATCTATTGGACAGGTCAAGTCTATCGATCGCCAAAAGGGGAGCTTTGGTTAGCGACAGCCGATTGGGAGCCTGCTCAGCCAGCAGAAACCTCCCTCTCGGTGGCCTGGTTGAAAAAGCAACTAGAAACCTGCCGGGCCAAATGGAAATTGATGATCATAGATACACCTTTCCAACCGGATAAGACAGCCGGATTCCCCCGCGTTGGCAGCCAGCAGCTAGCGGAAGCATTGGAAGATGCACCGGGGTTGGCCCTGTTGACCAGCAGCCGAGCAGAACAATCCTCCCCAGTTTGGCCGCTGGTCGAACAATCGAACTTTGGTTTCTGGCTTTGCCAGGCTGTTGCCGGGCATGCCGACCGAGATGAAAATAATCAAATCAGCTTGCAAGAATTAGTCGATTACCTGTTTGCCAAAGTAACTAAGACCGCCCGAGAAATTTATCAGCAGGAACAGACTCTCAAATTCTATCAGCCTGTTGCATATTTCTGTCCTGTGGTGGCCACGATTTCCAAAGCTTCACTTTCCAGTGTGTTAGAAAAGTTTGCCGAGCAGATAGGTGAGCAAGCGGCCCAACATGGAGTGGTCCAGATTGCCGTGGCGGAGTTTCGTCCCCTGAGTGAGCAGCCTTGCCTGGGAAGCTTGTTGGACGGCGGGCCGGGCTGTCTAGGCCGCTGGTGCGCCGAAAATCTCGAAAAAGCCCTTCACCAGAAGGCCTCCTTGATGGGTTTTCGAGTGTTTCCTTACGAAGAGTTCCATACCGCCCTAATACGGAACAAATGGACCCCCCAACTCCTCCCGACTTCCCAGACCCGAAGCCTTACCGTGCAGGCACGAACGCCGGAGGCGGTGATCGTGGGTAGCTTTTCGGCCCGCTCGGGCCGGCGGTTGACGCTCCAGTGCAAATTGACCCATTTATCCACTGGACGAACTTTGTGTCGCTCCCAACGCACCGTCCTATTGACCAATGAAGAACTGGGGATGTTAGGCGTTTCCTTGGATGGCGCCTGGGCCTGGCTGCCTCCCAAAGCCCCTAGCCCCCAGTATCCCCTACCTCCATCCTCGCCTCCTTCGGAACCCAAGCCTGTGCCTTCACCCCCTCAATTTGAGCCAGGGTTTCCTTTCCGGCTGATGATTTATGTGGATGGCCGTCCTCGGGCTTCCCAACCGATCGGACAGAAGGAATACGTCTTGTTCCGCCGTGGCGAAGTGTACCAAATTGTCGTGGAAAACCATCTTCCCGAGCCTGTCTATTTACGGCTGTTGGTGGATGGCCTGAATACTCTTCCGGAGCCGGTTCTTAATAGCTCCGGTATGCTCCAAAAAGGCCAATTGGTATATCTGCCTGCCCGTCGGGTCCATTTGGAAAAGGCCCGCGCTTGGTTGCTGGACGGATGTTCCTCAGAAGGTACGCCTAAACGGTACTGCATCCAAGGCTTCTATCGGCGCATGGAAAGCACCACTCCCGGCAAAGCGCTGTATGAGTGGGAAAGTTTTAAAGTGGTAGATCCTCCCCAAAGTTGGGCCGCCCAGCAGCGGTATACGGAACAAATCGGTATTATCACCGCCGCTTTTTACGCCCTGCCCGTGGGTCCTCGGGGCGGTCTTCAGCCAGCCGCCACCGGACCAGGTCCTACCCAAAAAGGCGAACTGCAAGAATACCTAGAAAGTCCCGTCGGCCCCCTGCTAAGCCTTATCCACCTGTATTACGCCCTCCAGCCGGAAGATCAACCCCTCCCAGCTCCACCCTCCTCTCTATCTGGGAACAATCCTTGACAGAATGGGTGCTCTCCCGCTGGGGGAGTTTATCTTAGCTCGACTTTTGCCAATTTCTAGCCGGACTCTCCCGTTAGAGCTCTAACCACTGAAAAATACTGGGGTTAGGGAATTGGTGAACAAGGAACCCTCAAAGCCTAACTTCTTGAAATAAAAGAAGTTACAAAAATGGGAAAAGTCGAGCTTAGAGGCTGTCCTGAAATCGGAATCTTGAGCTTTCCAAATGGGTTTTGAGGGACCAGTCTTTTCATCGACGGTTCGGTAAAGTAGAGTGTTTGGGGAGTCTGGGTTATTCAGGTAGGGAGACTGTTTTTCTGGTGGAAATGCCATTTTAGGGCTGCCTCTCAGCTCGAAGCTTGTCATTTTCCCTAACTGTTTTTGCGCCAGGAATTATGGGGAATCCTCCTCTTGTTCATGTAATGCCCTAACTCCAATAATTCCAGGGAGTTAGAGCTTTCCCCTTTGGCAGGAGGCCAAAAATGGCAAAACTCGAGCTGACAGAGGCCACCAAGCAAAGCACACCCAGCTGCGGCGGACAAAAAGCACTGCTTGCTCTTTGCTTCCGAAACACCCGAACTTTTTAGGTGCAGCGGGAGAAGGGGGAAAAACTTGGCCCCTTTCATCCCGCTGGATTGTTCCCTAAAATTTTATGGTTAAATTCCCATCTAAACTCTTCCCGTTAGGCAGATAGTGTTTTGGAGGCTTGCCAAGTAGTTTGCCTTTTGTCAGTCTCCCTAACTTGTTTTGTCTCCGGGAGTTACGACGAACCTCCTTTTTGTTCACCCAATTTCCTAAGTCCAACAATCCCAAGGAGTTCGAGCTCTCTCCGTTCGGCAGAAGGTCTAAAATGGCGAAAATCGAGCTAAGGGCCTCTACCAAAAGGAGCTGGCTTTCCCCTTTATGAGCGGCAAAAGACCCAACCAGTTTCGATAGAATTCCATTTTGTTAGAGGCGATAAGTTAGCTATATGGAACCTCTGCATAATTCAAGGGGGATATTTTTATAGCATTTTCGATGCCCTTCCTCTAACACAACATATAGAGCTCGAGCATTGCTAGGGCCCAATAGATAGTAGGTGTTCGGATAGAAGAACTGAACGGCTATATAATCAAAAGTCCATAAAGTTCACTACA
>JANXAQ010000165.1 GCA_025062105.1 Thermoguttaceae bacterium
GAGGTTTCCTTCCTAACGTCCCAGAATCCCCAAAATCCCTGTTTTTAAGGAGTCTGAAGGATAGGAGCCGGTCGGCCAAAACCCATGGGAAACCGCCCAAATCCCGATTTCAGGACAGCCTCTTAGCTCGACTTTTGCCATTTTCCCTGAATCCTTTTATTTCCAGTAGTTACGACGAGACTTCCTTTTGTTTACACAATTTTCTAAGTCCAATATTTACAAGATTTTCTAAGTCCAATATTTACAAGGAGTTAGAGGTTTCCCCTTCCGGGAGAAGGCCTAAAATGGCAAAAGTCGAGCAAAAAGGTTGTCTGAAAAGGAGGTAGCCAATCTTCCTATTCCAACGGCCGCTGAAGGCTCTGGGTAGTCAAGGTGCCTAAATCCTGGCCTGTAGCTCTCCTGGTGATGGAAACAACTTGGCAGACGAAGGAGCCAAATCTCTTTTTTAGACAGCCTCCTATAAGGGAGAGATAGTTTGCACACTCAGCTGAATGGTATAGAAAAATAGAAAGAACTTTCTCCCCTGTCCCCTGGAGCAACTGCACCCAAACCATCTCCAAATGCACGAACTAGCCCTTGTAGAAGCTTTGATCGAAGAAGTTCAAACCCAGTTGCAGAAGGCAGGTTGCCAAGGCCGGGTGGTAAAGCTGCGTGTGCAGATCGGCCGATTTTCGGGGGTATCGGTGGAAGCTTTTCGGTTTGCTTTTGAGATGAGCAGACCAGGTACTCTGGTAGCCGAAGCAGATTTGGAAATCCTGCAGCCTCCAGCGGAATGCCTTTGCCAGAGCTGTGGATACCGTAGCCAGGTGGAAGAATTGGTGTTGGGTTGTCCGCACTGTGGAAGTCTCGAAATCCACCTGGAAGGCAGCCAGGAGCTGGTGCTAGAAAGCATCGAATTAGAAGAGCCAACCGAGCCAAAGTAATCCCACTATTCCAAGATTTCTGCTAAACAGGGGACTTACTTTCGCCCCAAAACTCCGCCATGGGCACTCCGGAGTAAGCGGCGGTGGCAACTTGTTGCCCCCCAGCAGCAGGCCAACCCAAAACCGATAGTGCTGCTTCCTTAGAGGCTGTGCTGAACTGTGCTGACATTAGGAAGTAGGCGGTTTCAATGGGTTTTGGCCGACCAGCATCTCCTGGCGACACTGCTTAAAAATAGGATTTTGGCGATTCTAGAGGTTTTATCGCAGTGAAATCTCCTTTCGTCATAGAAAGTGCATTTCAGGATAGCTCTTAGGAATAGCTGGCTCCGGTGGTAGGGGGAGCTGAAATATTGCCTTTGCCTTCAGGGGAACGGAAGCACTGGGTTCCGAAGGATGCCAAAGGCAACAGCATTCGGCTGAGGTGTTCCGACCAAAACCAATCCCACTACAAGGGAGAGGCAGCCGACTTTGGTTTGAAGCTGATTTGCTGCTAGAGAGGCAGAGGTATTCCAGTTCGGGGTATCCGTTGACCAATAGGGGTGGGTGGATTACAGTAGAAGGTTTGGGGCGGCAAAGAAATAGGCTGAAGGGGCAGACGCCATGAGGTTTACCAAATCCTCCCCGATTCTCCGGTCAGTGAGTTTGGAATGAGGATTCGCCTGTTGGCCAGTTGGAATTATCGTATCTTGTCCGAGGGCGTTGTATCCCGATGTTAGCCAAGCGGGTTATTCCTTGTCTGGATGTAGATAAGGGTCGGGTAGTCAAAGGAACCCGGTTTGTGGATCTTCGGGATGCGGGTGATCCGGTGGAAGTGGCAGCCCGATATGAGGCGGAAGGGGCAGATGAATTGGTGTTTTTGGATATCACGGCCAGCCATGAGGGACGAGAGATTCTGTTAGATGTGGTAAGGCGGACCGCAGAAGTCTGTTTCATGCCGCTAACGGTGGGGGGTGGGATACGCAGTTTGGAGGACATCCGAGAACTCCTCCGGGCCGGGTGCGATAAGGTCTCGATCAATACGGCAGCCTGTAAGGATCCGGAGTTTGTCCGTCAGGCGGCCCGGCGGTTTGGCAGCCAATGTATTGTGGTGGCCATTGACCCAAAACGAGTCCAGCGGAATGGCCGGACAATCTGGGAAGTACATATCCACGGCGGTCGAACGCCGACCGGGTTGGAGGCCGTTGCCTGGGCCCAACAGGTGGAACGTCTGGGCGCTGGCGAAATCCTTTTAACCAGCATGGATGCCGATGGAACCCAAACTGGTTATGATTTAGAGATGATCCGAGCGGTGAGGCAGGCGGTCCGCATTCCGGTAATTGCCAGTGGTGGCGCAGGCCGCCCGGAACACCTGGCAGAGGCCATTTTGCATGGCGGGGCGGACGCTGTGTTGGCCGCTGGCATGTTCCACTTCCGCCAATACACCATCCGGCAAGTAAAACAATACTTGCACAGCAGGGGGATTCCTGTGCGGCTATGAAGCCTCGCCAACAGGAGAGCACCCATTATCAAACCAACCGGAGGCCGAAAAAGCTCTGGGCGATTTCTGAAGAACAAACAAGAGGGAGCAAATTAGGAAACCAAATCCCACCACACCGAAACCCAAAAGAGGATTTTCCGGACGGGGAAGAGGCCTTCCGGCACTAGGAATTGTCTTATCTAAAAAGGAGGGGACACAGACCATGGCTACCAATGTGGAAGAGGAAAACAATCTTCAGTATTCGTTTGGCAAGCGGCAGGAATTGGAGATCGACAAACTGTTTCGGGCGGTGGTGAAGTTGGAGGGGAGCGATTTACACCTGAAGGTGGGCCGCCCCCCGCATGTGCGGATAGCAGGGACACTTCGGCCCTTAAACCGGGGGCCGATTGATTCTGAGGAAATGGAGCGATTGGTATTCCCGTTATTTGATGTGGATCCCCGGCTTCGGGAGCGGCGGTGGCGGATTTTCAACGAAGACGGCGGCGTGGATTTTGCCCACACCATTGAGATGGACGGACAGCGGTGGCGATTCCGGGTCAATGTCTTTCAGCAGATGGGGCAGGTGGGACTGGTAGCCCGATTGGTGAAAAACTTTATTCCTGATTTTGCTAGTCTGCATCTGCCACCAATCTTGGAGGAATTATGTAAATACGAACAGGGCATGATCCTTCTAGCTGGAGTTACCGGTTCGGGCAAAAGCACCACCATTGCCTCCATGCTCAACTGGATCAACCACCACTACCGAGGCCACATCTTGACGCTGGAAGATCCTATTGAATATACATTTACCGAAGACAAATGCATCATTAACCAGCGGGAGATCGGCCAGGACGTCAAAGACTTCATGGTAGGCATGAAGCATGCCGTCCGCGAAGACCCGGATGTAATGCTGGTGGGCGAAATGCGGGACCGAGAGACATTCGAGACGGCTATTCAGGCGGCCGAAACCGGCCACTTGGTCTTCGGCACCATTCATGCCTCCAGCGCCCCAAGCACCATTGGGCGTATCCTGGACCTGTTTCCCGAAGCAATGCATCAGTCGATCCGGAGTGCTTTGGCTTTCAACATGAAAGCCATTATTGCCCAGAAACTCCTGCCGTCGATTAAACCCGGAGTCCAGCGGGTACCGGCAGTCGAAATCATGATCTTTAATCCGATTGTGCGGAAATTAGTCCTAGAAGGCCAAGACGACAAACTGGCCGACGCCATCCGCCTGGGAGCTAAAGAAGGAATGCAGGATTTTACCATGAGTTTAAAGGAGCTAGTCGAAAAGGAATTGGTGGATCGGGAAGTGGCCATCGAAGTGGCGCCCAACCCTGAAGCCCTCAAGATGGCCCTAAAAGGCATCCAAGTCAAAGAACGAGGGATTTTGTAATCGGTTTGGCAGTCCCAGCATCAGGAGGCCGGCTCCTCTCTCCCTTGCAACCTGCAGCGGAAAAAAAGGGACTTTTTCTCTTCAAGGCCGAGACCTTGGCATCCGGGTACCATTTTCAACCAAACGGTGCATTTTGTCATCCCTGCCAAATGGCACACTTTCGCATTCCTGCTTTCGCAGGAATCACACCAGAAGACATTCCTCTCCCGCCAAGGGTTGCTGTTATACACCTATTTTCTTTGGGAGGTATTTACCATCACAACAACAGTAAGTGATCTCCCCCAACAGGGGGAACCCAAATCTTTCGAAAGAAGCTAATTGCTACATTGGGAGAAATTGCATACCTAGGAAAGATCACTTAGAAGATCAGGAGGCACATGGTTTGAGAAACTGTTTAACGAGCTTTCGGCGTTGGCGTAAAGTGATATCCGAGCAGTTTCCGTGCCCCTTTTTAGGATAAACACAATCAGCCTGCCACGGGAACTTGCTATATACAACTTTTTGGGATGGATTTTTCCTCGACTTTTGCCATTTTTAGCCTCTGGGGTATGAAAGCGATCTAACTGCTTACATAGATTTAGGGAATTGGGTGAGCAAAAGGATGTTTCATCATAACTACAGAGACAATGTAAGTTAAGAAAAATGCAAAAGTGGAGTTACGAAAGGAAATTCTGGCTCGGAAGGAGCAGTCGGGAGGAAGAGGCAGATTGTGGAACGCCTTTGGGCTTCCAACTGTGGAAGATCTCTGAGGCTTTGGTATGAAATAGGTGAGAACGTGTCGATGCCTAAGAAGTGCAGAGCGTGGATGGGTTGGTTGGCAGTAGTGGTTTTGATGTTGGGAGGGACTGAGCCACTTTGGGCTCAGACTTCCATGCCCGAATATACTTTTAAACCGGGCTGGTCTGGGCCGGGATATTATCTGAGTTGGCCGAAGTTGTTGGCTTGTTGGCTGTTATTCCTCTGTTGGGTAGCGACGACCGATTGGGTCAATCGGGATGTGCAGGAACACAAGTTGGATTATTTTCTTTGGAATCCGATTGTCTTTGGCGCGTTCTTTGGGGGGATGGTGTTGGTTTGGTTGGGGATTCCTTACTTTTGGCTGGCGTTTGGGCTGTTGGTGGTAGCCTATGTGGGGCCGTTAGCGGCATATATCTTGCATCGGAACGCTCGGGTACCAATAGATGAGCGGGTGCTCACGCCGCAGCATCTACGCTACTGTATGGCCCGGGCGGTAAGGCTGTTTGGAATCAAGATGGAGGCAGAGAAAAAGCCGGCTTATGAAAAAGGCCCTCCGCTTCTGTTGGAGGCACGAGGCGGCCCCAATCCCCAGGTCAATCAAGCCCGGCTAATTGCTGCCCGGCAGAAACCTGGTTTTAACATTGCTCGTCGGATCCTGGCCGAGGCTTTGGACCGCCGGGCTACTGCCGTGTTGCTGGACTACACTCAGCAGGCAGTAGCCGTCAAATATCAGATCGATACGGTCTGGCATCCGGTGGAACCGCTTAGCCGAGAAGACGCCGATCCCGCCCTGGAAGCCCTAAAGATCCTTTGCGGGCTCAATCCTGCCGATCGCCAAAGTAAACAAGAAGGACAGTTCCAAGCCCGCTATAAAGAACAATTGTATCCGGGTAGCCTCCTCACTCAGGGAGTAACTACGGGAGAACGGGTCCTCTTACATCTGGAGCCGAAAACTGCTCGCTTCAAAACCCTCGCCGATCTGGGGATGCGCGATAAGATGCAGGAAGCGATCAAGGAGGCAATGGACCGGCCGAAGGGATTT
>JANXAQ010000286.1 GCA_025062105.1 Thermoguttaceae bacterium
CTAACCCCCAGAAAGCCAACTTTGCACAAAACCTACTCATTTTACTTCTTACTTCCAGATATCCACACCTAAACTCCTTCCAGCAACTCATAGCTCCTGCAATCTGGAATCCGGAGCTTTTTGCTTTTGAAGATGCCAGTGGAAGAGCCGGTTCGAAGGCCCTGGCGATTATCTATGTTCCCCAACTCTTCTAAACTGACCACAAAAAATCAGCCGCACCCGGGTACTCCACGGATGTTTGGAAATAGAGTATGATTCTTTATACTTGCCGGTTGGGAAAGGGGCTGTCATGAGGGTGCTTATAAGTTGGATTGGGAGGTCGGACCTGAAAACAGTCCAGCAACATAAGCCTCAGAAAGATCCAGGCCCAGTGCTCCGATTGCTCCAGAACCAGCCATTTGACGAAATTCATCTTTTGAACGATATTGCTGAGGCGGGCAAGACGATCCAGCAGACTTCGGCCGAGTACCGTGAGTGGCTTTTAAAGCAGAATTTTTCCTGGCAGATTTATTGCCACGATGCTTCGGAAAACTTACACAACGATTATAACAAGGCCTACGAGTTTACCGCCCGCACGATCCGCCAGATCTATGCCCGTTATGAACGTGGCAGTCAGTTTGCGATCCTTCTTAGCCCTGGAAATGCGGCGGCGCAGGTGGCGATGTTGCTGGCTGCTCACACTTTGTTTGAACCTTCCGAAGTGGAACTGCTGAATACCTCCAAGGAGCGGGGGATCGAACGAGTCGATCTTTCCTATTCGATCAAACTGGATGTGGTGCCAGCCATTGTTCGCCGTTGGCAACGGGATAGGAAAGAAGAACCTATTGGCCCGGCTTTTGACCAGATTTTGGGCCAAAGCGAGGCTATCCTAGGAGCCAAACGGATTGCTCAAAAAGTGGCGCCGTTTCCCATCCCAGTACTGATCCGGGGGGAGACAGGCACTGGGAAAGAACTTTTCGCCAAGGCAATTCATCAGGCAAGCCCCCGAAAGGATAAGCCCTTTAGAGTGCTTCATTGTGCGGCATTATCAGAGACTCTTCTAGAAAGCGAACTGTTTGGGCATGTCAAAGGAGCATTTACTGGGGCGGACCGGGATCGGAAAGGGTTGGTAGAAGAGGCTGATAAAGGTACCCTTTTTATCGATGAGGTAGGGGACTTAACTCTAAATGTTCAGGTGAAACTGTTGCGATTCCTGGAAATCGGCGAATTTTCCCCAGTGGGAAGCAATCAGCCCAAACAGGTGGATGTACGCATTCTGGCTGCTACCCATAAAAACTTAGAACGGGGAATTGCCGAAGGCTGGTTCCGAGAAGATCTGTTTTACCGACTGGATGGAATGACCCTCCAACTGCCACCTTTGCGAGAACGAGGTGAAGATATCTATATATTGGCCCAGGAATTTTTAAACCAAATCAACACAGCGTATTCCCTTGAAAAAATTTGGGATGAAGAGGCCCTCCAGATGCTTCACCGGTATCCTTGGCGTGGGAATGTTCGGCAGTTAAAACAGGCTGTCGGACGACTTGCCATTTTGTCCGCCGAGGATAAGATCAGTGCTGATGATGTGGTCAGTATATTGAGCGAACCCGAACCGATCGTGGCCCGGCCCCTTCAGGAATTGACTTCCGAGGAGTTTGGAGCGTATTTAGTGGCGGTGGTGGAAGAGACTCTTGTCCGATTTCGGTACAAGGGGCAATTGCCTTGGCAATTTCTCCAGGATGCTTCTTTAGTGGATGAGCTTCTGATGCCTCTGGTGGTGGGGCGGGCAGTAGGTTTAACCCAAGACAACTGGCACCAGGCGGGCAAACTCTATCAAAGGTCTGGTCTAGACCGAAACAATCCCACCGATCGGAACCGGTATAAGAAGTACCAAACCTTGATAGCTCAAATCGAAGAATCTTTGGTTCGGCGATTACGAACGGGTGTGTAGCGGCTCTATCCTGGCTCTTTGGACGTCTTAGCCCCTTCAACCAAGGGAGAATACGATGGCGGAACCTCAGGACAGGCAAGAAGGTTGGGTGGTCCATATTGAGTTCAAGCGGATTCAGACCTACCTGTTTAGTGTGCCTCGGTTGCCGGTGATGGTAGGGGCCAATGCGATTTTGGGTCAGATGCTTCGGGGGCTATGCAGGAAGGACAATACAGGAAAGTTGACCTTTGATCCGAATCTGCCCAGTTTGCCCTGGTTGGCTCACCAATGTGGTTCTCAGTGGCCGACTAATGCCCCACCGCCCCAAAATTGGCCCATCGCCAACCAAAAGGATCCATTATATGATGGGAATACTTGGCAGGACAATCCGGCTCAGGTGGGCCCAGATACAGGTGTTCTTATCCGAGACGGTGGTCATTTCAAAGCCGTCTTCCCTGCCTACCAAAAGGCAAAGGATTTTCTTCAGCAGGCCGAAGAGCTGATTCAAACTCAATTGCCCGGAGTGCTCATAGACACCCGAATCTCGCGGATTTTCTATCAGAATGGGCAATGGCAAGAGGAAGATCCTGAAGCACAGACTCAACAGACCCAACCGTGGCAAGAGTCCGAACCGCGGGGAGAGGATGTATTTTTTGTTCCCCAGGCGGAAGTGTGTGAGTATTCCGGCAACGAGCCTGCTTCCGTAGAGCTGGAGGTTACCCCCACAGAAAAGCCCGTAGTAGCCCTTTCGGTCAAAGAAAAATACGAAGCAGGACGGCAGTTCGACCGAGGGGAAACGAGGGACATATTGGGAATTCTTCGGCCTCATTTGTTGGGGGTGCTAGGATTTGAGTCCAGCCAGCAGCCGTTTCCCACAGAGTTTGCGGACCTTTCTATCGGAGGGTATTTAGCCGTCGTACATGTGGACGGTAATAGCGTAGGCAGCCGGTTTAGCGAGTTTTCTGCTTCCTTAAAAGAGAAAGATTTTTTCCAGCGGTGGGCTAAGGAAGAGCAGTTTTTTCATACGTCGCGTGTAGGGATGCGGCAGGCGGCTTGCCAGGCCTTTGAAAGGGTATTTAGATCGGTGCGTCGGAGGGCCAAGGGGGGTCAGCAGGTGCCGTTGCGAGTTTTAATGCTCGGCGGCGATGATCTGCTGATGGTTTGCGGGGCACCGTTTGCTTTGCCGTTTCTGGTGGAGTTGGCCAAGGGCCTCCGAGAGACCACTAAAAACATGCCGGATCACAAAGGACCGCTGACCATCGGCGCTGGGGTGGTTATGGCCCATGACAAAATTCCGTTCCATCGGGCGCACGAATTGGCTGAACAGTTGGCCCAAAGCGCTAAACGTCTCAAATCCGCTTTGCCTCCGGAACAGGGCAATGTAGTGGATTGGATTTTGGTAACCGAATCCTGGCATGGAGACTTGGCTGAAACCCGCCGGAGGGATTTCCTGGTGGACAATCTGATCCTCAGTGCTAAACCATACCCGATCCTTTCTGCCAATGAGGACTCTTTCAAAAGCCTTGAACAGATGCTTCACGATGCAAAGGAGTTGGCTCAACAGACGCAACAAGGCCGGTTTGCGCGGAGTCAATTGCACCAATTGGCCTCAGCATTAACTCGGGGATTTTATACCGCCGAGTTTGCCGCAAAAGTGATGGAATCAACCAGTTTTCATATGTTGAAAGAAAAAGGCTATGTCACTGAGGACTGGGGACCATGGACAAAGTTATCTAGTGGAAATAGTTATTGTACCCAGATTCTGGATTTATTGGAGCTGTATGAACTGGAAATGCTTGTGTGGGAAGCGGAGGCAGCAGGTGAACTTCAGCGAGAAACCTCGGAACCAGTAGGAGCGGTCGAATGAGCGAGTGGCGTATTACCTTTCGGTGTAGATTGTTAGAGGATATGCATGCTGGTAGCGGTTTGGGATTCCGGGGTTTGGTGGATGACCGGCATGCCCGGGACGCCAAAGGTCGGCCGGTATTAGCCGATAATGCCTTGAGCGGTTTACTCCGTGATATAGCAGAGGAACTCCGGGACCTGGAGCACCCACAGGCAACTCCAGAGCGGATTCTGCGACTGTTTGGGCAAGAGGGTGCCGGCGGTCGGAGCGCCTTAGTAGCTCGATCGCTTCGGTTTGAGTGGCCCAGAGAAAGCCAATCGAACCAGGAGGCTAGCCATGCGGCGAATCGACCGATGTTTCTGGCAGTTACTCGCACAGCTCGCCAGGTATATTCCCGTCGGCCGATGGAGCAAACGCTGCGCACGATAGAGCTGTCCGCCGCTGGGTTGGAAGCTGCGGGCGAAATCCGCCTGGTCGGTGATACTGAGGACAAGGAGTTTTTGCTCCTTTGTCTTCGACGTTTGCGAGCCATTGGCGGCGAAAAGAGCCGAGGTACTGGCCAAATCCAACTGCACCAGATAAACGCCACGGAAGCTCCTACCCTCAAGGAACCTGAGTTGCCCAGGGAAGGTCCCGGTCCATTCCGGCTCCGGCTTCTGCTTCGGTTGCTGGAACCAGTTTGTCTGCCTAAGACTGGTTTTCCCGGTAACCTGATCCAGACGGAAACCTATATTCCGGGTTCTGCGCTGCGGGGGGCGTTTTTGACGGCCATTAGCCAACTGGGTGGCTCTGCGGATGAAGTCGGTCGTTTGGCCGCTCCAGAAGTACGGTTCAGTAATGGGTATTTTGTGCCGGATTGGCTCCTGCAGCGAAATGAGCAGGCAATGGTAAACAACTTGAAACAGCTGCAGAGTCTGCCGATGCCCCTGACAGCTCAAGAGGCCAAAGCTACCGAGAGAACCACAGACCCCAAGGCAGGCCCCTGGTGGGCGCAAAAGGCGAAAACGACCTCTTCGGAGGCAAGGGAAATCTGGTTGGCCAATCCCGACACGCAAAGGGATCTTCTATTGGAAGAGCATCCTCCCCAAGGCGCCAAATTCAAACGGATTAAAACGGAAGACTATTTGGTCGGCTCAGGAGAGGGGCCGTGGTACCGAGTACGGCCCGCCGTGATGACCCTGATGCGAAACCGGGTGCCGGTGGCCAGAGTGGGACGCTCGTTCGATTCCCGCCGTCCTACCGCCACGGCAGATGATTTGCCCCGCACAGGGGATCTATATAGCATAGAAGCTTTGGCCGAAGATCAACTCTTCCTAGCCGAAATCGTCTTCGATAGCCACCGGACGGCACAGACGTTTTGCCAATTGGCCAAGTCCTTCCTGGGAGGCCCAGACAGCGAAGCGTCGATTCGGAGTTGGCTTCGGCTTGGACGTGGCGGCAGCCCCGTCCAAGTGGAATCCTATGCATGGCTTGAACCGGGAGATCCCGCTGCCTGCCAAGAATCCTCCCAGGCTCCACAGGCTAACCCACAGCAGAACTCCCCCCAACAGACTGCTACGTTCACCCTTACTTTGTTAAGCGACTTGATTGCCCGGGCCCCGGATTTGACGTTTTATACATGCTTGCATGGAGCGGTGGTAGCTCAGCTGGCGGGGTTAGACGAAAGCCAGCTTTCCGCCGTTCGGATCGACACCGAGGTTTCCCGGTGGGACACCCGGGTGGTCTATGGCTTCAATACGGCGTCAGGAACTCGACGGGCCGCTGCTTTGGCCATCCAGCGCGGCTCCGCCTTCCGCATCGAAGGCCCTCAAGACCAACTCCAAATATTATTTAAATCGCTTTCGAATATGGAATCGGCTGGTCGGGGACTGGGCGAGCGTCAGGAAGAAGGCTTCGGACGCTTCGCCCTGAATCATCCAGTCCATCGGTGGCCTCGCTCCGAAACCCTCCCCCAACCGGAAACCTCCTCTATGATCCAGGCTCCCTCTGATCTCGACTTTATGACGCTAGAAGCCCGTTACCGCCAACGTCGAGAAAAGGCTATCCAGAAAGTCCTCCACACAGTAAAAGATTGGGAAATTGCCAAGGCTGGCAAAATGTTTCCTTCCCGAAGTCAATGGCAGTATCTTCGGCATCGGGTAGAAGCGGCCCGCAGTCAGGATCAACTCAACCAACTTCTCCAGCAACTTCAGCAGCGCGCCGAGAAGCTTAGCGGCATAATGTGGAAGTACCCGGTGTCCAAAAATCGTCCGTTATGGAAGGTGATTGACCAAGCCTATAAAGAACTGCAAGAAGATTTTTATTCTCAACAGATTTTCCTTATTTATCTGTGTCGTTGGGTGGTGGTGGAGTTAGATCGCCTTCGCCGGGAAAAGAAAAGGGCTTAACCATGTCCGCTTTTTTCCGACCATATCGCACGTTAATCCGGGGCATCCTGGTGCAGACGTCAGCCCTTTCGGTGGGCGGGTGTCCTGGTCCGGAAAGTACTCCGGAAGAATGCTATCGGGATGGTGCAGGCCGACTTACTATTCCGGGCACTTCGTTGGCCGGGGCGATGATCGAAACGGCTGCCCGGCTTTTCCCCAATTTAATCGGACCGAACCTGAAAAAGACCCTTCTGGAAGGGAAAATCACTGGCAAACGGCCTTTTCTGCCCCCCCAAAGGCACCCGTCTGAACAGGAAGAAGATTTCTTTCAGTCGGTCTGGCGGTTTTCTAATGCTCATCCAGTAGATGAAAATTTACATACCGAATGGCGCCAAGGGGTGGGTATCCGCCAGGCTACCGGGGCCTCGGCTACGGAAAAACGAGCCCTGTATGACTTCGAATGTGTTCCAATCGGTGCCCGATGGAAATTCCTCCTGGAAATCAACACCCATCAGGGCGGCCAAGAGGCCGAAGCATTAGCGATCCTCACTTTAAACGAATGGGTTGGAGGCCGATGCTGGCTTGGTCGGGGGTCTGCTCGCGGCCCTGGCTGGTTCCGCCTGGACCAAGTGGAAATCCTTCGACTCCCCAGCAGCCAGGAATTCCTAGAGCTTTGGCCAGATGCAACCACAACGCCCTGGGATGCCTTTGATGGGGTCTCCAAAAAATGCTCTGACAAACCAACCTGGAATTCTGCTGTCCAACAGGCCTGGACGATAGTTAAACAACGCCAATGGCAACTGGGCCAATGGCACTACTTGATCATTCCGGTACGGATTCCAGTGGGGTTGGCCCCGGATGGCTACGGACTAAATCCGCTCCATGTGGGAGGGCATCCGGCCGGCCAGTGGGAAATGAATATTCCCGGTCTTTTGCAACCTCTTTCGGCAGCAGGTCCAGATTGGCGAGGCGAACAGTTTCAACCACCGGATGCCCCATTCGTTGCCACCAAGCCGATCTCTTCTCCCACCTCGCCCAGCCAGCCACAATGGCAGCCATTTCTACCCGGAAGCTCGCTGCGAGGCCCGTTACGGCATACGGTTTCCCGATTAGCCAGGGCGTTGGGTCGCCAAGTAGCCGATCCAAACGCCCCTCCTGCCACCGACCCAGAAGCTCAACGGTTTCGCACCGCTTTAAAAGAAAAACAAAAAACTCAAGCTCATCTGGCCGACGAGGTAGTTCGCCAATTAGCCGATCCGGTAACCCAAATCTTCGGTCTAGAGGAGTGTTGCAGCCGAATCTTGATTAGCGATGCTCTCCTGTGCCCCCCAGATCCTGGGACTTCCTGTTCCACGAAGCCCTCATTTGTCTTGGTACGCACCGAACACCATGCAGAGGATGAATTTACTGCCGGTGTGTATGGAACGGGCAAGTTTGACTGTGATCTGCTGGTGGCCGGCACCTTCCAATTCCAGATCGTTTTGGAAGCGCCTTCTTTGATGGAGCTACATAAGATGGTGCAGTGGCTGGCGCCAGCATTGGAACTGGCACGGCTCGGCCATCTACCTATCGGAGGGGCCAAATGGCAAGGTGCTGGCTGGATCCCTTGGCAGATCGGCCCTATGCAGATTGTGCGGATCGGCCAACAGCCAGTTGGCGAATCCTCCACAGATCCACAGACCGCCTTGTTCGATCTGCCTATTGCTTCTCGATGGACATGCTTCTTCCAGCAATTTGCCGGAGGAAATTGATCATGCAAAAAGACTCCTCTCCAACCCACGTCGACTGTGTGGTTTCGACCGGTTTGGCCCTTTCAGCTACAGTAACTAACTTCATTCAGGAACGAATTTCTAAAGAACCAGTCCCTCTGTTGATTTGGTCGGAACCGGTAACCGGTCCCGTCCGATTGGAAGGATTTTCCGGTGTAACTACTCCAGAGGGCTTTCACCAGATGCTCACCCGATTTCCCAATGGCCTTCCCTTGGCTGAGGCCCGGCTGTTTTATCCCAGAGGCATGTTGCATCTAGTGGCTGATTCGAACAACGTCCATTGGGCGGCCTGGTGGGAAACCAACTCCTCCGGAGACAATCGGCCACTGTGGTGTCCGCCCAGCGGCTCCTCGAGTCAACCCATCAAGATGCGTTGCCTCCAACGCCCTGTCTTGCTGTGCAAGGCCAAATCCCCCGGCCAACTCCAACGAGGCCTCCAGCAACTAACCCAGATCGGCGATAACGTCCTTGTATTCGAATATTTCCAAGGTATTATCCTACGTTGGTGGAGGTTAGAACCCTATGGCTCAGAGCAAAAACCCGTCTCAAGGGAGGGGTAATTTTCGTCGGCCCCGCCAGACTGACCCGAGAAGCAATCCTTTTGACATTAAACCAGCCGACTCTTGTGAAGCACCATACCATTTTGTTCCCATCGAACCCGGCGTGGCGATTACCGACACACCTGTGTTCCACGACATCCAACAGACCGGCGACGATTTCTGGTCCGGCCAATTGCAATGCACCCTGACCGCTTTGACGCCTCTGTTGGTCGGCAACTACCAAATTGAATACCGCTACTTGGCCGAGCCGCTTAAAACCGCCTATCAACGATTGCTCCAAGATCGAAGAGTTTCGCGCCAGCCTCCCGACGACAAAAAGCTCATCGAACCGCTCAGCCTGCCGCCGGAAGGGGTTCATACTTTAGTTCCCCCCCAACAGGCCTCTCAAAGTCCTACCGGCCCTCAGACAGAAGCTACCGGCGACCGTCCCGCCGCCGCTTCCTTGCAGACTCTCCCAGGTCGCATTGTCATCTCTGCCCGGTCGCTCAAAGGTATGATCCGCCAATCGCTCCAGGCACTCCTATCTGCCCCCATGGAACGGGTACAAGAACGAAAGTTCTCCTTCCGTCCAAACCTTGCCGACGCCGAAAGAATCCGCCCCGCGATCGTACATCGTTGTGAATATGACGCAGAAGGGCTGAAAAAGCTAGAAGTGGAATTTTGCCCAAAAGCCAGCCAAGGCGATTATTGCGGAGATATTATCTATGTCTTGCCTGACGCGGTTCCAGTGTTGGAAAAATGGCTTCGGGAGAATGACCCTAATCTGGGAGACTGGAACAGCCTCGAAGACTTGCCGATCAAAGCACCCCGTGCCGATATCAACAACACCGTTCTTGGACTTGCAGTGGTATCATTGCGTTTTGCTAAAAAGTTACGAGCGGAAAAGAACTCCCGTGCCCATTTGGAGGACTACGTCCTTGTGCGTTATCGGGAAGGATTGGATGGCACTTCTACATTCAAGCAGGCCTTTGGAACAGGGCAAGGATATCAATGGGCCTTGGTGAAAGTAGATCCGACGTTAGACCCAAAGACCTTTCAGCCAATCTCTCTGCCGGAGTGTGTGCTCAGAGAATACAACGCCTTTTTAAACTACATTGCCGATAGTTCCACTGGTCACTTAGTGAAACACCCAAATGCCAAGGACCTCACTCAGGTACCAGAGAACATCCGAAAGTTTAGACTTCAACCAGGCGACCTGATCTTTGTAGAGTATGACGGAGACCCAGAGAAACCAGAATCGCGGATCATCGGTATTGGACATCATTTTCGGTTCCGCCGTCTTTATCGGGATAGTATCCATACCGTTCGAGGCGGTTCGGCAGAGGATTCGGGCCGGCTTCGGAAAATCCTTTGCCCACTGCCCGAAGAACAACAAACCGGTGGTACCGACCGTTACCAGGGTGCTCCGAAAACCTTGACCGGTGCTCGAAACCTCTTTGGTTATGTGGGAGTGGAACGAGATCGATATGATCCCCACCGCCCCAACGAACCAATGACGTTTGGGATCGGCGAGGGCGATTTTTCTCAGCTTGCTGGGCGGATCAGCATCAATATGGCGGTGGAGGTGGACCCGGAGCATCCGGACCGGTTTGACGCGAATCGGCCGGGCCGATTTCTGAATCCAGACTACAGCTACCTAGTGCCGCTTCGGCCTTTGGGTTCGCCGAAACCCTCGGCAGTGGAAATGTATTTAACCCAGGATCGCCTCTCGCACCGAAAGGACATGGGTACCTTATGTACCTATGGGGATACCTTCGATGACGCCTCGGCTGGCGATCTTCGAGGCCGAAAGTTCTACTTGCACCAACCGGACGCCGCCAACTCCTCAGAGCCGGCTTACCAACAAAGCCGGTCTGCGCAACCTAAAGGCCGCTGGTGTTACGAATTGTTCCATTCTCGCCAGCCCGATTGGAAAACCGGCGACACTTTTCATCTTTTGGGCAATCAGGCTCCGATTGCGCGGTTTGTTTCCTGCCCAGGTACTAAGTTTCGTTTTACTATCCATTTTCGGAATTTACGTTCCTGGGAGCTAGGGGCTTTGCTGTTTACGCTCACTGCAGACGAACCGCTTATCCGCCGGTTGGTTGAGGCACTGGGACAGGACCAGGTAGGCGAATTGAACACTTGGCTGGCTCGGATCTCGGGCTGGCAAAACACAGCTCCCGGCGCACCCCTTTTGGCCCTCAAGCTAGGGCATGGCAGGCCGTTAGGCTTGGGAAGCGTCCACATCACTATTGATAAAATGATCCGTCTTCGTTTTGATTCTCAAGGTGTGCCTTCTCCCGAAGAGTGCAATCTGCCTGATGTCCGCTTCTCGACCATCCAAAAGCTAGCCGAAAAGATCCGCTCCGCTCTCTCGGAGGCACAAGTCCAAACCTGGGCCAAGCGGGTGCTGCTCCCTTGGCTACAAGTCCACCGGTATGCTGGCCGAAAATCCTTCGACTACCCCCGGAAGCCAGACAAACAAGGAAATCTCCTCATTTACGAATTTCATAGCCAGGAGAGAAAAAAACATGCCAAAGGCCGAAAACTGAAGAAAACTGGCCAACTTCCACCCGGCGGATTAAAATCTCTGGACCAATTAGACGAGGAAGGAAAGTAACCTCTCCCCAATAAAAGGAGACAAGATGTAAAACAGGTACTGCTTCCTGGTTACGGCAGAACCTCTCTTGGACTTCTACGGAAATTGGGCAGTTCCTCTCCTGTCATTACCCGCGAAAGTAGGCCAGACAGGGGGGTGAGGGTGGTTTTGCCCTAAAGGAAGGGTGCTTTAAAACCCCAGGATGAGCAGTAAGGCAATTTCGAGCTTTGAATCACAAATGGTTCTATCTTCTAACAAAATGAGTTTTCCTATTATTTCTCAAGGGGGGCAGGAAGCATCCCAGAATCATCTAGATTTTCATTTTGTGGGAGGTTCTAAACCTAACCTGTCCCGAAAAGACGGGGAAACTGCGGCATCTGCCGAACTGGCAAAGTCTATTTGGTAATTCGTAACACGTCGCCCGAACTCCACCTGTCATTCGGAGCGAAAGCAGGGATTCAGAACAAATATGGCAGAAATCCTCGCTTCTCGCTGGTGCGGGAATGACCATGGAAAAGGCCTTTTCTGAGAAATGGAAAGTTCTTCTTCATTTGGCTGAAGTGTTAGGGTAATTCCAACTTCAATCAGACTATCTTCGATGCGTCGTTCGGCGGCAAATCATTGCCGTTCCGGGAAGGATTACTAAAAACTGGGGTTGCCATGAAGATTGTGATTCATCCCCATGTGGATTTGGATGCTTGTGCGTGTGTGGCTTTAGCTGGTGTGCCTGTGGACGAAGTCTATTTTTTGCCGGCCAATGCGACCAAGGTGCCTGATGAGCTAGCCGGGGCCAGGATCTTGGATCATGATTTAGGTTGGAAAGGGGCTTCGGACAGCCAAGGAGGCATTCATGCGGCGGCCCTTTCGATGCCGGAAGCCGCTGAGTTGCTGGGCAGTGACCTGCTGGCCGAAATTGACGAGCAAGACCGCTTCGGCCAGGTCCAGCAACCTAGGTTTAGTTTGGGGATGATTCTTGCTGGCCTGCGGCGGGAACTGGCGGCCGAAGGCCTGGAAGGCGAAGTTCTGGATCGGGCCATCCTCCGGGTAATGGTGCCGATACTTCGAGGACTAATTCGGCTGGAGCGTCAGCGTCGGCAAGGGGAGGCCAATGCCGTGCCGTTGCCCACCGTGCAGATCGGCACCTGGAAGTTTGCTCTTCGCCATGCGCCGATGCAGGAGCCGATAGCCGATATGGCCTTAGCCGGGTGTGTGGGTGTGGTTTGGGCCGACGGTCTGGCCCTAGGGGTAACTCGCTATCCTGGGCAGACAGAGCCCGACTTAACCCGTCTGGCGCCGTTTCTGCCCGGCTGGTTTATTCATCCGGCTGGTTTTTTAGCCTGTTGGGGGAGCCGAAAGGCCCCCGCTACCAGCCCACCTCCACCGGGCACACCGCAAACCCTCGACGAACTGGTACAGCTGCTTCAATCCCTTTTCTCAACAGGAATGAACAAATGAGCAAACCACCGTGCGTGCTGCTAGCCACGTTGGGTAGAACCGATGTTCAAGTAGTCCTCCCCGTAGAGGACCCAACCACAAAACAGAGCACACCATATCGTTTTTCTCTTGTTGCACCTAGTACTCGGGCTTTCCACCAAGCCTGCCATGAAGGAGACTCCCCACTCCCCTGGCAGTTGCTACCTATGGAGGAAGCTACCTTACAGATCCCAGAAAAGCGAGACATTCTTTTAGAGTACGATGCGGCCTCCAGAGAGTTATATAGCCCGCTTGGGCAGAAGAACATTTTTGTAAAACATTCTTTTTCCGAGCATGGAAGAGTAACCCTTTGTGCTCCGATCTTAACTGCTACGGTGCTTCAGCTCCGTGAGTGGCGGAACGCGGGCACAATAGGCGATCTGCTCCAGGTGGTGCTGTTTAACACCCGCCGGCAACCAACGCCTGAACAAAAATACGAAACCGAACCTATCTATGCCTTCCAGTTTGTCCAAGAGAGATTGGCCCAGGCGCTGGGGATTGACAAGTCTCTTGTTAGCGAATGCATTTTCCTAGAACAGGGTGATCTTTACGAAGAAGACCAATTGGGGGAACGGCATCTGGCCTATGAAGCCGCAAGGCGGATGGACGAGAAAATCCGAGAGGTTAGGGAACTTCTCCGCCAGAGGAATCCCAAGCGGGTTCCGATGGCTGTTATTGCTGATGTAGGCGGCATTCCGGAGACAAAAGCGGTGTTGGCCGCGTCGGCCCGGTATCGGTTTGGCAATGTACGGTTTCTCCGAGCCACAGAACGACCTCCTCGTGGGGTTTGCCCGCCGACGGTTCAGCGGTTGATTTCTCCGGCCGAATCCTTGGAAACCCGCCGTCATGTCCGGACTTTAGTCCAGATGGGCGCCTTTGAGGCGGCAGCCCGCCTAGCCAATGACTTTGTTACCGACCAGCAACGCCAAACCGAACCATGGCGAATCGCCCTGGCAGCGGTGGCCGCCGCCTTGCGCGGAGATATCTCCCAAGCCCAACAACATTGCTCTTCGCCAGAGGTTACTCCCCTCCAGACTCCCCAGAGGCTCGGTGAAATTCTTCAGTGCCCACAAAGCCGTCTCCTTCTAACCGCTTTTCGAGTCGAAGCCGCACTGCGCAGTCAGAGTTGGGCCGAGGCCCTCCGCGGGATGTTTACCTTCCTCGATCTGGCCCAGTTGCAGGCCATTGATCACTTCCTGAGTCAACAGAAGATGCATTGTGTAAACTTTGACTCGCATCCTCTGAACAAGGCCGCTCTTAATGTCTCTGTCCGTAATCTGCCCGATTCTCCCCAAAATTCTGTGCCCCTGTCTCCAAAGGTTGTCAAGAAATATTTGAGTTTTCTTTCAGATCCAACCAAGCAGACACTGGATACTTTGGAGCAGATATTCAAGCCCATTCGAAGGTATCGAAACCTGGCCACTCATAATTGGTTGAAACAACGCCATTGGAATCGAGTCCGGAATACTCTATGCAAGCAAGGCTTTTGGACCCAGAAGAACCTTCAATTTTTACACCCCCAACCGATCAAGGATATTTTTCGTCTCTTCAGGAACGATCTCGATCCAGAAGCATTGTATCAGAATCTGGTCGATGCGATTCTGGAGGACATGGACAGGTATTCTTTGCGGGCGTAGGGGCATATGCCATCTGGCCCGGCTAACTCCCTCAGTTCTTAGTTCCCGGAAAAGAGATATTCCAGCCGAGTGAAAAAGTCTGTCGCTTTCCTTCATGCCAAGAGGCCGGTATTGCCGAAGGCAATGCCGACTAGGGGGCAAAAGGCCGGTGGATCGGCTGATGGACACCTCCCTTTGTGCGTATCCTCCCGAAACCGAGGTAAGAAAAATAATCGGACTTCATTTGGCTGAACGGTTGCCAGAAAAGTGCCATCCACCCCTCCGAGCCTCAATATGTGTGTTGAGCAGCAACATCTCTAGCAGGAGCGGGATTGGGGATTGCTCTGCCTTTGGGGCCGGGGATTTTTCTGGAACCTCTGGGCCACTCAAGAGGGACGTTTTTATACTATTCGTGCTTGCCTCCCACGGAAGCCCATCTATAAGCTGGCTTACAGCCAGCCGAGGGTAGAACTTCGGCGAGGCGAACTGAACAGCTAGGCAATCAAAAGTTCCTGAAGTTCACTACATGCTCAAGGTTTTCAGAGGTTCCTTTTCTTTTGATCGCGGGTTCTCTTCTGCCACAGCGTATGCACTCTGGATTTTGCAGCCAGACTAGAGAGAAAAACGCCTTCTGTTGTGCTGGCAATTGCTGATAGTCCCCCTGTCCCGTCTTTGTGGACTTTGGTACTCGTTGTTCCGCTCCGCCTTCCGATCTTTGGTCCCATCATGGCCACTTCTCGGCCTAGGGTGATGCAACATAGCGTAGTCTGGTGGCCAGATAAAATGCCACCTACGTTTCAATGGCCACTTCTCGGCCTAGGGTGATGCAACCTAAAAGACGGAGAATTCTTCCATATCCGCCCCGAGTTTCAATGGCCACTTCTCGGCCTAGGGTGATGCAACATAGAAAGATGCGAGATGTGGCCGA
>JANXAQ010000245.1 GCA_025062105.1 Thermoguttaceae bacterium
CAGACGCTTGGACATCACTTTGGGCAAAGCAGGAAAACTCGTTGAACAACACAGAATGGATCAAATAGAAAATATAGGAAAACCATTTTCGGAAACTAAAGACCTCCTGATCTTCTAAATGACTTTTCCTAAATTGTGCAATTTATCCAAAGTAACCATTGGCTTGTTTTGAAAGGTTGATTTATCCCCCTGATTGGGGCAATCGTTTGCTGCTGCTGTGAGGGTGAATCCATCCCAAAGATGTGTATAACAGCGAGCCACCGCGGGAGAGGGTGAGGGGGAATATGCAGCCATCCCGCCTGGATTCCACTCGGTAGGGCGTAGACTCTGCCTACGCCGCCCATCCGGCCGGGCCGGCCCCCCGGCCCGACTTCATTCGGCGGAAATGTTATCCAACCAAGAAGAGGATCATCTCAAGAAGGCGTCATCATGCAATTTCAGAGTCTCTTTTGGATGTGCCTGGTCGTTAGCCTAACCGCCCCGCAGGTTCCCACGACTCCTCCGCCTCGGCAGGAGTTAGTTCGGAACGGCGGCATGGAAGGCCCCTTTTCGGACGGGATCGCCCACGGTTGGGTCAAAAACTGTTATGGCGTTAATGAAGTGGTCTTTGCCGAAGAAACAAAAGATGTACACGCCGGCAAGTCAGCCCAGCGAATCACCTGCCTGAAGTTTACCAGCGGCGGTGTGCAATTCCACAGCGCCGATCTGGCCGTGGAAAAAGGCAAACCTTATACCATTCGCCTCTGGATGAAAGGCGACATAGAATCTCCTGTGTACATTGGATTGCGCAAACACGGCCCGCCCTACACCAGCTATCTGAAACGCCACGTCCGTGTAAAACCTCAATGGCGTGCGTATATTCTGGCCGGCGAAGCTTCGGAAACCGATCCAAGCTGCGCCCTTTATCTGATGTTTGCTGGCACTGGCACTCTGCTGGTGGACGAGGTGAGCGTCTTACCGGGGATTCAGCGCCAGATGCCGCCCTCCCAGATGCCGCCGCCCGAAAAGGGCAATCGCATCTATAACAGCGGTTTCGAGGCAGGCCCAGAAGGATGGACTCCTACTGACGGATTCGTACTGGATCAAACCGTTGCCCATTCTGGCCGGGCCAGTGCACGGATTGGACCGGCCGATTTGCGCGGTCTGGAATGCCGACCATTTCCAGTTCGCTCCGGAATGCAATATACAGCGAGCCTTTGGATCAAGGCGGAAAAGCCGAATACGCCGGTTACGCTTCGGCTTTTCGAATGGGCGGACGAAGGCGGCGATCAACCTTCCCACCGCGATGAAGTCTGTACCCGACTGACAGCTTCCACCCACTGGCAGCGATACCATCTGACCGGCACGGTTTGGCCTAATATGTGGGAACACTATGTGCTGCGGATTGCGCCCGGCGGCCCGGTCTGGATTGACGATGTACAGGTTGAGGAGGGCGAGCTGACCGATTATCGACCTTCGCAGCCGATCGAGGTGGGTGCGGAAACGGCTACCCGCGCGTGTCAGGTTGGCCAGCAGGTGGAAGTGCTTGCATATGTGGCTAGATGGCAGTCCGTGGAAAATAGTTCCGATGGAAAACCGGCTGACACTCCGCCCGATGCCATCCCGCTTCTCTATACCCTGGAAGACCTGTGGAACCGGCCGGTTCAGAAGGTACTCCGGCATGTTTCCGGCTCGGGGCCGGAGCGGGTGAGTTTCACCATAGATCGGCCCGGCATGTATCGAGTGCGGGTCCAGGCCGGCGACTCTCCTGCTACCGGTGAGGTATGGTTCGGGGTGTTTCCGCATCGGGATCGAGCAGTGCGTCCCAATGCCCTTTTTGGGACCCATGTCCGGGCTGTGGCGAGACATCCCACCCACAGCTTCCTGCTTTCTGAAGCCATGGGCGCTCGGTGGGTTCGGCTGCATGATTTCGGCGATTTCTGCCACTGGTATGTTGTTGAGCCGGAAAAGGGGCGGTTCGTTTGGCACGATGCGGAAGTGCAGGAGCTGCGCTCCCGTGGATTTATGATCATGGCCAACCTTGGCCATCCGCCTCTTTGGGCCGCCCGCCCGCACCCAAAAGACCAAGACCACGGCCGGTGGACCAGCGCTCCGCCCAGGGAGATGACCGAGTGGGAAAACTATGTGTTTAAAACAGTCGAACACTATCGGCCCTGGATCCGCCATTGGGAAATCTGGAACGAACCCTGTTGGCAGACTTTCTTTAGCGGAACTCCAGAAGAATACGCCGAACTGCTCAAAACAGCCTATCGGGCTATCAAGCGGGCCGATCCCCAGGCAGTCGTCATCGGCGGATGCTTTTCTTTCCATGCCCAGGAATGGACCAAACGCGTCCTCCAACAGGATGCACTCCGTTTCATGGACGCCCTTTCCTATCACGTCTATTGGGGACCGGCCGAAACCGAACCTCCCGCGCCGGACCAGCCATGTTATATTGAACAAGAAGTGCGCCACTTTCTGGATCTAATGCGCCAGCACGGCCACCAGAAACCTATCTACATGACTGAAGGCGGCGTGCGATGTCCGCCGTTCGCATCCTGGCTTCCTTCAGAAGGGTTTGTTCGGTCAGCACCTTTCGGCTCTCAACTGGGCGGCTACCGCCCCTTGACCGGCCTGGATGCTGCCTGTGGGCTAGTGCGGGGCATGGTGGAAATGCTCTCGGCCGGCGTAACCAACATCTGCTACTACTACACCGGCGCCGACCGCGGGGCCATGCCTTGGTTTTCCACGATGGCCAACGGCTATTATGTGCTCACCGACTACGACGGCCGACCCAAACCTACCATGATGGCCTACAGCGCTTTGGAACAGCAACTCGACGGCACCACCCCGCTGGGCAAACGCCGCAAACATAATCTCACCATCCACCTTTTTGCCAAGGGGACCGGTTCGGTAGCAGTTGTCTGGACCGACCAACAGCGGCCGCTTGCCCTCGAAGCTCTCCAGGTGCTGGACCTGATGGGCAATCCGATGTCCACCCCAACCCTTCGGCCCGGGGAACCCGTCTTCGTACTTGCCCCCCATCTAAAACCTGATCAACTCGAAGCCGCCTTGAAATAAAAAAATCCGCAACATTTCCGCCGATGGAAGAACTCGCCTCTCCCCTCCGCGGGAAAGGCCGGCATTGCCGAAGGCAACGCCGTCTGCGGGGGCCTTACATCCTCTCCCCTCCGTGGGCATTGGTATCTACACAAATCGGTGGAACGGTCCCAGGTTCAGACGGTCGCCGACCGGGAAAGGCATGTTATCTGGGCCTCCGGTGATTTTAGGCCCCCTCACCCGGCCTCGGCAAAGCCGAGGCCGGCCTCTCCCTCGGAGGGGAGAGGCAAAAATTTTATCGGCTTGTCGGTTCCTCCGGCATCCTGCACTGTCCTGACACGATGTGTAGATATTAATGCCCCACCGCGGGAGAGGGGAATTTTTTCCTGGATTCCCGCTTGAGCGGGAATGACAAGGGGGCTGTTCGAATCGGCTGAAATGTTACGTTACCTGAATAAGCTGCCGCGCGCAGGTTATTCTTCCTCCCCGCGGATGCCGCGGCGGAAGGCGCGGAATTGTTCTTCCCAATCGGGCGGCGGGGGCACAGTGCGACCTTCCCGCATCCGACGCAGATCGTCCGGCTTGGCCTGCTGACCGGTGCGGCTTACCCCTCGAGGCCGAAGACCTAAATTCTTGAGCACCTCTTCCAATTGTTTCCGAGCCGGACTACCTGGTGGCGACTCAGCCGCCTGCCGTTTCAAGTCTTCCCATCGCCGGAGAAAAGTTTCTGCATCTTCCCGGCTCCAGCGGAGTTTTTCCAAAATCCGCAGATCTCCCTCCCGGAGCCGATCCCGAAGATGCTCCAGGGCCATATCCACGGCTTGCCGGGTGTATTCCAGATTTGGGTCATCCCCGCGCAGAGGCTGGTTGGGCATGATAGGACCGCCGCTGGGGCCGGGCTGGCCGCCCGTCTCCGGATTGCCCGCCCCATGGCCCGACGGCTTCCCAGAAGAGCTCTCCGAAGCAGGTGTGCTCGGCTGGTCTGGGGATTGGCTCGGTGGTTGAGGTCCTTCCGGCAATTGTGTAGGCGGTTTGACGCCGATTTGGCCGGAAGGCTTTTCTGTACCGGATTCCGGTTGGGAGAGCTGAGGCGGCTTTTCTCCGGATGCGGGTTTGGTAGGGGACTGGTCGGAAGGTTTTGGCTGTGATCCGGGGCTTTGAGCTGATTGTCCGGGGCCTTGCTGTGGGCCCGTAGAACCGGTTGGTTGGGGGGCCTGCTGGTGCTGGCCGGGACGGTCTTCCGAGCCAGGCCCAGGTTGTTGGGAGGTCTGACCGCCTTGGTCTGCGGGCGATTGAGAGCCTGGGGTGCCTACTCCAGGTTGTGGAGCCTGCTGACCACCGCCTTGTTGGCCACCGCCGGAGCGATCGCCGCTCTGGTCGCCTCGGCTATCCGATTGTTTCTTGCTGATCGAAGGCGATTGGGGCTCTTGGGACGGCTTCGCAGAAGGCGGCTTTTGTCCGGGCGGACCGGAGCGCGGTTGGTTGGCCTCTTGGGCCTCCGGAGGGCCTTTCTCTGGACCAGTCTTTTCGCCCCCAGGCTGGTCCGGCTGGAGAGATTTGGGTTGGCCAGGCGTTGGTTTGGCCTCAGCCGGACTTGGTTTCTCTTTGCCCGCCGCAGAAGGAGATTCTAATGCTGGTTTTCCCTCTGGTTTGCCTTCCGGGGAGTGACCAGGTTGCTTTTCTGGTTGAGCGGCCGGCTTAGATTCCGGCTGGCTCCCTGGTTTGCTTTCCGGTTGGAGGCCCGGCTTACTCTCAGGTAGGAGGCCTGGCTTACTTTCTGGTAGGACGCCTGGTTTACTTTCCGGTTGGAGGTCTGGCTGACTTTTTGGTTGGGCACCGGGGTTACTTTCAGCCTGGGTATCTGGTTTGCTTTCCGGTTGAGCGGCCGGCTTGGCAGAAGGCTGTTTGGTGGCTGTTTCCTGCTGCGCGCGATCCCGGAGGATTTCCTCAAACGCTTTGCCGGGATTGGCTACTGGATCGATTCGTTCCGGCGGGGATTTGGGGCCGATAGGTTCCGAAGGGGACTCCGTCTGCTGTTTGCCGGTTGGTTGCTCAGTAGTGGTTTGGCCCTCTTCCGGTCGCTTTTCTGCAGCCGAAGATGGAGGTTTGGCCGAGGCCGACTCCGGCCCGCTAGAGGGTGGCTGTTTTCCGGAAGAACTCTCTTGCCCACCTGAGGAAGGCTGTTTGGGGACAGGGGCCTCCTGGCCGGCAGAAGACGACTGGTTCGCTGAACCTTCTCTAGAGTCCGAACCTTGCTCCGATTTTGGAGTTTGCTGGCCAGGCTGCGCCTTTTCCGGGCCAGGTTGATTTTGACCCGATTGTGGCTTTTGCTGAGCGGGCTCTTTTTGGCCAGGTGCCTGGGTTTCCTGGCCAGCTGGTGAGTTCTGGCCAAGCTCCTGGTTTTCTTGGCCAGCTTGTTCTTTTTGGCCAGGCTGAGGCTTTTCCTGGCCTGGCTGATTCTGCCCGGATTGAGGGCTTTTCTGAGCGGGTTGGTTTTGGCCAGGTTCAGAACCGGCAGGCTCCTGCTCCGAAGGCATCTGCAGGGGCTTTTCCGAGGGTTGTTTGTCCTGGGCGCCAGCCTGAGGTTCCGCTTTCTCTTTACCTGCCGGGCCTTGCTCGGTGGGCTTTTCTTGCGGTTGCTTTGGCCCCTGCTTTTCCTCCGGTTGCTCTGGCGGAGCTTCTTTGGGCGGCATACTGGGCTGTTGGCCGGGAGCTGGCGCCTGCTGACCCGAACCGGCCTCTGGCGGTGGCTGGTCGGGTGGCGGTTGACCAGGGGGATCCTCTACAATGACGATCCGACGACGAGGTGTTTCAGCCACATTCGGTTTGGGCAATTTCGTATCTTCCGCCCTGGCCCAGTAAAAGATCACATCACCCGGTTTCAACCCCAATTTGGCCGGAATAAACTGCCAACTGCCCTGAAATAGGCCCTGATGGCCGTCTGGTTTCGCCTTGGCAGAAGTGGGGGCAGAAGCGGCTTGTCCGGTGGAAAGTCCCAAAGATGCATTCGAACCGGTATTCCCGGAACTATTGCCTCCGCTACTGATGGAATTGCTAGACTTCCCGGTACCGGACTGGTTTGTCCCCGCCCAATCTAATAGCGGCGGTACTTCGAGTATCTGCCCCTGCTTCTGCAATTGAATAGCGACCCGGCGCAGACCAAAATCCGCATCTTCGGCTTCCACATGCATTTCTACGGCCCGGCTCCGAGGAAGCTCGATCTCCTCAGGCAGTTCCTCTAGCACACCCAGGCGGAGGCTGACCCGAGGTGGCCGGTCCGGCAACACCTCGATCATATACCGGTTGGGCTGTCGGTTGGTCCGGCCATCCAACGTCTGCGCCCGCAATAGATAGCTGGTGTACTCTGGTCGAAGCGGGTCTTCGGGATGAAGCCGAAGCTGTAGCTCGCCGATGGCCGATTGGCCTTCCACCCGCATCGGCCGCCGCCATCGGCCTTGACCGTCCAAGTCGATCTCTGCCTGACTGAGCGGCTGATTGGCCGAAGCATGGATGGTTACTTTCGTGCCTTCCACAGCCCGGATGTCGCCCTGCCCGCGCACTTCAGCCCGACCCAGACCAGTGTACGAAGGATACTCATACACAAGCCGATCCGCCGTAACCACCAGCGGAATATCCACCAGAATCTGGTAGATCCGGGTCCGGGCGTCGCCTGCCTGAATGTAATATTGGGTATCTTGGCGTGCTACAAAACTATCCAAAGGCAGACTATACCGGGGTTGGCCTGGTTGGTCTGGCTTCATGGGGATGGCTTGGTTTTGAATCTGGCCATCAGCAGTCGAATAATAAAAAAGGACTTCTTCTCCCTCGGCCAACCCATAGACTTCGGCCGATACCCGCACGGATTCACCACGCTGAGCTGTAGTGTCGCCAGGCTGAACGGCTTCGATCCGCACTCGGGTGGGGGCAGGGATATCGGCCCAGGGCCAAAGTACCCGACTAACCGACACCCATGGGCTTTTCGGCGACAGGATTACATACAGGGCAAATAAAGCGACTACCGCCACCAACGCATATCCCCAACGGATGACCGGCTGCCGATCCACCACCCCTTCCGGTGGAAGATGAAGCAACTCTCTAGCGGCCGACTCTTCCACGGCCTGCACCACCGGCTCCGGCGCCCAGCGGGGATCATTGCGCAAAAGCAAAAAATTGATCAGGTTATTTCGGAGCGACGGCCGGGCCGTCTCGATTGTCTGTGCTGCATACAGCGGATGAATCCGATAGACAATCAGCGGCAATACCTTAGCCCAAAAATACCCCAACCCCCAACCGCTCAGCCCCAGCCAGATCGCCCACCGAACCCAATTCGGCAGGCCCCCACGCACCAGCCAATGATCGGCTATCGCCACTACGAACAACACCGCCAGGCCCACGACCGCCAGCACCAATAGCCCCTGGAATATCTCCACCCATTTGACCTGCCGACGAGTGCGCCGAATATGCTGCTCAATGACCCGGTCCGGTGAAGCCGCCGGCCCGGCTTCGGGCCACTTTACACCCATCGTAGGCATGGAAGTAGAGGAAGAAGAACGAGGCATTATTATCCACCTTTTGATGGGTTTTTTGAAAAGATTTCGGATAACTTTTTTTTAATTCGTTTAATTCGTTGCGCTATACGCTTCTCGTTGCGCTATACGCTTCTTCTATCCACTCCGGGAAGTGTTCATATCCATCATCACGACCCAATCGTAGGTAGGCACCTCGGAACATCCTAATTCCAAAAAGGGATTTTTACCTTTTCGGTCTGTTCCCCCCATTGGTCCTCAAGTTGATGAATGTAAATTCCCAAAAGGGCATTGCCTTTCTTACAGCTTTGTTGTATTTCATAGCGAACCCATTGACTCTCCGATGTTCTGGCTCCAATCAACACAACCGTACCGGATGTCCCCCGTAACTGATTATTGATCCATCGGCGGATGGCCGGAGGGGTCTTCTTTTTTACCTCTTTCCATTGCACGGCATCAAAAAAACCGGCAATCTGCATTCCACCTTGTGTTACCCAACTATTACGGATTTGTGCTGCCCGCCAACAATCTCTGTCATAATCAAAACTGAAAAAGACTCTTCTGGCTTTGGCCATTTCAAGAGCATTCTGAACCAAAGACTACAATCAGTCCATATACCACCACCAACAAAGCCAGGCCGCCGTAAAAAAGGCCCAAGGTGATGGAAAACATGGTACGGGGAATCGACTGGACTTGGTCGGCA
>JANXAQ010000336.1 GCA_025062105.1 Thermoguttaceae bacterium
AGGCCCCCTCACCCGGCTTGGCCTTCGGCCAAGCCAACCTCTCCCGCCCCAGGGGAGAGGAGAAACTGGGTTCCCGCTTGCGCGGGAATGACATTTTAGCAGCCACAAAGGGGCCTGGATCCCTGCTTGCGCAGGGATGACACTGAAGGCCCCCTCACTATCACTCCAGCGCGGAGCACCCTCTCCCGCGGCGGCCCGGGGAATCCCCCTCACCCGGCTTGGCCAAAGGCCAAACCGCCCTCTCCCGGCCCAGGGGAGAGGGGTAAGTAAAGCCACTCCATTTGGTGTATAGGTATAGTAAGTTTAGTAATTTTCTGTACATTCTTTTACTTTTGCTTAAAACGGCGTCTGTTGTAGGACTTCGCCGCCGTTCATCGAACCCATCGCTTGCCAGGTGGCCTGGCTGATGGAGTTGGAAATAAAATGGACCGAGCCGTCGCCCATCAGCACGTTGACGCCGCCGGGGTGTTTGCTGCGGGCAGCCACGATCCGAGGCCATGCGTCCACCAGCGGCGCAGGCCGATTCGGATCCGTACAGCCGCGAGAAGCAATGCAGGAGTTTTGATCTACGCCGCTGTTAGGCGTATTGATCGTCATGAACTGGGCGCAGGAAAGGTCGTCGTTCAGGATATCCCCGCGGAAATCCCACATGCCGTCTTGCACCGCCTGCAGGACCTCGGACATAAGCATGGTATTGGACGTACCGTCGGTTAGCTCGGCCAATCGGGCGGATCGGTTCGGGCCGAAGGGCGACGGCCGATAGTCGGGATATTTGGTGGTATCTTGGCAGAAATCAGCCGCCCCCCAGTTGAGCACATAATTGCCGCGGGATCGGCTGTGCGAGTCGGCCGGCGGAAGCCAAAAACCGGTCCGGTCCGAGGGGCAAAAGTATAATGGCACCTGGACCAACACGACCGGTTCGTTGCCTGTGCCGGGCGTGCCTAGATGATGGAACGGCAATTTGAAATCGTATCGGTCGTAGAGCGGCTGCTGCTCGATGAACGGCCAAAGCCGGGGCGGATAACTAATCCGGGGACTGTTCGGGGCCAACGCGCCGCAATTGCTTGACCCACCAAGCCGGGAATTGGGATAGACTAGGGCCTTGTGCGTATGCTCATAATTGAGCATGGCCAGGCCCCACTGTTTGAGATGATTGGTGCATTGCATCCGGCGGGCCGCCTCTCGGGCCGCCTGCACCGCCGGCAACAATAGCGCAATCAAGATGCCAATAATGGCAATCACCACCAACAGTTCGACCAAGGTGAAACCGCGTCTTTTCCAATCCATTCACCCCCTCCTTCTTCAGGGTTTCCTTTAGGGAAAATCACATAATCTAAACGAATGTTCCTATGCCTCCTGGCGGCATGGAGGCTGAATTTAGGGCGTTGTTTTGGCTTGACTGGCGCCGAGTCGTCTCCGCCATCCCCAACCGGCCAGAAGCACTCCACCCGCTAGGGCCAAGGCCCAACTGCTGGGCTCCGGCACGGCAAAATAGTACTGGCCTAACCGGACGTTCTGATAATGATGCCATAGCTCCCAAGCAGGCAGGGCCTTGTTGTAGATGGCCACTTCGTCAATGACGCCGGTAAACGGCTCGTTGAGCCAACTGACGTTGCCGATGTAGGCTGCCGCAGAGCCGCCGCTTGTGATCAACGTGCCGGCCGGAAGCAGGGTGCTATAGCGTTTGACGCCATCGACCCAGATGGCCTTTTCGCCGGTGGCCGAATCGTAGGTAGCCGCCACATGATGCGGCTTGCCGTCTTTGAAATAGGCCAGCGTAGGCCGCCCGCTCAGACCATCTAAGGGCATGTCCAATTCCTGGTAGCCGCCTGTATTGAGTCCAAAAGAAAGGATTGTTCCATATTCCTGGAAGGAAAACAGAATGCGATTACTACCGTCCTCCTTACGGAATATTTCTTCATATCGATTGGTGCCAAGATTTTGGGAAGGTTGGATCAGGGCTTCTACGGTAATCCCGGTGGTGAAGGAGAAGGTATTCTGTTGGCCCACACCGCTGCCGACGTTTACCCCAGGTTGTTGACCACCGGAGTAGTCAAACAGGGCAGCGCCTGGGCCGATCAGCCCGGCAGTGCGTGTGGCGTTGTTGACAAACGAGCCGTCATTGCCGTCGAAGAGGTCATAGGCTGTGCCCGTGCCGCTGGCGGCTTCGTCGAAGTTCCAATACGAGACCGGCATGGTAAGATTCGAGGCAGTTACCACGCCTAGGCGACCCGCCACATAATGGGTAAGAATGGCCGACGGACTAAGAGGCCTGTTGTAAATGGCCGGCTCGTCGATCACCACGGTAGCCAGATGCGACGCGTCGTTATCCTTGCCGATAAAAATAGGATTATTCGTATTGACCGCTGTGCCGGAGGTGGGATTCGAGCCGGCTGCAACAGTAGTCGCCACCTGCTGGCCGTTGATATAAATCCGCATCTGTCCGGTGGTTTTGTCCCAAGTGCTGACCACATGATAGATTTTGTTTGTCGTTAGTGTCGGCGTGCTGTCAATCGAATTGATGCCGTTTGTGGTATAGGTATGCGCCCGGACGGCCCCGCCGCCCTTTAAATAGCTCATCAAATAGAAATCGCCAGATGCTTCTCGGTCGCCGACCATGTTCATAAAGCCGGTAGGCGAAGTTCCTAGTTTCGTCCAATATTCCACCGTGTAGCCAGTCCCGCTTCCCAGTTTTTCAAAGCCGTTGGTGAACATGCGATCGGAAGAATTGTTGTTGATGGTAATAGCCTTGTCCGGATCGCCGAAAATTAGCCCCGCTGTGTTCACACCAACACCGGAAGTATAGGTTCCGTTGGCGGCAATACCGGCGCTGCTAGGGCCTGTGGCGCTATTGACCGCCGTTTGCGAAGTGCTCGATTCGCCCAGACGCCAGTAGGCCACCGGATCATCAGTCTGAACCACCTGGCTATAGATGCCCGCCTGCGCGGACACATTCCACACCCACCCATTCAAAAGCAATCCTACAAACACCGCCGTTGCCCCTCCCCAGACACACTTCGTTCGACGCATGAGAAGCCCTCCGGAAAGAAAAAAGGCCAAATCTATTCCAAAACTCCTTTTCCCCCAAATCCTGTGCGATTTTCTCATTTGGTAGTTGGTCCATCCTCTGGAGTCCGTTTTTCGTAATACTTCAGCCGAATGGAAAACCCTTCCCCATCATCCCTGCGCAAGCAGGGATTCAGGCTTGTTCCCGCCCAAGCGGGAAACCAGCATAGCTAAACACAAAAAAACTGGATTCCCGCTTGGGCAGTAATCCTAGGACATTTCCCAAAGCAAAAGGGTCTAGTTCACGCGACTGAAATGTGGCAAAGTTGTGGCGCATTTTTGATGTTTTATGCATTATCCATTTCGTTCTATTTTAATCTTCTTGCGTTCTCGGTCAATCATTTGTCAACTCGAGGTTTGCCATTTTTAGGACCCTCCAGGCCGGAAAATGTCCTAAGCTTTTGCAAACATGGAAGTTAGGAAGATAAACGGATAAACGAACCTTCGTTCGTACACTTTTCGTAACTCTCGGTATCGCAACCACGTAATATTTCAGCCGGCGGCGCATCGACCTCTCCCCTCCGTGGGAGAGGCCGGCATTGCCTTTGGCCGGACCGGCTACCGGGGCCTTGCTAATCGAGGTTAGAAGGCCGAAGGCGGAGAGCAGAGGGGCCTCTGGGAATCCGCCCCAGATCAATCTGCCCTCTGCCTTCTGCCCTCCGTGATTACCCCCTCACCCCTACCCCTCTCCCGCCCCAGGGGAGAGGGGAATTCGCCCCCTCACCCTTACCCTCTCCCGCGGAGGGGAGAGGGGAATGGGTCCACCCCCGGCTGGGCCAAAGGCCAAGCCACCCTTTCCCGCAGTGGGGAGAAAGGAATTCGTCGAACTGTTCCATTCGACTGAAGTGTTCCCCATGCTTAGGAGTAGCCTTTTCTTATTGGATATTGGATTTTCGTTCCACTCGGCCGAT
>JANXAQ010000338.1 GCA_025062105.1 Thermoguttaceae bacterium
ATGCTCCGGGACTCTGAAACATGGGGAAGTAGGAGTGCCATGGTATGTAAAAGGTTGAACTCTTGGGAGCAAAGAAGCGTAACGGATATCGACGGAATGGATAGGGTATTTTTAGGGTAAGGTGAATCAAAGGAGGTCGTCCTATGAGGGAGAAGTTATTTTCCAAACCCCCCAAAATGTGGGGGGCTTTGTTAGTCGGAATGGTAGGTGGAGGACTTTTGCTTTGGCAGCTTTTGGGCAGTTGGCCCCATGCGGGCGCCCAGGTAGGCGGTCCTGCGCTGCAAACTCCTGCTGCCCAGGAGGGGTTTAATTATGCGGAAAGTCTTTCTCGGGCCTTCCGGGAGGCTGCGGAAAAGACCCTGCCCGCCGTGGTCATGATCCGCACCTTGCCGGGTGAAGATCGGCAATCTCGGTCCCGGCGGGGCATGCCCCCGGATAGCTGGGAAGAGTTTCCCTTTGACGAGGAAGGTCCCTTCGGGGATCTCTTCCGAATGCATCCGGAATTGCGTCGCTTCTTCCGAGAAATCCCCCAGATGCCCTCGATTCCTCAACCGGTTCCTGAAGGGGTTGGCAGTGGCGTGATCATCGATCCATCGGGCATCATCCTGACCAATAACCACGTGGTGCGAGAGGCCGGTCAGATTCTCGTCCGCCTTCATGATGGTCGAGAGTTTGAAGCAAAGGACGTCAAACGGGATCCGAAGACCGACTTGGCCATTGTGCGGATTGAGGCGAAGGATCTGAAAGCTGCCCGGCTTGGCGATAGCGATAAAGTGCAGGTGGGCGATTGGGTTTTGGCCCTGGGGCAGCCGTTCGGTTTGGAAGGTACTGTAACGGCTGGGATTATCAGTGCTAAAGGCCGAGGCCTGGGTATTGCCCCCCGGGAAAACTTCCTGCAGACGGATGCGGCCATTAACCCGGGCAATAGCGGCGGCCCATTGGTGAACCTGAACGGAGAGGTCATTGGCATCAATACGGCCATTACCACCCGTTCCGGCGGCTACCAGGGCGTAGGTTTTGCGGTGCCAGTGAATCTGGCCAAATGGGTGGCTGAGCAATTGATCCGCA
The DNA here is from genome assembly GCA_025062105.1 of Thermoguttaceae bacterium. Taxonomy (GTDB): domain Bacteria; phylum Planctomycetota; class Planctomycetia; order Pirellulales; family Thermoguttaceae; genus JANXAQ01. Next base: position 1,069 of record JANXAQ010000338.1, read on the forward strand.
AAGGGAAAGTGGAACGGGCCTATTTGGGAGTAGCTATTCAAATGTTAACTCCCCAATTGGCCGAGCAGTTCGGCCTGAAAGTCCAGGAAGGCGTGGTAGTTACCGATGTGTTTCCCAATACTCCCGGCGAAGCCGCCGGCCTGAAACCCGGCGATGTCATCCTGGAGTTTGCTGGCGTCAAAGTCTCCAAACCGGCCGAACTGCAAGAGATCGTCGAACGTTCTCCCATCAATAGTCAACAGAATATCACGGTCCTGCGTGATGGACAACGCCTCACCCTGCAGGTTACTGTTCGGGAGCAGCCGGAAGATTATGGCCTTACACGTCGTGGGAGGATGCCTGGCCGGGGCTTAGAACGGGGCGGCTCGGTCGAAGACCTAGGCTTGGAGCTGGAACCGCTGACGCCCGAAGTCGCTCGCCAGTTGGGCCTCGATTTTACCGAAGGGTTGGTCATTACCCATGTTCGCCCCAATAGCGTGGCGGCCTTGGCCGGGCTGGAAAGTGGCCAAGTGGTGGTTCAGGTCAACCGGATGCCCGTAAAAACCATGGAGGACTTCCGAAAGGCACTGGAAAAATCTCCATTGGAGAAGGGTGTGTTACTTTTGGTGCGCACGGCTCAAGGGTCCCGGTTTGTGGTGCTGAAGTCTTCTTCCGGCACACGATAAACCGGTCGGCACTGGTTTGCCCGCCACCAACTGCATCGGACCATCAACACAATCCCAACGGAACACTCCAGGAGGGAGAGTTTTTTCATAGCATAGGGAAGCCCCTCTGTGGGGCGGTAAGCAGGCTGGTTCACCGGGTCAGGGGTGATCAAGCCATTTGACAGACAGAGCTACAGGACAGCCACTGGTTTGGCTGTAGCGGCCGGTGAGGAGCCGGCCATTTTTGTTGGTTCGGATGGCTGTGGGCTGTTGCTGTGTGGCAGCCGGCTCCTGGGAAACCAAATGCTCCTGTTGTCTCGCTCTAAACTATCGGTATCTGCACATCTTTTCGGACCCACCCTATGTTAGGGTAAACTACTTGGCAGGGACCCAACATCTTGTAGGAGAAAACTGTTATGTAGATACCAATGCTCCTAGACGGCCGAAAAACCCGGAAGCAAAATAGAGGTTGGTTTTGCAGGAAGGAGAAGAAGGGGAATTTGCTGCATCTACGACCCCAGCCGGTGCACTGCCGCTGGGAACCTTCCTACCCGCAACATGTCAGAACAAATCA
>JANXAQ010000341.1 GCA_025062105.1 Thermoguttaceae bacterium
TCGGAGGAGGGGACACCCGTCCGCTCTGCTAGCCCTAGACCCTGCGACCCGACCTCGGGAGCTTCTGCAGAACCCCGAACATCTAGGGGACTTTGTGAACTTTTTGATTCGGTAGGCATTAGCCCGTCTCAGTCAACGACCTACTCTATGGAGGTTGCTAGTCGTGTTCGGAACCCTATCTATTGGGTGATAGGGGAATACCAAAATAGGGTGAAAATATTTCCTTTGACTTATGCAGAGGTTCCATCTGTTTGTTCCTCATTCTTCCGGCTGAGTATGCCTCGGCAACTTGAAATTTCAACCTCCTCCAGTCGCTGTAATCTCTGAGGTCAGCTCTTAGCCATGTTCAGGGGGGCTGCTGAAAATGGCAAAAAGCAATCTCAGCGCCGCTTTTGCCCATTTCTGGGGGTAGTTCTATTTGGATGTGTGGATGTACCAGCTCCTGAAATATTGGAGTTAGGGAATTTCCTAATCAAAGAATCCTTAAAGCGACAAACTCCTTGCCATAAAAGAATGTACAGAAAACGGCATAAGGCGAGTTGAGATCGAGTTTTGCCATTTTTAGCATCGCCTGGGGCTCTGTTGAAACCTTTTCCGGTCGGAGGCCTAACCCCACCAAAACCGGAGCAAAACCGACCAGTACGGGCAAAACCCCCCAGACTGTGCACCACCTTTCCACAGAGCCGCTTCGCCTCAAAAGAGAAAGCCTACTCCATGTAGCTATTTGGAATTACTCCATGGTGGGAGCAAAGGGAAACTTGCTGCGAAACTAGCGCCCCAAAAGCAAGTAGGAAAAGTGGCAACAATCAAGCCCACGGTAGGAGAACAGTTAAGATGCGGAGGGAACCCCGTGTTTGCGAACTTTAAGTACGGGGTCTTTCGCTAGGGGGAGTCGCACGGCCTGACCGGTCTCAGCCGATTTGTAGATGGCCAAGATGATTTCCACAGAACGTCGGCCTTCCTGGCCATCGATCAGCGGTTTAGTACCTTTTCGGATAGCCTGAAGCACATCGGCAAACTGGCGGGCGTGGCCATGATGGCCAATGGCCTTGGGATCGGCTGCTCCGCCGCCGCCACTTTTTCGCTCGGCCATAGCTTTTAAAATAGCCGCATCCTGTGGCTTCTTCTTGGCAAAATCCCATCGGATGATATCTTCTTCTTCCATGACGGCTGAGCCTTCAAATCCATGGATTTCAATTCGCTTCAGATAGCCGGGATAAACGGCAGTGGAGGCTTCGATGGTTCCTAGTGCTCCGTTGGCAAACCGCAGGGCGGCTACGGCGGTATCTTCGACGGCAATGCGCTGATGGGCGAGCAGTCCAGTAATGGCCCGCACCTCAACGACAGGGCCCATGAACCAGGTGAGCAAATCAACACTATGAATCGCCTGGTTCATCAGGGCACCTCCCCCGTCCAACTCCCAAGTCCCCCGCCAAGCACCACTGTCATAATATTGCTGAGTGCGATACCACTTGACGTAGGCATCGCCCAGCGTCAGTCGTCCAAACCGGCCTTGCTCGATGGCTCGTTTCAGCAGTTGGCTAGAATCGTGGAATCGAGATGGGAAGATGGTCGAACAGACAACCCCGGCTTTTTCACACGCTTGGATGATCCGGTCGCACCGGGCCAGAGTGATTTCGAGCGGTTTTTCTACAATGACGTGTTTACCGGCCTGGGCGGCGGCAATAGCCGGCTCCATGTGCGCGCCGCTGGGAGTCGCTACGGTAACCACATGAACATCTGGATCGGCAAGAAAAGACTCCAGGTCATGATACGCTCGACAGCCCGTTGACTGCGCCAGTTTGTCAGCAGCCTCCGGCACCGTATCATAACAGGCCACCAACTTTGCTCCCTTGCAGTCGGCAATGGCTCGAGCATGAAACTGCGAAATCATCCCACAACCGATAATCCCAAACCCCATCGGCGCTGCCATGGTTTTTGCCTCCCAAACCCGAGGATGCCGTTCGGTACCCTTGTGAAAGCACGTTGTCCGCTTTATCAGGATCTCTCAGAAACTTCTTTTCGGAAAAATTATACTTGCACTGCCGATGGTGCACCAGAGGGCCACCGGCTTGGGTTTTCCTATGGTTTGGCGGTTCCGGTGGAGGGATTTTTGGCCGAAGGGGTAGGCTGGTCGGTAGCGGCGTTTTGAAACTCCTTTAACTGGCGGCGGATCTGGAGACTATGAGGTTCCAGTTGGACGGCTTTGGTTTGGTATTTAAGGGCGCTAGTTAAGTCACCTCGGGCAAAATACACTCGAGCCAGGGTATCGTAATAAGCGCCGACATCCGGTGAAAGTTCCACAGCCTTTTGAGCACATCGCAGTGCTTCGTCCAGGTCCCCTTCTGTGTTAGCTATCAGCCAAGCTAGATGATTGTAATGGGTGGCCTCTTCCGGTTCTTCTTGGATTTTTTCTCTATAGAAGACCACCGCCTTTTGAATAAGAGATCGGATCTGGGACTTCCATTCTGGCGGCTCCCCCGAAAGTCGATAACAGGCAATCAGACTGTCCACATCGGTTGGATCGGCTTTCAAGGCCTGTTGGAGAGATTGTTTCTGTTTGCTGGGGTTTTTTTGAACTTCCCAATGGCAAGCATAAAAGTAGTGCATTCGGGCCTGAACTGATAAGGGGGTGAGTTCTTCCAAAGCATCGGGCAGGGAGTCTCGTTTGCCGAACCACTCCACCAACGGCTGAAGAGCTTCCGCAGCTTGAAAGTGTTGGCATTGGTCATGGAGCATTTCGGCTAATTGCACAGCGGCCAGTGTATATAGACGGTGGCCCATGGGTGCCATGCGGAGGACATAGCGGAACTCTTGTTCGGACCACTGGAGGAATCCTTTTCGACGAAGCGAGATGGCGGCCATGAGATGTCGGAGGATTTGGTCCGCTTGGGGGCCGGGGTTTAACTGGAGGGCTTGTTGAGCGGTTTGTTGGGCCTGTTGGTGGCGGCCTTGGGCGTGCTGGGCTTGTGCTAATGTGTACAAAAGAATAGGCTCCTGCGCAAATACCTCCCTAAACCGCTCCGCTAATTTCTCGATCGCCTCGTAAGCCTTTTCTTCCCAAAGCCAATCGGCCAATTGCTCCACCGTCCGGGGATCCCCCTTTTGCTCCAAGTCTAAAAGACGCATTAATACCAGGGCAGCCTCCTTTTTTCGACCCAGGTGGGCTAACCAGTGGCTTTCCGCCCGCAGCAAACCTCCGACCACTTGCAAAGAAGATTCCGCTGGCATGTGGCGAAACACTTCCAGCTCGGTTTCCACATGCCTACGCCACTGCTCGATTGCCTGCTCAGGAGAATCCCAAAATCGTACATATGTTTCCAGCCACTGGATGGCCACTCGGCGGCTTCGTTTCAAGTGCTTTTCCAGTTGCGGGAAAAGTTCTTTCGGCGGAGGGTGGTTTGGACCATACCGACTAATCAACACCACCGCTGCCAACTTAGAAATGGCTGAAAACCGTTCAAACCGCGCTATCCGACAGAGGGCCTCCACACCTTTTGCTTCGGGCAAGGCGGCTAAAGCCTGGATGCGCTCCGCACGTTGCTCTAGAGGCAAAGATTCATAGTCGGCTAAAAGACGGCGTAGCTCCGGAGGGTCGTTCGACTGGACCCACTGAATCCGTAACAACCGGAGCAGATATTTGGCTCGGGCGGCAATCTCTAAATCCTCATGATGTTCGGCCTCGCAAAGCGCTTCAAAGGCTTCGAATCCCATTTGAGCCAGTTCCTGTTGGGCCCGCTGCCGCACAAAATAATTCGGATGGCCAAGTTGCTCGATCAGATGCTGGATCCGCTGGTCCTCAGCCTCCACCGGAGCTTTTCCTCCAGAAGGTCTTCCCTGAGGGGGTACTGGCCCAGAAAGGAATTCCGATTCCCCAGAGCTGGAGCAAGATAGTCCAGGGGATGCCAACGCGGAGGTTTCGGCTGGCTCCCCCCCCGGTTTACCAGCTTCCCATTCTCCCCACGCCCCCAATGCTGGGGCTAAGCAGCCCACTAAACCCAGCCACCCCCATAGGCCTTTCCTAAACCAGTCTCTGGAAGGCATCATCCTCGCATGGAAAGTCCCGTGCTGCTTCCACAAGGCTAGAACCTTTTTTGCTCCAAAAAATCCAAACCTAGACCAGCTCATCTCAAATTGCCTTTTCGGAAGAAGCCCTAAAGCTGACCGGACGTGAAATTTTGACATTTTCCAACAAGCTGTTCCCAGGTTTATCCAAGTAAAAAAACATGTTAAGAGCCACCGAGGCTCTGTTGAAACCTTTTCCGGTGGGAACCCAAACCCACCAAGAGGCGAAAAACCAGATTATGGGCAAAATTTCCCTAGGCCTTTAGCTCCACTTTTGCCATTTTAGGGCTTCTCCCGGAAGGGGAAAACTCTAAGTCCTTGTAAATATTGGACTCAGGAAATTGTGTGAACAAAAGGTAGTCTCGTCGTAACTACTGGAAATAAAAGGACTTAGGGAAAATAGCAAAAGTCGAGTTTAGAAGGTTTCAACAGAGCCAGCCATTCACAAAATGAGCTTTCCACCCCTCTAAGGGAGCAGATAAGAGCTTGGACCCATCTGGATTTTCATTTGGGATAACAGTTCTGTTAGTTAACCGTTCTGCCGACTGGGAAACCCTTTTTTTCCTACCTGCCAAAGCAGAGATGCAGTTGAGCAAAAACACTGGAGAAAAATCTGAATTCCCGCTTCCACGGGAATGACAATAGGAACCTCTACAAAAATCCTGAGCATCTCGTGAACGACAGGAACTTTTGATTCTGTAGCCGCTGGGTTCTCCTATCAGAATCCCTACTATCTATTGGACGATAACAATGCTAACAACCCTATATATTGGGTTAGAGGGGAGTAAGCCAACATGGTATAAAGATAGCCCCTTTGAATGATGCAGAGGTTCCAATATAAGGATACGTTCCGGCCCGAAAATATCCCCTCTACCCCGTTGAAGTGTTACTCATTTGGCTCTAAGCTCGACTTTTGCCAATTTGGGCTCTGTGCCGAAATAGGAAAGTTCTAACTCCCTGAAATTATTGGACTTAGGAAATTGTGTGAATAAAAGGGCGGTTTGTCGTAACTCTTGGGGACAAAACAACTTAAGAAAAATGGCAAAAGTCGAGCTAAGAGGTTCTCTGAAAATTAAAACATCCAGCGATTTGCCAGGCCATCGCTCAGGGAATTGCCTTTGCACCACCGCTAAAAATAACGGTTCCATTCCCATCGGAGCAAAGGAGTCTCCCTACCTTCTAGGCTAAAATGCGTTTTTCAGACAGCTTCTAAGCTGGAGTTCTGCCATTTTTCCTCACCCGGTTTACCTCCCGGTAACGACCAACGCTCCTTTTGTTCACGTAATTTGCTAATGCAAAAAATAACAAGTAATTAAAACTTTCTCTTTTCGGCAGAAGACCAAAAATGGCAAAAGTTGAGCTAAGGAGTTTTCAGGATTTAACGTACTCCAGCCCTTAGAACTACGTCAACCTCAGGGGAAAGAGCCCTTCGGTAGAGCAGCCTTCTCCAACCTTTCCAATGAAGCCTCCTACCCTTACGCTTTCTATCTATTTAACTCCGATTGTCTTTTCTCTGTACTTTCTGAAAACTCGACTTTTGGCATTTTTCCTAACCTGTTTTGCCTCCAATAGTTACGGCGAAACCTCTTTTTGTTCACCCAATTTCCTAACTCCAATAGTTACATGGACTTAGAGTTTTGCCCGTCCAGGACGAGGCCAAAAATGGCAAAAGTCGAGCTGAAAAATTCCTCTCCAGGGGGGAGGTTATGGACCGAGGGTAACTGGGGCCACCCATCCCCAAAGGCCCTTTCCAACTTCCTCCGCCTGAGCCGAGCACTCCACCAAAATTACTCTGCTAACCTATTGCCTTTCAACGGGTTAAGCTGTTGGGCATCCCAAACCACTGACTGGGAGCTGGTGGAGCAAAAGCCTAGCCAGAACGGTTTTATCCCACCTCCCATAAAGGGGACGTTTTGAAAAAGTACAGTTTTCTGGAAAAGGCTACTCCGGGCAACAAGAGACTATCCAAGGCAACCCCGCCATCGTTTTGATTTTTGAGTTAGAAGAATTTTTAGAAGAATTTTAGGAACCTTGGATTCAGGAAGGATTCGGCCGCTACATTCGAAAACCTACTCTATGTAGGGTGCTAGCAGTACTTGCAATCTTATCGATTGGGTTAGAGGTGGGGCGAATAGTGTAAAAATATCTGCTTTGAATTATGGAGAGCTTCGAAAGAAAAAATCCTCTAAGGTGGGGAGATAGTAGACTGGTTAATTCCTCTGAGTACAAGGATAAAAAGGGATTGTACCCGGAGGCCAGGGTAGCCGGGACCGGGACCAGCCCCCACTAACGGATGTATCCACCGGAGGAAGGAGTTCTATCTTTTCCTCACTCCAGGAGGAAGAATCCGATTTTTGCTGGATTTCTGTTTGAGGGGATGCGAGGGGCAGGGTATGGGGAGGAGGTTGTTCCCCCGAAGTGTTAGGGGCTTGGCCCTCACTCAGAGGATAAACACGCACTTGGATAATCCTTGGTCGGCCTAAGGAAGCATTCTGGGCGGAGCTGGGCACAGGGCTGCCTAGGCCCACCATGCAGGCAGATCCCGTACACACCTCCAGCGAATCAGTGGAAGCAGAAGGTGTTGGAATGGGGAGGCATGACAGACCTTGCTTCCCTGAAATATCTAAAGGAATCAAAGGAAGTCGGGGACACGCATTTGGACTTGGTTGTGCGCGATTTGGTAAGCTGTCAGCCCCCCCGATCGGGGCGCCGTCACAGACAGATGTGTCTTGGGAATGGGCTTCTTCCGGTTTTAAGGGTTGGCTCTGGTGGGGAAGAGGTTTTTCTGGCTGTGAGTTGGCAGGAGACACTAAATCTAAAGAAGAAGTCGGGGAAAAATCTCTCTTAGCAGGTTCGGCCTCTTTTGGCTGGATAGCTGTGGAGGAAGCATCAGCTAAAGGTGGGGACGATATACCAACAAGAGGGCATCGAGAGTCGCTTCTTCCGGGCGGTGGCTTTTTATCGGTCTCCCCTGGAGCGGTGGCCGTGGCTGCTGAAGGCGATCTGATTTCCCCGCCTACCTTGGGCTGCATCGAAAATTCCCAGGGGGGTAGTTCGGCCACCATCTGCCAGACGATCGGATACCGCCAACTGTTAATCCCAATACACACCCCCAGGCTCATCACTACTATGCCGATCTGACCGACCCGTGACATGCAGAGGGCTCCTAGAAGGCAAGCCCCACCGCCCGTCTTCCCTGCCGGGTCATGGAGAAAACACCGAAATATTTCCCCCAAATGAAATTAAAATTAGGTAGGTTTCTTAAGCTCAATCCGTCTTCTCACTTTTCATTCCCACAAAAGCGAAACTCTCGAACTAGAATGGGAAGTTCTGAACTCGACTTTTGCCATTTTCCCTAAGTCCTTTTGTTTCTTGTAGTTACGACGAGCCTTCCTTTCGTTCACATAATTTCCTAAATCCAATAGTTACAAGCAGTTAGAGTTTTCCCCTTCCGGGAGAAGGCCTAAAATGGCAAAAGTCGAGCTGAAAAATCATGAATATATGATGAAATATATGAACTTTCGTTTCTTTATCTGTTTGGTTTTCCTACCCATACAACTACTATCTATAGGGTTCTGACTAGTCTAACACCCTATAGATTGGGTTACAGACACTCCAACCCAAAATGGTATGCAAACCTCTCCGTCAGAGTCTGGCTGTTATACACAAGTTATAGTTCGGACGATCGGACATTACTTTAGACAAAGCAGGAAAAATCATTGAACAACACAGAATGGATCAAATAGAAAATATAGACAAACCATTTTCGGAAACTAAAGACCTCCTGATCTTCTAAATGATTTTTTCTAACTTGTGCAATTTATCCCAAGTAACCATTGGCTTGTTTTGAAAGGTTGATTTATCCCCCTGATTGGGGCACTCGTTTACTGCTGCTGTGAGGGTAAATCCATCCCAAAGATGCGTATAACAGCCAGCCGTCAGAGTATGCAGAGGTTCCATTTCATTTCAGGTGAATGAAAAAGCCCCTTTGGCATCCCTAGGCTAAACAGGAATCCTGTTCCGCAAACACCTGGCAAAGAATCTGGATTCCCGCTTGCCAGGCAATCACAATTCGAAGATAGCTTCTGGAGCCCAAATTAACTTCTTCCCATTCGGCTGAAGAGGCTCCACATTTCTTGCCCAGGTTCCAGGGAAACATACCCTACTGTTGTTTTTATGCAAGCCAACACCAGACAATGAACTGGGCAAACCAGATCCCTGATAGTCTGGAGCAGCCAGTTAGCCAAACTTTGCAAAGAAAAAAGAGAAAAACCTTCGGAGAAAAAAGATGGATAAAGGAAGGCTGCCAGGTTAGAACAACTCTATCAAAAACAGAGGAACCGCCTGCATAATTCATATATTTTTGGAACCTCTGCATAATTCGAAAGGGATGTTTTTATAGCATTTTGGCTGGTCTTCTCTCTTCTCTAACACAACAAATAGGGCTGCTAGCATTGCTAGCACCCAATAGATAGTAGATGTCCAGAGAGGAGAATCAACCGGCTATAGATACAAATATTCATAAAGTTCACTATATGTTCAGTATTTGTAGAGGGTCTTTTTATACCATTTTGGGCCCCATCTTCTCGAATCCAATATAGGGGCGCTAGTTCTGGAAGCAATCGACATATAGGAGGTCTTTAAATAAGGCGTCCAATCCGTTTTGAATCAAAGGTTCGTAACGTTGGCGATATGTTCAGGATTTGCAGAGGTTCCCAGAGTTCCAATTTATGGACTCGCCTTTTGCTATTTTTCATGGGAGACCTCAATTGCATATTCTAACTTTTTTGAAAATATTGGCGTTAGGAAAGTTGCTGAACAAAGTCTGCTTAAAACCTAGCTGTTGGGAAATAAAACGTGCCTTTTGCTAATGTCTGGAGGGGGAGGCTCCTTTCGTTGTCGTCCTAATCCTTTGAAAATAATATTGGGGTTAAGAAGATTGCTGAACAAAGAATCCTCAAAGCCCAATTCTTTGAAAAAAAGTTACAAAAATGGCGAAAATTCGAGAAGGAACCTCTTCATAACTCGGGGGAGATATTTTTATATCATTTTAATTCCTCTCCCATCTGGCCCAATATATTGGGTAGGACTGCTAGCCCACATATAGGAGGTACTTGGATAGGGGGAGCGAAGGTCTATCGAATCAAAAATTCATAAAATTCCTTGGATGTTCAGAATTAGGGAGCTTGACTTTTGCCATTTTAGGCCTTGTCCCGGAGGGGGAAAACTCTAACCCCTTGTAACTATTGGACTTCGGACATTATGTGAACAAAAAGAAGTCTCGTCGTAACTACTGGAAACGAAGGGACTTAGGGGAAATGGCCAAAGTCGAGTGGCGAGGTTGGAGAAATAAAGAACTTACAAATCCTGAGAAAAGTTTGCTGTGCGCAAAAACCGGCTCGAAAGCCAGCCACGTTACTGGGCCAGTTCTTGAAGTCGGCGTTCGATGCGGGTTTTGGTCAGGCCGCTGAGGTGGGGTTGGGCTCGGCGGTACCAATAAGCGGCTCGAGCTCGATAAGCTTCTCTGGTGGTTTCCGTGGACACGGAGTTGGAGGCATCCCACCATTTATCTCCTAGGACCACCATAGAGGTGGTGTTAGGGGGGCCAGTCAGTTTCAACTCCTCCTCTGCTAAGGTTTTAAGGAGGGGATCGTTTCCTTTACTCAGATGCCGTAGCCCGGAAGGCCATTCCTGTTTAGCAAAACACAGATAAAATCCATACGCCAAATTGGCTTCTGGATCCTCTGGATTTGTCTGAAGGGTTTGAGCGGCTTTGAGGAAAGCTTGGTAGCGGGGTTGGAACTCTTCGTAGCGTCGGCGAAGGGCAACAGCTTTTTTGACAGTAAGCGAGTCACTGGCTTTGCGGGCCAATTCTCCAGCGGCCTGAGCTAGTCGAATGGCTTCGGGCAGTTTATCTCTACCAAAGGCTTCATTAGCCAGGTCCAAAGCCACTTGGGCTGCTGCTTGGTTGGCGGCCGGGCTACGGCCTCGTTTGGCCGCCTCTTCAAAAACACCAGCACTCAGTTCAGCCAAATCCACTTCAAAATTCTGTGCAATTCTCCGCAGGGTTCGATCCAGGATATTTTTATTTCCGGATTCTAAAGCCAGGTTCCGGGCTTCCACAAAAAGCATGTACTGCGCTACGGGATTATCCCGGGTCTCTGTGGCCAGCCGATAGAGAGTCTCGGCCAACTTGCTCTTTTCTTCAGGTTTTTGGGCCGCCTTGTAATCTCGTTCGAATAGTTGGTGGATCTCAGCCAAAGCTTTTTGTTGTGCCTCCGCGTCTGGGATCGGCAGACGTTCCGGCTTCGGTGGAGGTTCGGGCGGTTTAGGTTCCTCTTTGGGCAAAGGCTGAGTTTTTTCCGGCGGCGTTTTTTCAGGTTCTTGGGGAGGGGGTTGGCTGCTTACCAAGCGAGTCGCCTGAGCCAGTTTCAGCTCCTCTATAAATATCTCGGCATTAGGGATCTTAGCAGCGATAGCCTCCTGAATGAGGCGTTCGGCTTCGGCCAAATCCCCTTGAGGATCGAAAATCATCGCACTGGCCTTAGGGAGCAATCCTTCCGGGGAGGTAGGCTCTTTTCGCAGCGAGAATAAAAGCAGCGCCAGTTGAATGGGGATCGTTTTCCAAGTGAATTTATATTCCTTACCGTCGATTTCTATTTGGAAAGAGTTCGAGGAGACGGCTTTGACCACAGCCTTAGTTTTAGAGGGACCAACAATCTCTTGGCCGGGCTGGAGCTGTGCAATGAGTTCTGCGATTTGCTTCCAAAATTCTTCGGCTGCTGTACAGGCAATATGCAACCGGGCAACCTCTTGGGCTACTGGCGAACCCATCGGTGCGGCGCGATTGGCCAAGTCTAGGTGTTTTCTAGCCCTCTGTAGGTCTCGCTGGGTCAATGCCTGCCGAGCTGCCTGAAGGCTTTCCGGAGCAGGCGGCAAAGGAGGAGGTTCTGGCGGTTTGGGAGGTTGGGGTTTGTCTTCTGGGAGACGGAGCTTTTTTTTGGGGGGGGCTTCT
>JANXAQ010000060.1 GCA_025062105.1 Thermoguttaceae bacterium
TGATTTGTACATGCAATTTCCTAACCCTAATGCCGACAAAGAGTTAGAATGTGGCCCATTCCCTACATGGTCAAAAATGGCAAAAGTCGTGCTTAGAGGCTGTCCTGAAATTGGGATTTGGGCGGTTTCCTATGGGTTTTGGCCGACCGGCTCCTACCCTTCGGACTCCGTAAAAACAAGGAAACTTCTTTTCATCATAGAAAATACTTTTTCGGAGAGCCTCTTATCTTGACCTTTGCCATTTTTTGCAACTCCTTTTATTTCAAGGAGTTAGGTTTTCAGGATTGTTTGTTCAGTAAATTTCCTAAGTTCAAGACTTTCAAAGGGTTAGAACATCCCACGGTGCCAGCATCCCAGAAATTGGCAGAAGTCGAGCTTAGGAGCAGTTGCAGCCACCGAAGTAGGTTAACCGGTTTTGCCAGAATAAGGCCCTCGATCGTCGTTGCCGCGCAAGCGGCAGTCCGGTTTTCCTTGGATGTCATTCTCCTCGACTTTTGCCATTTTTCCTAACTCCTTGTGTTTCCAGGAGTTAGAGCGAAGGGGGCCTTTGTTCATCCGATTTCCTAACTCCAATATTCATAAGGAGTTAGAACATACCTCTTCCGGGCGGAAGCCAAAATTGGCAAAAGTCGAGATTTTCGCGCAAACGGGAATCCAGAAAAGGGAAACCAAGAGAAAAACCTGGCCCCCTGCTTTCGCAGGGATGACAGAGCGGGGACTTGGACAGGGATGAGAAAGGGGCTTCGGAAGAAAAGGTGTTTATTGCCCAAGGGATTACTTCTTTTTACCCGGTTTGTGGATCTGGTCCATAGTTTCTCGGATCCGAGTTAAGGTTTGTTGTTGCAAGTCGGGCTGGGGGATTTTCGGGGTGAGTTTTTCCGCATCGTTAAGGACCTCTTTAGCTTTGTCGGGAGAGCCGGCATCGGCTAGTTTCAAGGCAACTTCGACCATTGCATTGGTTCGGCGGAAGAAGTCCTCGATTTTGGCGGTGGTTTCCACGGCTTGGCCGAAGGTTTTTTCCGCTTCTGCTTTTTTGCCAATTTGAGCCTGGCAAAGGGCCACCTGAGCCAAGGTTTGGCTGCGCAGGCGGGGGTCCTCGGCCTGGGCAATAGCAGCCAATGCCGACTGCAGCACTCGGTCAGCATCGGCCGATTGCTCATTTCGGTGATAAGCGGCAGCAATGGAGCAAAACACTTCGGTTCGGTCCTGGAGGTCTTCGATTTTCTCGGCAGCCTGTTCCGCAGCCTGAAGGGTTTGCCGAGCTCCTTCCTGATCTTTCATCAGTGCCTGTGCCCGGCCGAGCGATGCCAGGTTTTTCGCCTTGGCTTCTGGCTGTGCAATGGCTTCGATGGTTTTGCGAGCTTCTTCCAGAATACGATGGGCGTTTCGGGGACGTTGGATCTGGAAATATTTCTCGGCCAATCTGGCTAACAGATTGGCTTTTGAGTCAGGCTCGGAGACTTCTCGGCAGGCCTTAGCCGCCTCGTCCAACGTGGATTCCGCACCGCTAAGATCCTGTACCTTAGCCTGCTGAAGGGCGATATCCATCAATTTCCTGGCCCGCACCATGGGATCTTGTTCTCGCCTGGCCTGCTCAAGCAGTTTGCTAATCCCAGGACCTTGCCTGCCTCCGCCACACCCTCCCAAACCCCCAACCAGTAGAGCAGTTACCCATACCCACACCACTATCTGTCGGTAATTCCTACTGTCCATTGCGTTGCCTCACCAAAACCATTTCCAAAACCATACCTTTCCACCCAATACAGAAGCCAGCGGTTTTTTGGGGCAGTTTCCCATGTTATTCCCGGGCAAATACCCCTCCAGCCTCTGATGTCATTCCCCACAGAAGCGGCGATCCCAGATCTAGAATATCCGCATCTAGGTTTTCCAGATCCTAACCGCCTCTTTGCTTCCAGGGCAGCACAGTAGCCTACAGATGCCTCCATCGGAGGACCTGGATGGGGGCTTTCGCTCCCGATAAGGCGAAGAGGTGCTTTTGTGCTCAGCCGCAAAGTTAGCTAATTTTAAGTTCCTTTTTACAAGTCGTAAAGGGTTTCGTCCACTTCTGGTGGGAGCATTTTTCGGACCCAGCCTCGCAAGGTGCTGCTGGTTTGTTTTTTGCCCTTGGTTTTTTTGGCTGGCGGGCCTATCTCCCAAGGGGGCTGGAGTTGATCCAACTCCTCACCCAAGTCTTCTTCGATTTTGTCGGGGTCTTCGCCCGATTCGAGGCGTCGGATGGCCTCGGCCATAGGACCTTCGATGGGCATTCCGGCCGCCTCGCAGACTTTGCGCATCAAACGGCCCATCTGGCGTGGATCGTCCTCGTCCAGGCCGTCTGCTTCCGATGCCAGCTCCTCCATGGCCCGCTCAAATTTTTCCTCGTCAAAACCAGGCGGCAGGTCTTCCCACCAGTCGGTCTCTGTTTCCTGATCAGGGCCGCCTTCGCTAGAGGACCTTTGGCTGGCCCGGTCAGATCGGCCAGCGCCAATGGCAAAACGAGACATACACCGCTTCAATCTCGGTTTGCCACACCGCGGACAATCCGGCTGCTTGTCCGTCTGGATCGTCCGAGAAAAGAAATTGTAAATCCGATGACATCGGGAACAGTAAAATTCGTAGATCGGCATCCGGCCCCTCCTTGGTTTGCCAAGTACCAGCGTTTCCGTATGCCTTTGTATCACCCTTTGTTTTGTAGCACCATGGCTCTGTTGAAAAACTGCCCCCTGCGAGGTACTTCCCTGGACAACTGGGAGCCTCCAGTGGCGCTTGGGCCACTGTTAAAATAATGTCCACCTCCTAGGGTGGTTTAGCCATATTCTGAGTGGTTTTGCTTCGGTTTTGGTCGATTTAAGCCTCCGACCGGAAAAGTTTTCAATAGAGCCTAGCGCCATCTGTCAGATCAGGTATCTAGCCTGTCTGGGAAGCAGCAACTACATCCAAACGGCCTATCCGCTGTAGCCAAACGGGATAGAGCGAACCGTCTGGTTAGCCAGCAACCAGACCAATGCTGCCCATTTAATCCACCCTCTGACAGAGAGCATTTCGATACCGAATCCTTCTCTGATATGCTACGTTATCGAGGGGAACCCGTCAATCTCCAATCTAGTTCCTCCCGGCCTTTTCGGGCGATGCCGGTTGCAAGGTGGCTTCCAACTGCGGCAAGTTGGAGATGGGAAGTTTTCGGATTTCGGCCAGCCAATGGTCAAACGGAATTCTCAAGAGGTCGGTTTTTGGTTCTTCCCAGGCCAAAACGGCCGCCTGCGCCACCGACGGCAGACTGACATCCAGCGAATCCCACGTCGTGGCTAGCACGCCCAATAGATCCAACTCCTTGGCCAAGTTCACCAAGAAGATGGTATTTGGTCGGCTCTTCCATGGGCAGACCACCACCGGGAACCCCTTGTCCCGAAAATATTTCGGAATTGGCCAAGCCCCGGCCACATCGTAATTCCAAGCAGCAATGATAATATCCCTGGGCAGTTTTTCTAGGGCCAAGTGGGTGTTATACGGTGGGATGCTGTTAGCTGGACCAGCACCGCCTAGTTCCGGGTCGCCTCGGCGGACCAGCATATCATGCCACATGAGGATTTGAATCTTTCGTTCGGCAAAATAGCGGTGGAGTTTTAGCAGATGTTCGGCGGCCAATTGATGCGGTTCTTTACCCGCCGGCAGGTCCAGTTTCACTGCACCCAGATGTCCCCAGGCTTCGTCCATCCCCACGTGAAAATATCGCACTGGCCCAAACAGCTCCAAGAGCTCCGCATACCGGTCGAACAGATGTTCATAAATGGCCGGGTTGGCCAACCGAAACGACCATCCGTCCGCCTCATATAAATCCCGAAACTGCGGAAATCGGTCCAGGACGACATGTTCGCCGGATCGGCTCCGCATTCCACTGGCATGGCCCCAGGAGTTGAGCATCGGGATCATCTCCATGTGCAAGGCTCGTCCCAAAAGCACCAGGGGCCGCACTTCCTCCGGACTATAGGCATGGGGATAGGCAGTTTCAGGCCGACGCCGCGATCGGAGCGAGGCCCACGGCTCAATGACCACCGCATTGCATTTGAAGCGGGCCGCCCAGAGGATTGCCTGCCGGATGGCTGGGAGTTCTGTATTCGGAAATATGCACAAATGAACCCCACGGAACGACAACTGCGGCCAATCCACAATCCAGACGCCAGGAAGCCATATCAGGCGGGCGCCCGACGAAGGTTTTGCAGTTTGCCGACTGGCTTGGGCAGAGGGGAGGCTTTCCGGTTGCACTTCGGCGCCAGACTCAGCCACAGACCTGCCCGCTTCCGCCTCCAATGACCCCGCTTCCCCCGGCTGGGTGCGGATTAGTTGCAGCAGGGTCTGACATCCGTAAAGGCACCCCCGGGCCGTAGTCGCTACGACCCAAGCCCGTTCCGCTTCCACACAAAGCACATATCCTTCTTGCGGATTTCGGGGCGGCGGCCACCGAACCCAATCCCCTAATGCCGCCAACCGA
>JANXAQ010000081.1 GCA_025062105.1 Thermoguttaceae bacterium
GGATGTGTCCATCCAATCCCAAATTATCAACCTCTTGGTACAACTCCGGGAACAATTTCACTTGACCTATCTATTGATTTCGCACGATCTTTCGGTCGTACAGTATCTTTCGGACCGGGTGGCGGTAATGTATTTAGGGCAGATTGTGGAACTGGCCGACTCGCTGGAGCTTTACCAAAATCCACTCCATCCTTATACGCAGGCATTACTATCGGCCATTCCCACAATGACACCCAGCAAACAGCGGAACCGAATCGTACTGAGCGGCGATGTGCCCAGCCCTGTGAATCCGCCCTCTGGCTGTCGGTTTCATCCCCGCTGCCCTCTGGCCCCAGAGCTATGCCGTAAGCACGACGATATTTGCAAGCGGGTGCCCCCAGAACTGATCGAAATCGATGGACATTTCGTCCGATGCCATGCGGTCAGCCCCCCTGCCAGCTCCTCCTCCTGCCAGTAAACATTAGCCCCATCCTACAGTACAGCATGCAAGATCCTGAAAGAACCGCCCAAGCCAGATGGAACTCCTTCGCCTCAGCCTGAAAGCAGGAAAGCCCACCCTCGGCAAATCCCAGACCATCTGCAGTGGACTAAAACCACCGAAGGCCAGTAGGATAAGCTTTCCTCGGCCCTGGCTCCACTTTTGCTCTTTTTGGCCTCTTGTGGAAAGAAAAAAGCCCTAACTTCTTGGAATTACGGCAGTTAGGAAATTGGGTGAATAAAAGGAAAGGCCCCCGTAACTGCTGAGCGGAAAAGAAGTTAGGAAAATTGCCAAAAGTCGAACTAAGGAGTAGGTGTGGTGTAGGCACCGGGGCCAGGAACCACCGTCGTCGAGGGGGCCACCGTCGTAGGTGCCGGCGCACAAGGCGAACAAGTGGCGGGAGCAGCCATCATCATCGGCGCACAAGGATCAATAATCACCGGGTCGCATTCCTGCCGCCACCAAACGCCTCGAAACAGTCGGCCTTGTCGGCATCCAACCGCCGGAATTACTAAAGTCGCTACAAGCAGCAAAACTAGAATTTTTCTCATTGTTCTCGCTCCCTTCCAATAGGAACACCTTTCGGTCGTGAGGTTGTCGCCAAGCAACTCTACACCATAAAACCGCAGATGCAAATGCAACAGATGATTTTTTGCCACTTTTTCTATCTCGCCCAAGGTCTCAAAGTTGACTAAAAGCTACAATTGGATATACGCGAATACTTCCCAGGCTAAGCCTTCGTTAGCTTAAGTTTTGCTATTTTTTTCCTAACTTGTTTTACCACATGAAGTTACAACGACACCTCCTTTTGTTCATGCAATTTCTTAACGGCAATAATTTCTAAGCTCGACTTTTGCCAATTTCCAGGGTGCAGCATTTTTTATCCTAACCGGAAAATATTAAAGTTAGCCAATTTGCTGGCCAAAGATTCCTCAAAACCTAACTCCTGGAAATAAAGGAACTTACAAAAATACCAAAAGTTGAGATATAAGAGCTTCTAACGCTCTGTTGAAACCCTTTCCGGTCGGAGGGCTAAACACACCACAACTGAAGCAAAACCGACCCATATGCGAAAAACCTCTCCAGACTGCGGGCAACCTTTCAATAGAGCCAGCTTCTAACAAAATGAGTTTTCCCACCATCGCTCGAAGGGGGCAGTAGCACTTTAGAACCATCTAGATTTTCATTTTTCAGAGACGTTACCCACCTACCTCACTTCGGCTAAGATGCTTTGAGAAGCAGAGAGTTGCTTTTTGTCGGAGGAACAAACTTCTATGGAAAAACTCTGGCTAGGTTTGCCGTGTGCAATCAGCTTTTGGGGTGTGCTGATGCCAGAGATTTTGGAAGGGATTTTATGGAAGGGGGAATGGGTTGGAAACCACTTTGGCTGCGCAGCACTCTTCTACCAAAAGGAAAAATTTTCCGAGAATTCGGAATTTTTCAACTACGAGGATTTTCTCCGAATTACTGGTATCAAAGGCTGTTGGGAAGGGTATCCAGATCGGAAACTCAACCACAGCCATTCTGAAACTATCCAAGCAGATTCTATTGTTAAAATTGTTAAACCGGCCTCTGGAGAGGCTGTCCTGAAAAACATTATCTCGCTGCCAAGCACTGTACCGCCTATAGCCGCCAAAATCCCAGAAATCCCTGTTTTACCGAGTGTTGCAGGATGGACGAGAGAGCCTAAAAAACTCTTAGAAAGCAGTACCTTCCCATGTGGGCACAGCCTGTTAAGCTTCGGCCAGGAATTATTCCTGGCAGATTCCTTGCCTTCAAACTGGCACCAGGATCCAGACGGGTTAAAAGCAGAAGTTTGGGTCATTAACACGCAGGAGGCCCACTGGCAAAGCGATTTGCTTGAGGCCTTCTCTGGCATACAGTATTGGCGGCTTAAAGACTCCGATGCATGGCAACTGATAGGGCAAGAGAGCTTTTTTTCGGCATTGGCATCCCCGTTGCCAACGCTCATTTATATCCACGGTAACTGGACCGATCTGGCGACGGCTATCGAACAGGCATGGACCCTCTGTGGCCCAGTTTGGAAAAGGGGAGATATTCGTCGGTTTCGATTGATCATTTGGTGTTGGCCAGCACAACGGACCGGAGCCCGGCTTCTGACCGACCTTCGTTTCAAAGCGGGGCGCAGCGATGTGGAAGCCTATCTATTGGCCTTGCATCTGCAACAGATGCCTTCCGAGGAACCGATTCTTTTGGTCGGCTATAGTTTTGGCGCCCGGGTGATTACCGGGGCGTTGCATCTGGTAGGCGGCGGACGACTCATGAGCCGATCCTTACCAGCTGAGCATTCCATGGGATCGGAGCTCTATTCGGCCCCCCGTTCTGAGTTGGGCAGGTTATCAGGCCAGGACAATAAGGGTGGGTTGCCGGGGCAATTCCTTACCACCGACTCTAAAGCGGCATGCGGGCTTAGGCCATCGGGGCGATTTCGAGCGATTTTGGTGGCGGCGGCCATCGGCAACGATTGGCTGCTGCCAGGCGGACGCCACCAGCACGCCCTTGCTAAAGTGGAAAAGATGTTGGTGACGGTCAACCGGCTGGATCCAGCTCTGCGCTGGTATGCCCGATTGGAACCCTGTGATAGCCCCGCCTTGGGATGGGCCGGACTGCCTGCAGACTATTGGAACACATGCGCAGCACTGCCAACAAACCCTTTAGCGAAAATCCAATGCCTCTGGGTAACCGCCACGGTAGGCAAGGTACATAACTGGCGACTCTATTTCCAGACGTCCGAACTACAAGCTCGGCTGCCGGAATATCTTTTTACTTCGGGCGGTTTTAAACACCTCCCCTCTCCTTAGGTTGACGTTTGCCTTTTTGGCTTCGCACCGAACAGCCAACATCTAACTGCTTGGAACTATTGAACTTAGAGGCTGTCCTAAAAAGCATTTTCTATGATGAAAAGAGGTTTCCTTCCTCAATTCCCCAGAATCCCCAAAATCCCTGTTTCTAAGGAGTCTGAAGGGTAGGAGCCGGTCGTCCAAAACCCATGAGAAACCGCCCAAATCCCAATTTCAGCACAGCCTCTTAGCTCGACTTTTGCCATTTTAGACCTTCTCCCTGCAGAGGAAAACTCTAAGTCCTTGTAGCTATTGGAGTTAGGAAATTGTGTGAACAAAAGGGACTCTCGTCGTAACTACTGGAAACAAGAGGAGTTAGGGAAAATGGCAAAAGTCGAGCTTAGGAAATTGGAGCAACACCGGAATTCCTTGGAACTATCGAACTATCGGAAGGAAAAGCAGGTAGGAAAAATGCCAAAAGTCGAGCGAACCGCCTGTCTCGAAATGAAGACTTGGTGTTTTCCGATGGCTTTTCTAGTCTGCGAGGCAAAGGGGGCTTAAAATAAGAGGCGGCATGGGAGCTACTCTAGATAGAACACTCCTGTCGGTAAAATCCTTTTGGAGCCTCTGAACGCCAGTTTTGCCACTTTGGGCCTCCTGCCTAAAAGAGGAAAGCACTCACTCCCTCTAATTATTGGAGTTAGGAAATTTGGTGAATAAAAGAAAATTTCGTTGTAACTCCAAGAGAACAAAGAAGTTAGGAAAATTGGCAAAAGTCGAGCTGAAAAATCCAAAATATAGTGAATTCCATGAACTGTAATGAACTTCATGGACTTTTGATTCTATGGGCGTTCCGGTTCCTAGCCGAAGGGTTACTATCTGTTGGCTGCTAGCAATGTTAGCAGCCGTAGGTCTTGGGTAAGAAGCACTACAGCTCAAAATGGGATAAAATATCTCCGTCGAATTCCGGAGGAGTTCGTTTTGCTCCTGGACTTTGGTCATTTTTGTAACTTCTTTTTTATCAAGGAGTTAGGCTTTTAAGATTCTTTGTACAGCAAATTTCCTCAACGTCCAATATTGTCAAAGGGTTAGCGTATCCAATAGGGGCTGTAAGCGGGAAAATGGCAAAAGTCGCATCCAGCACTTTTCCCATGGTTGCAACTTTTTAATCTCAAAGTGTAGGCTTTGAGACTTCTTTATTCACCAATCTTCCTAAGGTCAATATTTTCAGAAGGTTAGAACAACCAAAAGAGCAGTACCCCTAGAAAGAGGCAAAAGTCGATCTTTTCAAGACCAGCTTCTAAACGGCAGTTTTGCAATTTGGGATTCCCTGAAAGAAGAATTCTCTAATTGCCTGTAACTATTGGAATAAAGGAAATTGCGACAACAGCAGATATCGGCGTCACACCAGAGATAAAAGCAGTTAGAAAAAGTGTCTGAGGCCGAGGTAAAACTTTTTGATCATTTGATCACCACACCGTTCTCCGTTACAGGAGGAAAGCTAAGGAATCCGATGAGCGAGACTTCATTAGCATACATCAATGGGCGGTTTGTACCGGCCGACCAGTTAGCGATTTCGGTGATTGACGCTGGCTTCGTGCTTGGGGCAACGGTAACCGAGCAATTGCGGACTTTTGGAGGCCGATTGTTTCGCTTACAAGCGCATCTGGATCGGCTCTGGCGGTCGCTGGAGACGGTTGGGATTGAGCCGGGGCTTAGTCAAAACCAATTAGCTGAGCTGGCCACGGAGTTAGCGGCCCATAACCATCGGTTGCTAGAGCCGGGAGACGATCTCGGGTTAGGGATCTTTATAACGCCCGGACCGTATTTGGGCTACTGTGGGCAGCCGGTGGAAGTTCGGCCAACGGTTTGTCTGCATACGTATCCGTTGGCATTTTGGCTTTGGGCCAGCAAGTATCGACAAGGGCAGGCCTTATGGATAAGCTCGGTCCAGCAGGTGGACGAAGCCTGTTGGCCCGCGGCGCTAAAATGCCGGAGTCGGATGCATTATTACTTGGCCGACCGAGAAGCCGCCCAGAAGGACCCCGGCAGCCGAGCGGTTCTGCTGGATCGAGAAGGCTTTATTACAGAAACCTCCACGGCGAATATTGTCATCTACCGAGCTGAGCAGGGGCTTGTCTCGCCACCGCAGGAGCGGATCTTGCCCGGCATTAGTTTGGAGATGCTTTTTCACTTAGCTCATGGGTTGGGCATTCCGACCGGATTCGGCCGCCTTCGGCCGGAAGATTTAACCTCTGCTGATGAAATTATGATCACAAGCACGCCGTTCTGTGTGCTGCCGATTACCCGTTTGCAAGGCCAGCCGGTGGCCAACGGCCAACCCGGCCCCATCTATCAAAAGCTTCTCCAAGCCTGGAGCAAAGAAGTAGGCATCGATATTGTCGCCCAAGCCGAACGGTTCACCCACCGCCCCGGCTGAATCCCCAGCTCCCAGCTGCTGCTAGCTAAGAAGCCCTCTCTGCTGGTTGGCTAATGTGAATAGCCCGTTTCCCCCTTCTCGTGGACTCTGCTTGTGACTTAATTTGACAGAGGGCGTTTTATAACCTACCGATTGTATTAGGGGGGATAGATTCCGCCCACCCGTGGCCGGTCAACCCAGAAGAACCCGAAAAGGCAAACCGATCGCAAGGTCGGGGCGCAAAGCCATGGGACTCTCCGGCAGGAGAGTTCGCCAGGCTGCCGAAGGTGCTTCCAGGGCGAATGCTAACGGGACTCTGCGAGCAGGGTGGATGTTCCTGCCCGAGAGAGCTCCGCCTAGTGGGAGGAAGTTGCCGATGCGCCTGCTGTTTGCGATCTGGTTGCCTCGTTGCTTTTCCCGAACCACCGAAGCTCTTCTTGGCCAAAGGCCCGAGATGGGGCATGTAGTTAGATGTCGCCATTGCCACCAGATTGGGGGGCATTCGGGAAGAAATCCGAGGCTAGCTGTTGCTTGGCGGGCTTTTGCCTCTGGAGGCCTGCCTGTGGTGCCTTACCACTCTACCCAATGGGCTGCAGCAGTGGGCCAGCGGCTTACCATATCCGTTTATGGCTACCTTTTGTAATTTGTATTTGCTTTTTCGCCTGCTGGAAGGAGATGGACGATGAAACCTGCGCTTGAGCGAATCAAGGGCTGGGTTTATAAGAATAAAAAAGCACATAGTGAGAGGTTGGCAGATATGCCATCGGCTGCAAGCTATCGAGCCAAAAGCCGATACAAACATCCGCAGCAGCCTGGAGCGATTTTGGTGCTGACGGCCGTATTGATGGTGGTTTTGATTGGGATGGTGGCTTTTGGGGTAGATTTGGGCTATGTGGTGTTGACACGGACGGAGTTGCAAGCTGCGGCAGATGCCGCCGCTTTAGCCGGCGCCGGTGCGGCAGCCGAAGGTAAATCCGCCGCCACCCAAGCAGTCTATCGATTCGCCAGTATGCATACAGCCGCTGGGCAATCAATCCGGCCAGAACAAGTCCAAATCCGCTACGGCCTATGGGACAAAAACGCCCGAGTGTTTGTGCCCAGCAGTACGGAGTGTTCTGCCGTGGAAGTAACCATTCGGAGTGTGGATCGGCCTTTGTTTTTTGGCCGACTGCTAGGGCAACAGTTTTTCCGATCCGAGGCCAAGGCCATTGCCACCTTTGCCCCACGGGATATCATGCTGGTATTGGACTATTCGGCCTCGATGTGCTACGATAGCCAACTGCGGTCCATCGACGAATTGGGTCGAGCTGCCGTGGAAGCCAATCTGTTGCAAATCTACCAGGCATTGGGTTCCCCCCGGTTCGGCAACATGCAATGGACCCCACAGTTGATTAACTCCAGCAATATCTCGACGGTGAAAAGCGCCTTAGGATTAACGAATGTTCCTTATCCTTACCCCGGCGGCTCCTGGGATGATTACATCAATTATGTGATGACCGATTCCTATATCAACCAAGCAGGCTACCGGAGACGCTATGGGTATCTGACCTGGGTCAATTATCTCCAGGCCAAACGGTATTTGTATAGCCATACACCTGATTTGTGGAAAACTCCTGAACAGCCGATCACCGCTCTCAAAGATGCCGTCGATGTGCTGACCGCCTATTTGGCGGAGCATAGTCCGGACGATCGTCTTGGCTTAGCCATTTACACCGCCTCCGATGGAACTGCCCTGTTGGAAAGTCCAATGATCCAGGATTTTCGGTCTATCGCCCAAATCGTTCGGCGTCGTCAAGCAGGCCATTACCATGCCCAGACCAATATTTCCGCTGGCATGAGAGTCGCCCGGCTCCAATTACAGAACAACGCCCGTCCCGGCGCCCGAAGGGTGATGATCCTGATGACCGACGGCGAAGCCAACTTGCCGACCAATGAAACCGTCGGCAAACAGAAAGTTATTGAAGAGGCTCAGGCTGCTGCTGCCGCTCGAATCCCCATTATCACAATTGCCCTCGGTGCCGAAGCCGACGACAATCTCATGCGCCAGGTGGCCGAAATCACCCGAGGGGCCTATTTCAAAATTCCCGGTGGCCAACCCGTCTCCCAGTACGAAGAACAACTTAAAGAGGTCTTCCGATTGGTAGCCGCTGATCGCAACTTGGTGCTCGTCCAATGAGCCATGCCCTAGGTCCACACCGATCCTGGGCCTCCGGAGTAATGCTCAGAAGCTCTCCTACAATTGAGATTTTGGCAGTTTCCAATCGGTTTTGGTGGAGGGGGCTCCTCTGGGGACTCCTTAACATAGGGATTGGGAGGATTCTAGAAAATCAGAAGCAAATCTCCTTAATCCTCATAGAAAATGCTTTCTAGATGCCCGCTCAGACCAGGTTGAGGTACGCCAACAGTCGAGCGATTCAAGGAGTTTCCCAAGCCAAATCATCTATTGTTCGTTCCCTTATTTTGGACTGACCAGTTTCTCCGAAGGTCAGCCGACGCCAAGCAGGGAACTCTTCACGCACGAAGGGCTGCGATGTCGCCAACGTCGCAGCCCTTCTTTTTTGCTGTAATATTCAGCTCGACTTTTGCCATTTTTGGCCCCGTTTGAGAAGAGTAAAGCACTAACCTCTTTTAAATATTGGAGTTAGGAAATTGGAGGAACACAAGGAGATTTCGTCGTAATTGCTGGAGGCGAAGGTAGTTAAGAAAAATGGCAAAAGTCGAGTTCAGGACTCTGTTGAAACCATTTCCGGTCGGGCTCCTAAACCCGCCAAAATTGGAGCAAAACCGACGGGCATGGGCAAAACCTCCCAGGCTCCGAACAACCTTTCAACAGAACCATATTTCAGCCAAATGAAAAATTCCCCTTTCCTCTCCTCCAACCGCATTGGTATCTCCATAATGGCTTCTCGTACAAAATGTTGTGGCCTTGCCGAACACGTTAGCCCAACATATTGTGGCTCCGAAAAGATGTGTAAGTGGCAGTCCTGCCGGAGAAAAGCTGGCATTGCCGAAAGCAATCCCGGCTCAGGACGCCTTTAACATCGAAGGCAGAAGGCCGACGGAGCACAGAACAGGTGAGAATTCCAGAACCGGCCGTCTGCCCTCTGCCCACGGGCCTCTGCCTTCATTATTTCCGCTCACCTTACTCTCTCGACAACCGGCGGCAGCGAAAAGAAGGCCCTTCCATTTGTCTGAAGTGTTAGCTTTCCTTATCCTCTTTACTTCCCTTCTTTACTTCCCTGGCAAAACTCAGTACCATTCACTCGGTAGGGCATGCACTCTCCGCCCTTTTTGGTCCAACAGAATGCCTACCAAGAAAGGGAGCCTTGGATGCTGTTGGGCGAACCAGAACGTACCCAGGCCGACCTTTGTTTCCGCCTGCTTGGCATTCCGGTGCGGGTGCATCCGTTTTTCTGGATAGTGGCGCTCATTTTAGGGGCCAATCAGATCCGTTCCCCAGTGGACCTGATACTGTGGGTGCTGGCCGTCTTTGTAGCCATTTTAGTCCATGAATTGGGGCATGCGCTGCTGATGCGTCTTTTGGGATTTCATCCGGCCATTACGCTCTATGGATTAGGAGGCTATGCCTCGTATGATCGGGTTTGGGGCGGAAGCAACCTCGGTCATACCCCCGGCGGCCAAATCCTAATTCATGCGGCTGGTCCGGGGGCTTCGTTGGCCTTAGCTGCTTTCATAATCGGGTTGGTTTGGTTGAGCGGGATTCAGCTGGAGTTTCAGATAGGACTTCCATATGGACTGTGGGTGGGGTTTTTCCTCCCCGGCTCCGAACTGCTTAACCAATTTCTTAATTGGTTGGTTACCATTCTCTTGGCATGGAGCTTTTTGAATCTAATGCCGGTCTATCCGTTGGACGGCGGCCAGATGGTTCGCGAAGTGCTTATCTGGCTCAATCCTCATCAAGGGATGGTTCAGACATTGGTTCTTTCGGTGCTCGTGGGAGGCGCTTTGTGTCTGGCCGCTCTGTTGGTATGGAAAAGTTGGTTTCTGGCTATCCTTTTCGGCTATTTGGCTTTTGCCAATTTCATGACATTGCAGGCCACTGCAGGCCGACCCTGGGGATGGTAGCCGCAGAGAATGGAACCTCTTGACCCGATATGCCTGGTACCAAAGATCAGTTGGAACCCAGCTAAAGACACACAACTCTCCGTTCCACACCTTCTGCCCACTGCTTCAAAAAATCTTTGGAATTGGGTAAGCGCGACTTTTGCCATTTTTACTAACTTTTTTGTCACCAGAGGTTGCAGCAAACCTTGCTTTTGCTCACACAATTTCCTAACTTCAATGATTTCATGGAGTTAGCAATTTCCCATTTCGGCAGAAGAGCGAAATTGGCAAAAGTCGAGATCAGAGGCTCTGATTCAAGTTTTGCCATTTTTGGTCTCCTGCCGAAAGGGGCTGTTTGTAATTCTTGGCGTTAGGAAATTATGTGAACAAAAAAAGTCGTCGTAACTCCGGGAATCAAAGCAAGTTAAAAAATGGCCAAAGTGGAGTTGTAGTGCTTCCCCCGAATGGGCAAGCGACTCCTATCATCACAGGAGTGAAGCTAGACCATCCAACTCATCAAAAACCACCCCGCAGAAACATTATCTGGATTCCCGCTTACTCGGGAATGAGATGACAGAGGTGCTGTGGAGCGAAAATGAACGATTCCCTCGCTTCGGTTGAAGTGTGATGGAATTTTTCCCAAAATGTCCAAAAACCCTGTTGCATTTTTCGGAAAGTTTGCTACAACATAATAGTCAGTCCGTTTTCTTTCGTGCTGATTTGGTAGCTAAGATATGAACCCGCTTAGGGAAGAGCACGTGGGAAACGGCAACTTGGCCCGATCGAAGTCCAAGGGTGCAGTTTCCCGGCCGACCTCGGAGGTCGGTCTATCTCGCTAGCAGGGACTGCCCCACTGGAGGTTTTCTTAATGGAGGATGTGCAAATGGATACCCAAAAGACCACCAAAAAAAGTTCCTGCTGCAAAACTTCTGCTAAAAAGGCCACCACCAAAAAAGCCACCTCCAAAAAGAAATAGTCTCTCCTTCTGATCTCGCTTTTGCCATTTTAGGCCTTCTCCCGGAAGGGGGAAACTCTAAGCCCTTGTAAATATTGACTTCGGACATTATGTGGACAAAAAGAAGTCTCGTCGTCACTGCTGGGAACAAAAGGGTTTAGGGTAAATGGCAAAAGTCGTGCTGACGTGTACCCCGCTTTTGTCGCCAAGCCCAGATGGGCAAAATTAAACTTTTGGCAGACGCGCCAAAGTTCCGCCTGCGACCTCAGTAAGGGTGTTATCAGCAGAAGCACTACAGAGTTACTGGCGGGATAAACTTTCTGGGGTCAATAACTCAGTTGGCGGGGCTGGGTACAAACGTTTTTCCTAAAAGCCGCTCGGGCTTTATGCTCAGCGGCTTGTTTTTTTCTCGCACCTTTCGCCAACCAGCAGCGGAATACCTCAGCCAGCGGAAAACTTTCTCGGAGTGCACTCGTCTTATCCGCCTTGTTTGTCTTAGCCGTATCCTCAACGTTCCTCTTGGAGGAAACCTGAGATTGGGTAAAACCCAAGCCCGCTGATAACTCGGAATGGAGTCCCAAGGAGAATAGAAGCCTCTAACTAGAAGATGAACCTTTCCGCCGAGTGCTCGCTGTGATACACAAGTTAGAAGTCAGGGGCTCAGACATCACTCCTTTAGGAAAATGCCGAAAGTTTGTTGAAGGAAATATAGGCAAAATGGTTTCCGAAACCAAACACTTCCTGATCTTCCAAATGATCTTT
The DNA here is from genome assembly GCA_025062105.1 of Thermoguttaceae bacterium. Lineage (GTDB taxonomy): Bacteria > Planctomycetota > Planctomycetia > Pirellulales > Thermoguttaceae > JANXAQ01. Next base: position 11,481 of record JANXAQ010000081.1, read on the forward strand.
CCCTAAGGGTGTCATTTCTCCAAAGTCACGGTTGGCTTCTTTCGAGAAGTTTGTTATACCCCTAGGTGGGGCACTCCTTTTGGCCCGTTAGGATAGGAAATCCATCCCAAAAGATGTATATAGATGTGTATAACAGCGAGCCGCCGAGTGGAGGGCCGGTGTTTTCGGTCCGGAACATACACTTCTATTGCCATTCTCGCACAAGCGGGAATCCAGATTTTTCTCCAATAGTTCTGCTGAACTGGATTCCTGCTTTGGCAGGGAAAGTACTTCAAAGTCTAGGGAACGGATAATATATTGGAACCTCTGCATAATCCTGAACATATAGTGAACTTCGTGAATCTTCAATTTTCTATCCGTTCGGTTGTCCTATCTGGAAACCTCCTATCTATTGGGTGCTGTAATGCTAATACAACTATATGTTGTGTAGAGGGAGGACCAGCCAAAAATATCCCGTTTGAATTATGCAGAGGTTCCGGTCATTTTTCAGAAAGGACGGAACCGAGAGAAAAACAGCAAAGGCTTGAGGTCCGCCAAGTGTCTGCGCCTTTGCCCACTTATGGCAGAAGCACCCTGGACGAGTGTCTGTGGGAACATGGCAAGGGAGAAGCCTGGCTGATTTCGCAACCCCGTTGTCCTAGCTGGTTCCGGAGCCCTTTTTATCTTGGCGGGGGTGCAGGGATTTCAGGGCGGGCTAGTTGTTTGGCTCTAGCAAAGTCGGCTGCCGCCTTCTCCTTTTGGCCTAATTTCTCGTAAGCCATCGCCCGGTTGTAATAGACCGTAGGATGGTTCGGATCCAAACGCAAAGCTTCCGTATAGTCGGCCACCGCCTTGGTATAATCACCTTTTAGATAGTAGGCATAGCCTCGACTGATCCAAGCCGACACATTCTGAGGGGCCAAATGGATGGCATAGTTCAGATCCCGAAGCGCTTTATCCAGTTCCCCTTTTTTAGCACGGGCATAGCCGCGGGCACGCCAAGCCTCCACATGTTTCATATCTAATCGCAGTGCCTGGCTAAAATCGGCAATCGCCCGCTCATAGTCTTCCTGCTCCATGTAGATCGCACCCCGGCTGAGATAATTCTCCGGATCGTTCGGATCGCTCTGGATGGCTTTTTCAAAGTCTGCCATGGCCAGGTCTAGCTTGCCCATTTCCGCATAGATTTCACCTCGTTCCCGATAAGCGTTGGCGTATTTGGGGTCCAATTGAAGGGCGGTGTTCAGGTCCTTTAGGGCCGCCTCCAGGTCGCCAGCGGCATGGCGGGCAAATCCCCGACTAAAGTAACATAGCGGATCCTTCGGCGCTAAATATACCGCATAGTTCAGGTCTCGCAGTGCTAACTCAATATCCCCATGCACCGCGCGGGCAAACCCCCGATCACACCATACCTCATGATTCTTAGGATTGAGTCGAAGCGATTGGTGGTAATCTTCAATCGCTTTTTCCACCTCTCCGAGGCGAAAATAGACTCGGCCTCGACAAGCATAGGCGTCGGCATCTTCCGGACTGAGCCGCACCGCTTCCGTCAGATCAGCCAACGCCTTCTCCAAATCCCCTTTCAAAAAATAGGCATGCCCTCGTTCCCGGTAGGCCTCCCCAAGCTGGGGAGCCAATTTGATAGCTTCGTCATACTCGGCAATCGCCTTATCCAGATGCCCTTGATGGAAGAACACAAAGGCGCGGTTCATCCGCGGATCGGGGTCTTTGGGAGCTAGACGAATTGCCATATCCAGATCGGCCAATGCCTTTTCGTATTCGCCTTTCAATGCCCAGGTCAGGCCTCGGTCGCACCAGGCGTCGGCGAAATCCGGCTTCTGCTTCAGCACCTTGTCATATAGCTGTAAGGCCTCCTCCAGTCGCCCTTTGTTGGTCGCTTCCACCGCCTGATGGTACAGCGGCCACAAGGGATCTTCAGGTGCCGAGGGGCTGAGTGCCTGTTTTGGCAGAGGTTTGCCTTCCCCGGGCGGTGCTCCTTCCTGTGGAACCGGGGCTTCGGGAAAGTCTGGCACGGTGGGTTTGGAGTTTTCTTTGGACGAAGGGCCTAGTTTGCCCGAGCTTTTCAGGCTGGGCGGAAGCGGGGCTGGGGGTAAAGGATTTCCCGGCTCATTGGCTGGTTTTCTCAGAACCGGCCCAGACGCCTCGGCCGCCATCCCAATCTGCTCCAGATTCAGCCTCCCTCTGAGGGCAGTTCCCACACTAAAAGCCCCAAGAACCAATCCCACCCATAACCAGCAGTTGAACCCATCCTGATTGATCCAAACCATCCTGTTGGATGGAAGTTGCTTCTTAGTCAGACTTCTGCTGCCGCCGATCCATGATCCAAAATCCATTACTACTACCTCCAAAAACTGAGCTACCCCTACTGCTCACCCACCCCTCCTTCCATTTCCACGGAAGGAAACAAACCCCAATGCTGTTTCATCGGGTTGTCGATTTCGGAATGGTGTCCACAGACCAAATTTCTCTCAGGTCAATTTTTACCGTTTTTGACATCGCCCTGAAATGAAGAATGCTCTTGTATGGGGCGTCATATTGGGTAAAGAAAGGTTTCTGAGTCCCCTGACTGGAAACTCCACTTCTTCTTTTGCCACTTATCTCTACGAGGTATGCGAACACTCTTTTCGCTCCCCTAATTTCCTCGCTCCAAAGGAGTTAGAACCTTGGCACTTCCCCGGCGAGGCACAAAATGGCAAAACTCAAGCAGAAAGACTACCTCAGGAAAAATGGCAAAACATCGAACTTCAAGGCTGGCCTGAAATCGGATTTTTGGGGTTGCGGATGCATCGTGGGGGTGAGTGCTTCTTGCCAGTGAAGGTTCGTAATACGCTGTTTGGGATTCTGGGCAATTTACAGGAAGGTAAAAAGGTAAACTGTTTTTTTCTTAGGGAAACGTCATTTTGGAGACCCTCGAAGTTTACTAAACCGTCCGATTTTCCGTAAATTGCCAATTTTTCCCAAATGATGGGTTCCGAGACAAACATATCTCTCGGCCGAATATTTATAAAACCCAACATTTCAGGCGAATAGAGGCCCTTTATTTTTCTATTGGTTGTTGTTTCCTTGTCCTCTTGTGTAGCCAAAGACTATCGTGGTAAGCTCAAGGGGAGGTTTTTGGGCACCCAAGATTCGCGTCATGAACAGTTTTTGGGGCCCAATCGGCCCACCTCGGGCTCACTAGCACCTTTGGTGAAGGAGAAGAGGACGCTGCTTAGCTCAGTCTTTGCGGGAGGAACGTCTGCCTATCGTTTCATTTTACCTATATTGCCTATTTTTTCTATTTGTCTTATAAGTCTTATATTGCCTTACTACTCGCCAGAAAAAAGGCACCCGCCTCCTCCCCCCTCCCCCAAAACTCAAAAGATCAACGGCCTTTTCCTCCCCTCTAAAATCGGAATTTCCCAAAACTTCCATACCAAGAAAATACTGGGTTTTCTCGCTGAAACAATTTCCCCATACCACCTCCGATGGGTTAGTTACTCCCCTTTCCCTCAAAAAAGGAGGTAACCTTCCCAGCTGAATCTTATCCCCGATCCTCCTCCAATTCCATTCGATCCTCTCCTGGAGTCTGTTCAGCCAAAGGACGAAGGCTTTATTCTCATTATCCTTGCGAAAGCAGGTCTCTTGTTTAGCAAAACATTGGGAGTAAAAAACAAATCCTAGTGCATCGCCCTTGTGGGGGAATGGCTATAGGAGGAGTGGCTCTTCTCCCAGGTGCCATCCTTCCGGAATCGCGCAAAGTAATAATAGACCGTTTCCCAGGGCGGATACTCCTTGGGCAACATCCGCCACGCACAATCAGCCCGGAGAATGTAAAAGATGCCGTTGAGCACCGCTTGGATGTTGACTCGACGCGGCCGCCCGCCCGGTCGGGCTGGAGGAATCAACGGCGCAATGACACCTGCCACTGCTCCTCCGTCAAATCGGATGGATAAACCTGTTCCATCGCAGGAGTGCTTTGCTTGGGGGATAAAATCCATTCCTAGACTACCTGGACGCCTTAAATACCGCAGCCCCGTCTCTCAAGCCCTTTTCAAACGCGCTCTTAGAAAGGGGACCAACAAGCATTTTGTGGTACAAGCAGAATCGGTAACCACGCCGCCAGGAAAAATTAGCTTCCGGGTAGATGATCCTAATGCCAATCGCGTGATAAGCACCAATGCGGTCAACGACGGCAATTGGCATCATTTTGTAGCCACCTTTGATGTGGGCGCCGGTAACCAAATGAAGCTCTACATTGACGGCGTGCTTCAGGCCACCAATACCCAGGCATCTCCGGCGGCCAATGATAATCCATTTGTCATTGGCGCTCGAGTGGGACCTAGTTTCGGGTTTGTCGGCTCCTTGGACGAACTGGCCCTCTGGAACCATCCGCTTACCGAGGCCCACATAATGGCTTTATATCTCAAAAACATCAGCCCTCTTACTATGCTCCTTCAGCCGATCAGTTACAGCTACACCGGCAGCATTCAACCCTATCCTAGTAGCACCCGGAACGATCCGAATCGAACCAAACTGACCGACGGAGTCCTGGGCAGCTCGGCGATCGACGACGGCAAATGGGTGGCCTTCCGAGATCCCCTTGGCTATGGGCAGGATAATGGGTAACCCCAGCCGCAGATCGACTTTAATTTAGGATTGTCTGGCTTAGGGATTCACGGATTGGGTGTGTCGGGCATTCAGGTCCAATATCTGCGGCAGGCAGCCTCTGGGATCTTCGAACCAGATCGTCTTGTACTGGAGTTTTACAGAGACTCGGCCTACACCCAACTGGTGCAGAGTTTTAACATTACAGGGTTTTCTGGTACGGACGGGGTATTCCACTTGGCTTATGCATTTGCCCCGGTATCCGCAGATTACGCCCGGTTGAAGTTTTACAATGATCAGGAATGGACCTGGCTAGGCGAGGTAATGTTTTTCGGCAGTGTGCCAGAGCCGAGCACTTGGGCCATGATGGTTTTGGGCGCTCTGGGGTTGGCGGCAGTCCGGCTCTTCCGCGGCCGGGGAAAAAGCTAAAATAAACTAGAATAAAATAAAATAGTCAGCCGGGTGAAGTAGCCTCTGGTTTTGTCTGAGAGTAGGGATTTGTTTTGTTCTTCCTGCAAAAGCAGGAATCTATGTTTCCCTCATCCAGGCTGAGCTTCGGCCAATCCTCGGCTTTGCGGGCGTAGCTCTGGCCCCATTCTCCTACCCCAAGGGAGGGGTAGTTTATTGACCGGGCTGAAGCCTTTCCAGGGATCCGACGGGTCAGCAAGGGCTTGGCTGGTAGTGAAGGAAAGGAAAACCGATGAAGAACTCTTACCGGCGATGGAAACGGGCGTTTACCTTGGTAGAACTTCTGGTGGTCATTACGATCATTGGGATATTGATTGCGCTGCTACTACCGGCCGTTCAGGCGGCCAGGGAAGCCGCCCGGCGGGCACAGTGCCAGAACAATCTCAAACAGATCGGCTTGGCCCTGCACAACTACCACAACACCCATAAAATCTTTCCGCCCAGTTCCATTTGGGTGCCCGAAACGGCTGCCAATATCCAGACGGCCAACAACCCCAATCTCCGGGCCAATTGGGTGATTTTAATCTTGCCCTTCCTCGAACAGCAACCTTTGTATGAAAAGTTCGATCTTAATAAGCCGATTACCGATGATACGGACACCGTAGTCGGCGGTGTGGTGAAAAACAATCGAGTGGCGCGAGGCACGCAGCTATCGGTGATGATGTGCCCGAGCGATCCGTATAACCGGCAGCCATTTAACGGCTCAGCGAGCAGTTCGACCAGTCAGATGGGCGATGGCTGGGCGCGGGGCAATTATGCGGCTAATGCGGCCTTGGGATTTATGTCGGTTACCTGGCATAGTGGGGTTAATGCCGCTGCTTTTTCCACAAGCCAAGGCTGGCAAAGCCCAACCACCCGCGGAGTCATGGGTGCCAATACTTCGGTCTCCCTGGAAGAAATTCGGGATGGCTCCAGCAATACGGTCATTGTAGCTGAAATCCGCGCGGGAATTACTGCTTATGATTCCCGCGGGGTTTGGGCCATGAGCGGCGGTTGTCCCAGTGCGCTGTGGGCCCACGGCTGGATCGGCGACGACTACGGACCGAATAACCGGAACTCTCGAGCCGACGATGTTGTCGGCTGCCAACATCTTTGGGATCAATTCGGCGGTGAATTCGAGCTGGCCAAAAGAGGAATGCCTTGTTCCTCACCGGGTACACCGGGGTATCCGAACTTTCAGCAGACGGCCCGCAGTATGCATCCGGGCGGGGTGCATGTCTGCTTGGGCGACGGCAGCGTGCGGTTTATTAGCGATCATATCTGGGTGCGCCCGAGTGATCCAAACAACTTTTCCACCTGGGATCGGCTAATGCTATCGGCCGACAGCCAACCGCTGACCTCTGACGCCTATTGAAAGGTTCCTCGTCCAACAGCACCTCCTGAGGTATTTCCCCTCCTAGCGGACTTAGGTAGGATAGGCAAGGATATCAGAATAGTGGCTGCATCCAGGAGCAGGTATTCACATCCCCTGCTTTCCGAACCTGTCGGATATGCTATAATGGCAACCACGATTGTATGAGATATGCTATAATAGCACTCACTAATAGTAACTTGCTATAAGGGCATTAGGCCTAGCTCCTGGGATACGACTCCTGGGATACCATGGGATATGCTATAATCGAACTAACTGTTGTAACACTTCAGCCGAGTGGAAGAGAGCGATTTTGGTGGAGAAGGTAGCCGCCTTATTGTTATGGCGAGGCAAGGGATACTCCAAGGGCACAAAGAAAGAGCAGGATTATGCCTGTTTCCGCAGAGAATGCCTTGCTTAACTGACGAAAATGTCTTTAGGGTTTTGATGAACTGGATCTTTGCCTTCGCGATCGAGAACAAGATTGGCTTCGCCATTCGGTGGAAGTGTGGGTAGCTTGTTCGTCCTCCCGCTCCGCACCGTCAAGGAAGTCGGACAGGGGAAGCCAGTTGTTGATTCGTGGGTCCCAAAATACATAGCAGGAGGCGGCCATGGCCATGACCTGTCCCCGGTGCGGAGCGGGTTTGGATATCACGCTATTTGAGTTTGAGCGAGCGGTCCAGTGTGAGTGCGGCCAATGGGTGGACCTGCACTCCGGACATCGACGCCGGGCCGAAATCGCACTTTTTCCCATCGGCCAAAAGATTCTATCGGCTTCTCCGGCCAGAGTTCACAAGGAGTCGGTCATGCCTGAACAACAGATTGGACGGGTTACCCACTATTTCGGCAACATCCAGGTGGCGGCAATCGAAATTACCCACGGCACTCTCCGGGTCGGCGACACCATCCACATCAAAGGCCACACAAGCGATTTTACCCAGACAGTCGAATCCATGCAGATTGAGAAGAAACCTGTTCAAGAGGCTATTGCTGGCCAAACCGTCGGTATCAAAGTCAAAGAACATGCCCGGCCCCATGATGTAGTGTACAAGGTAGAATCATAAGGGAAGTCCTTCTTTTCATTCTCATGCAGGCAGAAATCTTGCAAAAATCTCTTTCGTCCCGTCAACAGAATGGCTGGGTCGAAGCCAGCGGGTGAGGAAACTAGCCTCCGTCCCTTTCCTAGCTGGAATTCCAACCGGGACTTCCACTAAGTGGCTGTCTGGAAATGAAGTGTTACAGGGGAAATCAGCTCAGTAACCTGGATTACCTAGCATCCCGAAAGTGCCTTTTTCCCGTGTTTTGCGTGGGGAGCCGGTTAATACAGACCCTATCGGGAAACGCCCAAGCCTTGATTTCCAGACAGCCTCTAAAGTCTCTGTTTTAGCGAATCTGCCTGTATCTAGAACGGCGAATCTCGGGTATCTATGATAAAGTAGCCATCTCAACGTGGTCTGGATTCCTGCTTGCGCAGGAACGACACAGGGTTCCGTTCGACTCCGCAGGAATGAGACAGGGTTCCGTTTGACTCCAATGGTACGAGGACTTTTTATTACTGGTACGGACACTGGTGTGGGGAAGACCTATGTAGGGGCGATGATAGCCAGGCAATTGGCCGCCGAAGGTCGGAAAGTCGGCGTCTATAAACCGGTTGCCAGCGGTTGTGGGTTGGATGGGGGAAAAATCATTTCCGAGGATGCCTTGTTGCTATGGCAGTCGGCTGGCGAACCGGGCGATCTGGAGCATGTTTGCCCCCAGCGCTTTTTGGCCCCTTTAGCTCCGCCAGTAGCTGCTCAGGTGGAAGGCCGAAAGGTGGATCCCCATTTGCTCCGGTCTGGGCTTTCCTATTGGCTGGACCGCTCAGAGATCGTACTGGTCGAAGGCGTAGGCGGACTGTTTTCGCCCATAAGCCAGGAGGATCTAGTAGCCGATCTAGCCGCCGATCTCGGTTTCCCACTGCTTGTGGTAAGCCAAAATCGCCTGGGCACGATCAACCACACCTTGCTTACCGTTCGGGCAGCCGAATTGTTTCGAGTGCCGCTCCGCGTGGCAGGCATTGTGCTGAATCATCCTAGCCTGCCGCCGGGAGACGAAAGTTTACAAAGCAATCCGGTGGAACTGGCCCGATGGTGTCCTGTACCCCTGCTGGCCCAAGTCGGCTACCAGGCTCAGCAGTTTGACCGGTCAGTAGATTGGTTTTCTCTTGCCGCCGAACCAGCTCTCCAGTAGCATCTTGGCGGTTAAAAGCCCTGTGGTTTGTTTCAACCCCGCCCCAATGGTCCCGAACTGCCTCTTCAGCAGCATCTTGCTGCTTAAAAGAACGGCAGGTCCGGGCAGTTCCCGATAGCCAAAATCTGAATTCCCCTCCAGCACCATTCCGCCGGTTAAAAGGGCGGTAGGAGCGAGTAAGGAAGAATTTAGATCCAGCAGAGGAAGGCAGACCGAAGCACGGCAGCTCCGGATGCTTCTATAACTGCACCACCCAGGCCCCAGGGATGAATTGCTGGATGACTATTCGGGCTAGGTTCAGCCAGCGCTGGCAATGATCCAAAATCACACTATCCGCTGAGGCCACAATATGGGGACTGGACCAAAGAATCGGATCGGGATTGGCGACCAGTTCCACCCGCCAGGGCCAGCCATGCTTTTGGGCCGTCTGTTCAATCCATTGCTTCAGCCGACCACTGTTCGAGACTGGCCGATCCAGATACCAGACGCATTCGGCCGGGGCCAACTCCGCTAGGGCTTGGCCGATCGTCTCCAAAGCTGGTTCCGTCTCTGCCACTTTGCGAAACGTGCCATGCATGGAGGCCATGTCCCGGAAAGTTCCATCCCGTGCATGGAGGATCACTCCGCCGGCCAAGGCCGCTTCCACCGTAGTCAACAGATTATAGCCGTCGATCCAGACTGTTTGACCGGCTAACATTCCAGGCCGGATCGCCAAACCCTCTGCCGTATCCGCCTCCGGAATGGCGTCAGATGGCCCCCCAGCATCCAAAAGGCCACCAGGGAGAATACCGGCCTCGGAAGCCCTACTACCAGTAAGACCGGTAGCAGCAGGGATAGCAGGCCCGGCAAAAGCCTCCGTAGTTGCCTTCTGGGAATGGGGAGCGGGTGGTAGATCGGCCTTGGTCAAGCGGACTTCGTGTTCCAATCGGCGTTGCAGTTGGGCTTCGGAACAGGCGCAGCGAGCAACGGCCAACCGTTGCCGGGCGGTCAGATGATACCGGTCGCCGACCAATTTCAGCGAGGAGACCTCCGCATAACCCCGGCTTGCCAACCAGCATAGATCACTGGTAGCCTCCCGTAGCCGGTCGAGATGGGCCGGGCTAAATAACTCCGCATCTTCTGGGTGCGGTCCCCGATGCAATCGTCGATCCGGCATAGGCAACCCAAGTGGCTACGAAAGATTGCTAGTGTTTGAAGTGGCGGCGTCCGGTGAAGATCATCGGAATGCCGTACTGGTTGCAGGCGTCGATAGCCTGTTGGTCGTTGACCGAACCGCCCGGTTGGATGATGGCCGAAATACCCGCTTCGGCAGCCTTCTGGATCGAATCCGGGAATGGGAAGAAGGCATCCGAGGCCAAGACCGCCTCTCGGACCCGGTCGCCGGCCTTTTTGATAGCGATTTCGGTGGAATCGACCCGGCTCATTTGGCCAGCACCGACGCCTAGAAGCATCCGATCTTTGCAGACCACAATGGCGTTGGACTTTACATGCCGGACAATCGCCCAGCCGAAACGCAGATCGACCAATTGTTCGGGGGTGGGCTGGGCCTGGGTAACCACTTTCCATTCCTGTTCCGGGTCAGGCTGGATATCGGGGTCTTGGACCAGCAAGCCGCCTTCCAGCCACCGATAGGCCCAGGCCGACCTTGGACCAGTCAATGGCCCCACTTTCATCAGTCGGACATTGGCCTTCCATTTCGGCCGGGTGGTCAAAATCTGGAAGGCTTCCGGCGTAAAATCAGGGGCGACAATGGCTTCGATGAAAAGTCCTGGTTCTGCCAGGACCTCCGCTGTGGCCGGATCGACCGGTCGGTTCATCCCCAGGACCGATCCGAACGCACTGACTGGATCGCCCGCCAAGGCCTTTCGGCAGGCCTCGGCCAGGCTGTCGGCACAAGCAGCACCGCATGGATTATTGTGCTTGATGACCGAGACGGCCGGATCAGCAAAGGCTCGTACAATCTCCAAGGCGCTTTCCAGGTCCAGCAGATTATTGTACGAAAGTTCTTTGCCGTGAAGTTGCTCGGCGGCCACGATGTTGGCGCCTTGGGCTTTGGGTTCGGCATAGAGGGCGGCCCGTTGATGCGGGTTTTCCCCGTAGCGAAGGATCATCTTCCGGGTATAACTTAGGTTCAAGGTGCCTGGGAAACCGGCTTCGGCAGTCTGACCGGCAAAATAGTCGGCAATCACCCGGTCGTACTGGGCGGTGTGGGCGAAGGCCTCGGCAGCCAGCCGCTCCCGAAGCGCCAGACTGGTTCGCCCGTTGGTCTGGATCTCCTCTAAAATGGCCGGATATTGCGATGGGTTGGTAGCAACGGTGGTAAATGCATAATTTTTAGCCGCCGCGCGCACTAAGCTGGGGCCACCGATATCAATTTTTTCAATCGCCTCGGCTCGGGTCACATCAGGCCGGGCCACCGTAGCTTCAAACGGATACAAATTGACCACTACCAACTCAAATGTCAGGATGCCATGCTCCTGGAGAGCCTTCATGTCTTCGGGGTTGTCGTGTCGGCAGAGGATGCCACCAAAAACCTTCGGATGGAGCGTCTTGAGCCGACCGTCCATCATCTCCGGAAACCCAGTGTATTGGGAGATATCTTTGACCGGGATTCCCTCAGCTTCCAGGGATTTCCGGGTGCCGCCGGTGCTATAGATTTCCACCCCGGCAGCCGCCAGCCCACGGGCAAACTCCACCACCCCGGTCTTATCGCTTACGCTGATAATGGCACGACGAATTGGAGGCGATTCCATAGAAACTCCTTTCAAAGAATTTTCGAAGGATTTAGACCTTCTAAGGCTCTGTTGAAAGGTTGTCCGGAGCCTGGAGAGGTTTTGCCCATGCCCGTCGGTTTTGGTGCAGTTTTGGCGGGATCAGGACTCCGACAGGAAACGGTTTCAACAGAGCCACCTTCTAACAAAATACGTTTTCCTACCCTCCCCAAACGGGCAGATTGTCTCTCGGAACCATCTGGTTTTTCGTTTTGTTAAAGGTGCAGAACTTGGGTTTCGCCCTTGTCGAAAAAACATACACTCTGTCTTGCCCTCATCGGAGGGTTAAAGAGCGCAGTCTGACAGACGGCCCAAGATTCCGGGGAAAATACCCCCCTTCCTCCTCGCCAGAAGGAGGTAAAGGCGTTGATGGGTACTCAGTATTTTATGCTCTTTCAGGAATCCCGTTGAGGGGGGCCAGGCCTGCCAGCGGTGTCTGAATCGTGGTAACCCCAGGCACCGGCACCGGATAGAGGCCATCGGGGCCGGGTTTTACCGGCGGCTCGGTCTGCCAGGTAATATCCCCTACCGGCAGGAAGGCAAACTTGGAATCGACCGCCTCCTTCCAGGTTACCCGCTGACCAGTAAAAACAGCCAGTTGTCCCAGCACACACATCATGGCGCAGTTGGCCAGGATTTTACCGCGATGGATCGGTTTGCCACTCCGCACCGATTCCAGCAACTCGATCTGTTCCTGTTCGTAGGCGGACTTTTGGGCCAGTGCCTCGTCGGCCCGCCAAATCACATTGCCTTTTAGATCGGTAATCTGCGGCGCCGAAAAAGCCCGGTAATAGCATCGGCCTTTGGTTCCATGGTAAATATCCCGGTTGGAGTTGAAGCAATTGTCAGCGTTCCGGATGAAGCCATAAAGCATCAGTCCATTTGGGAATTCATAGACAACAGATTCATGATCGTAGGAGGTGCCTCGGCTGGGATGGATATGTGTGCTTCGACCACCCATGCCATAGGCTGCTTCCGGGAGTACCTGATCGCCCAAAGCCCAGAGGGCGGAATCCAGGTTATGGCTGAGCGTGTTGCCCACATGGCCGCCGTTGAGCCAATTGAACCAATTCCAGTTCCGAATCTGATACTCCAGTTCGCTCCATTCAGGTTTGTGGTGCATAGGCCGATACCAAGTGCGCATGTAATCGCACTGAATGGCTGTGATTTGGCCGATCTGGCCGTCCAGCATCCGTTGCACCGCCTCCCGCCGGGCTAGATGCGCCCGATACACATGACCATCTAACAAACTGGTTCCGTTTTTGCGGGAAAGTTCATCGGCCTCCAAGATCATCTGCACTGTCGGGACATCCACAGCGCCGGTGATTTCAAAAAACACATGACGTTTGGCCCGAACCGCTTCCAGAGTGATCTTGGCCGTAAACCGAGGGGGCGTGCAGACCAGTACCACATCACAGGCGTCGATCACTCCTCGGTAGCCGTCGAATCCGGTAAAACGCCGCTCCGGCGGCACCTGGACCCGATCTTGGAACATGGTGGTCAGATTTTTCAGAGAGGCTTCCAGGTGTTGGGGAAATAGGTCGGCCATGGCCCAGAGTACAGCGTCTTTATTGCATTCTGGGGCTAGGGCGTTAGCCGCCGCTCCGGTCCCTCGGCCGCCGCAGCCGACCAATCCCAATTTCAACCGGGCCGACTCCCCGGCATGTACATAAGGGACGCTTAAGCCCGCCAACATAGAGCCGCTCAAAACTGTCCCGGAAAGTCTTAAAAACGTCCGCCGATTGGGATGGCCTGCTTCGTTCATCCTTCGTTCCTTTCTGAATAGGGAGTTCTTCAGATAGGTTAGAATCGCCGGCGATCAGAAGCACGTTTTCGCTGAATCGAAGGAAAAATACCTCTCAAATGCAATGCGGAGGGTTTATCGAGGATTCTTTCCGCCTGGGCGGGAAATGTCGCGAGGATTCCCATCGGTGGAACTTGTCTCCGGCAGGAGGGCAAGTAGAATAAAACGATTATACCTGTTTTGGTCGTGGAAGCTATCCTAGGCCATGTTCCAGCGGCAGATCACGATCGCTGCGATCCATTCGCTGTTTCTTAGCGAGGAATCCCACGGATGAGTTCTGAGAAACCTGGTTCTCCTGAGAGGGCAACCCCCCAGGGATTTTCTACGTTGGCGGTCCATGCGGGCGAGGCGCGTCAGAAGCCAGGCCATGCGATTACCGATCCCATTTTCTGCGCCGCCACCTACACCTTCGAAAATACTGAGGCTGTCTTGGAATACCTGGAAAAGAAGATCCCTCGGGAAGAATATGGCCGATATGGCAACCCCACCGAGAAGGTGGTCGAACGGAAACTGGCGGCATTGGAGGGAGGCGAAACTGCCATTCTATTCAGCACGGGCATGGCCGCCATTGCCACCTTTCTTTTGGCCAAGCTGCAGGCCGGCGATGAAATCATCCTTTTCGACGAGTGCTACCATCGGACCCGAGAGTTTTGTGTGAAAGTGTTGGGCCGATTCGGTGTGGTAACCCATCTGGTACCCGCCTGCGACTATCAGAAGATGGAGTCGGCTATTACACCCCGGACAAGACTGTTGATTAGCGAATCGCCCACCAATCCGCACATGAGCGTGGTGGATTTGGAGCAGTTTGTGGCGATAGGTCGTCGGCACGGGATTGAAACGGCCATCGACGCCACCTTGGCCACTCCATATAATCTTCGGCCGTTGGAATGGGGTGTCGATTATGTGATCCATTCCTGTACGAAATACCTGGCTGGGCATAATGATATGTTGGCCGGAGTGGTCATCGGCCGGGCGGAGGCTTTGGAACCGGTCCGCAAACTCCGAGGCGTAATTGGCACAATCAGCGATCCGATGAATATGTATCTACTGCTGCGAGGCCTGAAAACCTTTGCCCTGCGGATGGAACGGCATAATCAGAACGGCTTGGCGGTTGCTCAATTCCTGGCCAGTCATCCGCGGATTGAGCGGGTCTATTATCCGGGCCTGCCCAGTCATCCGTACTACGAGGTTGCCCGGCGCACAATGCGCGGCTTCGGCGGCCTGGTAACCTTTTTAGTTAAAGATGCCGACGCCCAACAGACAGCCCGTATTGTGGACGCCCTCCGGATACCTCGGATCGGCCCCAGCTTCGGCGGCGTAGAATCCTTGGTCGAACAGCCCATCGTCATGAGTTACCATGATTTTACTCCGGAGCAGCGCCGCGCTGTGGGCATCTACGACAATATGATTCGCCTTTCCTGCGGCATTGAAGGGACAGAAGACCTGATCGCTGATCTCCGCCAAGCCCTGGAAAAAAGCTAACCACAAACCAATCTCCGCTTGCAGACGAGGGCTCCGTCTCATACAGACACTCAACTACCGCCTTCGAGACTATCTTGCTTCCAGCTACCACAGGCGAAGAACAGTCCGGCTAAAAACATCCGGTTAACAACAGAGTACCACTTCAGCGGAGTCGAGGCAGTTTATTTTTAGTCCAGAGGATACCCTACATTGGCACTGCCGCACAAGCGGGAACCCAGGCTTGTTCCCGCGTAAACGGGAATCCAGATAGTTTCTCTCCAGTGCCTTTGCTGACCTGGATCCCTACTTTCGCAGGGAGGATAAGGGCGGCTTCTGCTTTCGGCTAAACTGTTACCTGTTTTTATCCACCTCTTAGAGGGTTATTCTCGCACAAACGGTAGTCCAAGTTTGGCCGCACATCCGCGGGAAAGCAAGAACACTAAAAATTCTGAATCCCTGCTTTGGCAGGGATCACCCTGCATGGACGCCTGTTTTCACCGGGATGAAAAGCGAGTTTCGGAGGGAGAACAAGCTCTGGTTGCTCATACGGCCGGAGCATTCCAATTCCCTTCTTCCGAAGGAGGCAATGGAAATGAAGGCCGGAGGGTGGATAGAGCAGAGGGAGATATTGAGGTGGACAAAAGTGTGTTTCCTGTGGGCAATGGGGTGCCTTTGGTTAGGAATTTCTCCACCCGACGGGCTTTGCCTAGGGGCTACAGAGGGCCAGCCTGCAAGCCAAATGATCCGGGGACCACTTCGGTCCCATCCGGAAAATCCCCGCTACTTTACCGACGACGGGCAAAGGGCGGTTTATCTTACCGGCGCCCATACCTGGAACAACCTGCAAGACATGGACGACCAAGAGCCGCTCCGACCTTTTGACTTCGACGCTTATCTGGATTTTCTTACCAAATACCACCACAATTTCATCCGCCTCTGGCGGTGGGAGCTATTGAAGTGGGATACCAGTGCCAATAACCAAAAACCCAAAAAGGTCCTTAGGGTGGAGCCGCATCCATGGCTTCGCTCTGGACCGGGTTTGGCCCTGGACAGCAAACCCAAATTCGACCTTCGGCAATTTGACGAAAGCTATTTTCAGCGGCTCCGGTCCCGGGTGGCTGCTGCCCAAAAACGCGGCATCTACGTGTCGGTGATGCTTTTCGAAGGCTGGGGCTTGCAACACGTCCCCGATGCATGGAAGGCACACCCCTTCCATCCGGATAACAACATCAACGGCATCCAGCCCGATCGGGATGGCGACGGCCAGGGCCTGGAAGTCCACACTCTCCAAGTACCCGAAGTTACCAAAATCCAAGAGGCCTACGTCCGGAAACTAATCGACACGCTCAACGACCTGGATAACGTGCTCTATGAAATTGCCAACGAAGCGGGCACCTACTCCACCGAGTGGCAGGAGCATTTTATCCGGTTCGTCCATCAATATGAGAAAACCAAACCGAAACAGCATCCTGTGGGGATGACCTTCCAGTGGTCTCGGGACGCGGCCAAGCGGGGGTCGAACGAAACTCTGTTTAAAAGCTCAGCGGACTGGATTTCCCCTAATCCTGCTGCTCCGCCCCCGTTTGATTACCGGACTAATCCGCCTCCTGCTGATGGCCGAAAGGTGATCCTTTCGGATACCGATCACTTGTGGGGTGTAGGTGGAGATGTTCAGTGGGTCTGGAAGAGCTTTCTCCGGGGGTTAAATCCGCTGTTTATGGATCCTTACCAACAGCAGGTCCTCCGAAGGGGAGAGGAAGCGCAATGGGATCTGGTGCGTCGAGCCATGGGCGTTGCCCATCGGCTGGCAGAGAACGTAAATCTGGCCAAAATGGTTCCCCATGGTGAACTGAGCAGCACCGGCTATTGCCTGGCAGAACCGGGGAAAGAATATCTCGTGCTGTTGCCCGAAGGAGGAAAGGTAAGCGTCGATCTTTCCTCGGCCAACAGGCAATTCCAAGTCCGGTGGGTTCATCCGGTAACTGGTCAGATCAGCCCGGCTGAGCCGATCACCGGCGGCCAGCGACGCTCCTTGCAAGCTCCGTTTGCCGGTCCGGCGGTGCTCGAGCTCCGGGCAACCAATTTACCGCCGTAATGAACATTTGCTTCATTCGAGTGTTCGCCCCTTCATCCGCCTTTAGAGGCTGTCCTGAAAAGGAGTTTTTTCCGTTCTAACTAGAGCTTTGCCTGGAGGCCCTAATATCCCCAAAACCTCTATGTTACCGAGTTTTTCCGGAGCCACCGGTCAGCCAGAAAACCTGCCGGAAATGCTAAAATCCTATTTCAGGACTGCCTCTTAGGAGGTCCCGCCATGATCCGACAAGCTATTCTGATAGGAAGCTTTCTGGGAGGCTCTACCTGGAGGATGGGCAACTGCCGGTTGCTTCTTCTGCCGATGGTGCTGCTGGGGAATTGGGGAGCGGCCGGTACGTTGGCCATGGCGGCCGAAGCCGGTCGGCCTACCTGGACCTATCTGTCTAGTGCCCTGGGCAATCTGCCGCCCCCTAATACTGGCACCCAGCAAACGGCCTGTCTCGTGCTGGATATCGACAAAGATAAAATCGACGATTTCGTCATTGCCGAACGAACCCAATCGCCGTCGGTCGTCTGGTACAAGTACCAGGGCAACCGACGGTGGGCAAAGTATGTGGTGGAACTAGAGCCGCTTCATATCGAAGCCGGCGGCGACTTCTGCGACATCGACGCCGACGGCGACCTGGATATCGTCTTTACCGGCGATTGGCAGTCGGACGGCGTCTGGTGGTGGGAAAATCCTTATCCTCAGTATCTGCCCGATAAACCATGGAAACGCCGTACCATCAAATCCGGCGACGGCGCGCGGCATCAGCATGATTGCCGGTTTGGCGATTTCGATGGCAACGGACGCAAAGAGCTAGTCTGGTGGAGCCAGTCAGCGAAGAAACTTTTCCTTGCCCCCATCCCGGATAACCCTCGGGAAGCAAAAAGCTGGTCCTATGTACCGATTTTCTCCTACACGGGCAGTCTGGGCCATGAGGGACTGGATGTGGCGGACATAGATTTAGACAGCAAACAGGATATTGTTGGGGCTGGCTACTGGTTCCAGCACCGGCAAGGCCACGAGTTTACGGCCCACAAGATTAGTGATCGGCCGTTTACACGTACAGCGGTCGGCCAACTGGTACCAGGCGGCAGACCCGAAGTCGTTATCAGCCCAGGTGAATCAGTCGGCCCGGTCGATTGGTACCAGTGGGACGGCCAAGGATGGGTGCCCCGCCGATTACTCGACAAAGTACACAACGGCCATAGCCTCCAGATTCAGGACATCGACCGAGACGGCCATCTAGATATCTTCGTGGCCGAAATGGGCAAGCCCGGAGCCGGCCCCAACTGCAAAATGTGGATCTTCTGGGGCAACGGAAAAGCCCAATTCACCCAACAACTGATTTCCGTCGGCAAGGACAACCATGAATCCAAACTGGGCGACCTGGACGGCAACGGCAAACTGGATATCCTCGGCAAACCCTATAGCTTCCAAACCCCCATGCTGCATATCTGGTTGCAGGAGTAATGAGTTCGGAAACACTTCAGCCGAATAGAGAAGCCACCCTTGTCATCGGGTGCGAAAGCAGGGATCCAATTCATCAAAACACTGGAGAAAAAAATCCGGATTCCCGCCTGCGCCGCAGTGAGAATGTAGGGTACCTTCAGGAGCAAAAATAAACGCCCCTCTCCACTCGACGGAAGTGTTACTGATTTCGTAACACCTTCAGCCGAGCGAAGAAACTCTCCTCTCCCCTCCGTGGGAGAGGCCGGCTGAGCCGAAGGCGAAGCCGGGTGAGGGGAAAAAGATGCCGCTTGCTCCCACTCACTCCCCCTCACCCTAACCCTCTCCCGCCAGGCATTGGTATCTACACATCGTCGTCAGGACAGTGCAGAATGCCGGAGGAACCGACAGGCCGGTAAAACGTTCGCCTCTCCCCTGGAGCGGGAGAGGCCGGCTGCGGGGGCCTAAAATCAGCGGAGGCTCAGATAACATGCCTTTCCCGGTCGGCGACTGCCTGAACCTGGGACCGTTCCACTGATTTGTGTAGATACCAATCCCCGGCAGGGGAGAGGGGAAACCATAGAATCGGTCTCCGGCCAAGGAAGAAGGGAGCAAAAAGAATCGGTCTCCTGCCAGGGGAGAGGAGAAAAAAATAAGCCCACTCCGTTCGGCTGAGGTGTTACGAAAGAACAACCATAACTCCTGATGGCCTAATAGGTTATCGAGACAGATTCTTTTGGGAATTCCCCTGCAGGCGTCATTCCTGCGTCAAGCAGCAGTCTAGTGCTAGCCAATCTTCCTCATGCTCAGAGAATACTCCGCTAAAGTGGGGCAGCCCTCCTTGGGAAAATTTTCCGGAAAATTTTTTCTACATGCTTGACAGCGCCGGGGGGTGATTATATTACAAGAAAACGTGGTAGGTGGTTTTTAGTCCTCTTGGGCTTTGCCGTCGGTTGCCAACCTGCCCTCAAAGCTCAAGAGCTCAAAAACCAGAATTATACAGAGGTTCCCTTACTTGCGTGCAAACGTTTGGGACGAAGTACTCATGGAAGTACCGGTCCTCCCCAAATGCACGAGAAAGGAGAGAAAGGAGAGGATGATGCACGAGACGATTCTATTAGCTGCTATGCTATTTCTTCCGGGTGGGGAATCTTCCACAAGATGGTTCGGCGCTTCGGCGGACCCTCAGCGGTTGCAAACGTTTCGGGTGGAAGGGGTCAGCGTTCCGGTCTGCGGGACGGTTTACGGTCCGAAGCTGGAACAGGGCGGGATGCCATTGGGCGGCCTGGGCACAGGGTATTTGTGTCTGGACCCAGACGGCCGGTTAGGGAAATGTTCGATTTTCAATCGGCTGCCTTATCCCCTTCAGCTCGGCCAGCCATGTTTTTACTTGAAGCTTGGCGATCGTCGTCTGACGTTGGCCACGCCCAAAGACGGCCAAGGAGATGCGAAAACAGTCCACTATTTCGGGCATTTTCCCGTGGCGGATGTTCGCTTTGAATTGGCAGAGCCTATTCAGGTGGAACTGCGGGCCTATAGCCCCTTTTTGCCAGGCGATGCGGGGGAGAGCAATACGCCGGCAGCCGTTTTCCTGGTCCGGATAACCAATCTTTCCAGCCAGCCGCAAAAAGGCGTTCTGATCTTCTCGCCAGGCGGATTTCCTCAAGGCACAGCCGAAGCATTTTCCCCCGGACAAAACTGGACAGGTATTCAGGTTCGCCACAAGCCGGTGGACCGGTTGCCCGACTGGGCGCCATGTACGTACGCCTTGGCGGTGGAGAATGGATCGGCGGATGCCGATTCCTCTGGGGTGCAGGTGGGGGCCGATTTCCAGCTACAACCTGCTGAGGCCGCTGTAGTTCGATTCATCCTCGCCTGGCATCAGCCCTATCTCCGGGAACGCTCAGGCCGGGTGGAAAAACACAAATACGCCGAGCGGTTCGCTGATGCCAAGGCTGTGGCCGAAGCGGCCGTTCGTAGTCATGAGCAATGGCTCCGCCGCGTGTTGGCCTGGCAAGAGGTGATTTATGGGGCGCAGCTACCTGACTGGCTCAAAGAAGAATTGGTCAATGTGTTATCCACCTTAACGAAAAATTCGGTTTGGCTGGCCCGCACCCGACCGGACGACTGGTGGGACCAGGAGGGTCTTTTCCTAGTGAACGAAAGTTTTGCCACCTGTCCGGTTATGGAGACGATGCCTTGCCGATTCTTCGGCCATTGGCCTACCTTGTTTTTCTTTCCGGAACTGGAACGGAGCAGCTTAAAAGCCATTCGGTTTTTCCAGCTCCGGGGCGGCCAACCGCCGTTTTGCCTAGGTTTAGAATTTGCGATCCGAGACCCCCGATACCACTGCCAGCACACGGCCGGCGCTGGGGAATACGCCCAGATGATCTATCGCTACTATCTCCGGACCGGTGATGAGGCGTTTTTGAAAGACTTTTGGCCCTCAGCCCGCGATAGCCTGAACTTCATGCTCTGGCTCGATCGGGATGGGGATGGGCTGGTGGAAGATCACTCCCATGCGGCCGAAGGAGAATACTTTCCCGCCAACAATCCCATGGACACTTGGCCCTTCTACGGGGCTAGCAGTTACACAGCCGGCAAAGGGTTGGCCTCGCTTATCTGCGGCGTCAAGATGGCGGAACTGATGGGCGACCAAGCCCAGGCAGCCCAGTGGCGCAAAGTTCTCCAGCGGGGCCAACAGAGTTATGAGGAAAAACTGTGGACCGGCGAGTTCTACCGGACCTACAACGACCCCGCCACAGGCCGACGTAACGACTCCTGCCTAGCCGCCCAGCTTCACAGCGTCTGGTGTACGCGCGTGTTAGGCCTGGAAGACCCCCTGCCCAAAGATCGCATCCACAAAGCGCTGGACAGCATCGCCCGATTGAACATGCCGGCGTCGCGATTCGGCATGGTGAACGCCGTGTTTGCGGACGGCAAACCCTGCATCGAGGGCGGCCCGGACCCGGACGGCGGTCGGATATGGTCTCGCGACATTTTCATCCAGTGCAACGCCACGGCCGCTATGGTCTTTATGTATCACGGACGCCGGCAGGAAGGCGAAAAGGCGGCCCAGACCATGCTCGATACTCTTTTCCGTGGGCCGCACCCAATGCCCTGGTCGCAGCCTTGCGGAATTCACTCCCTGACAGGCGCTACGACCCACGGCCATGATTACTACGATCACATGGTCGTCTGGACTTATCCGCTTGCTTTGGCGGGCCAAGACATCCGAGCGGCTTGCGCCGCCGGAGGGTTGATCGACCGGATTCTTCGGGCAGCCGCCCAGCGAAAATCCTCACCGGATCCGCAAAGACCCACCCCCTGAATCTCATTGCCACACAAGCGGATCTGGGGGGTAGGCTCCTTTGGCCCATTGCCGCATAAATGGGGAGGATCTTTTCCTCCATCCCTACTTTCGCAGGGATAACAAAGAAATTGAGCCGCCACTCGGCTGAGATGCTCCCTAGTTAGAAATCGTCTTTGCCGGTAAGTTCCTTTTCCATTTCGTCGGCCGTAGTGGTAACCGCATGGAGGGCCAATAGCAAGGTTTTCGTGTCGGTGTCGGCGGCGATTTGGGCGGCGAAGACGGCCACATAGTGATCGCCCATTTTGCGAATCTGCCAGGCGCCCAGTTTGACCTGCCCATTTTGCTCTAACAGACGAGCCGCAATTTTCGGCGGGATCGGCTCCTTCGACCGATAGCCAATCGACCAAATCTGCCGGATTTCCATCGTCCCCAGTTGGGAGGTGCGGGATAAAATGAAAGCCAGTTGGGTCCTTTCATCGTCGATCCGATTACCCAACACAAAATCGCCATCCTCATCAATCTTGTATTTCAACTCTGCTTCCTGAAGGAGTTTTTCTACCCGCTGGTCGGGGCTTTTCTTGGCGCCCAGTTGGCCAAAGGCCATCGGAGCTGCCTGCAGGACCCCAATCAGCAACACACTCACCACCATCCTATTCATGGGCTTCTCCTTCATTCGGGAAGGTTTAAAATTCTTCCAGGCTACCACGTCCTGGAAACCTTCGGCAGCATACTGCATTCCTAATTTTCTGTCAATAGCATGAGGAGAAAGGATAGAATGCATTTTCGTACACGTGCCATTCATGTGGGTCAGCAACCCGATCCGGCTACCGGTGCTGTGGTGCCGCCGATTCATCTGGCCGCTACCTATGTACAGCCCGGTGTCGGCCAATGGGGACCGTATGATTATTCCCGCAGCGGCAATCCTACCCGAAAAGTCTTTGAAACGACGCTAGCCAATCTGGAAGGCGGCTCCGGCGCCTTGGCCTTTTCCTCCGGCATGGCCGCCATCCATGCGACTATGATGCTCCTGGACCCGGGCGATCATGTACTGGCCAGTTGGGATCTTTACGGCGGCACCTATCGACTTTTGCGACGGATTTTGAGCCGACAGGGTATCGAAGCCACCTTTGCTCCCTCAGACAATCTGGAACTGTTTGCCCAAGCGATTCGACCAAACACTCGGCTGGTTTGGATCGAGACGCCAGGCAATCCGCTTTTGTCGATTACCGACATTGCCGCCTGTGCCGAGTTAGCCCATCGGCACGGGGCGATTTTGGGCGTGGACAGCACTTTTGCCACCCCGGTGCTCACCCGACCTCTGGAACTAGGAGCAGATATTGTGATGCATTCGGCCACCAAATACCTGGGCGGCCATAGCGATGTATTGGGCGGCGCCTTGGTGGTTCGAGATCCGGGGCTACTGGATCGCCTTTGGACCATTCAAAATGCTACTGGCGGCGTCATGGCCCCGTTGGAAGCCTTTTTGTGCAGCAGGGGCCTGAAAACCCTGGAATTGCGGGTCCGGGAGCAATGCCACACGGCTTCGCTGCTGGCGCAGCGTCTGGCCGAACACCCTAGGGTCCGCCGGGTCTATTACCCCGGTTTGCCAAGCCATCCGGGCCATCCGATTGCCTGCCGACAAATGGAGGGCGGTTTTGGAGCGATGATCAGTTTTGAATTGGACGGCCCATCTGAGCAGGCTAAGCAGTTTGTCCAATCCACCCAAATCATCCAACTTGCCGTCAGCCTCGGAGCCGTCGAATCTCTTATTGAGCTGCCGGCATTTATGTCCCACGCCAGTTACGAACCGGCTGAACGGGCCGCTCGTGGCATCTCCGATACTCTCGTCCGCCTTTCGGTCGGCCTGGAACATCCCGACGACCTATGGAGCGACTTAGAGCAAGCCTTCCGAAAGGCATTTCCCTATTGAGCTTTGAATAACGAATTAAACTGGGCCTATGCCAGAAAGCCGGGAAAATACGCTACCTGTCAGGCTGGGAGGTTTATTTGGTAACTCAACGTCAATAATCCGGACTGTCCGCCTCATGAAAGGTCTAAGCTCCTTATCGAAGGAACCGGCTCGTGATGTCATCCCTGCGCAAGCAGGGATCCAGGCGCCGGTGGGGCTCCCTTGTTGCCCGTTTTGGAAAAATGACAAAGTTCCAGTCCTCAGAGGCTGTCTGAAAATGATGAATTGGGGATTTCCTTAGGGCAGGTTCTGAGGGCAGCCCTGCCCCAGAAATCGGAAACACAGGGTTGAGCGGTTCATCCAAAGGGAAGGAATCCCCTTGCTTAATCGAGCAAAAATGCATTGTTCCGACACCCTCTCAGAGTAGTCTGGATTCCCGCTTGCGCGGGAATGACAATCTAAGCTCGACTTTTGCCATTTTTAAGCCTGGGCCGGAAGGGCAACGTTCTAACTCTTTGTAGGTATTAGAGTTAGGAAATCCTATGTGCAAATGAGGTTTGTTACGTAACTTCTGGCAGCAAAAGGAGTTAGGGAAAATGGCAAAAGTCGAACTAAGGCCTCTACCCCAAAACAACCATCAGGCACTTCCGCACGAAGTGCCCATTTTCCTGTCTTCCCACCACTAGGTTTTCTCCCCCAATCGGTAAAAGCGTACGGCATTCTGGTAGAAGAGTTTCCAATTGTCCACATCGGATCGGTCGCGCACAATCTCTTTTAACGCCATGACCCATTGCCGCAGAGTGGCTGTGCGGGTGCAGACCGGCCAATCGCTGGCAAAGATCACCCGATCCGGGCCGAAAACCTCCAGACAGTGATTGACAATCGGTGCTAGGTGTTCGGGCTTCCAATGGTCTTTCTCGGCTCGGGCGACAATGCCGGAAATTTTGCACACCACGTGTTCGCGTCGGGCAAGCTCGGCAATATCCCGCCGCCACTGCTCCGGATCATGCGACGGCGTGCGGGTAGCCGGGGCATTATCTGCCGATCCTCCAGTCGCCTTCGCATCAGGGGGATCGGACACTCCGGAGGCCGGTTTCGGCGATTCCAGACTGTTCGAGCCGGCCGGAATTCTTATTCCCGCCGGAGGGGGTGCTGATTCGGTTGGTCCTGAGGCCCTGTTGGCCCGGCTAGCGGCAAAGGCCAATGGATCAGCGTTGCCGCAGTGATCCAACACAAACCGGGTTCCTGGGCAGGCATCGACTAGTTTAATGGCATCCGGCAGTCGCTGTGGCGGCATACACAGGTCAAAGCACATCCCCAATTCCCCCAGAAGCCGTATGTCCTGGATGAACTGTTTTTCCTGCCACACGGTGGTATTTCCGTCCCGGGGAATCCGCCGAACGCCTTTGACCCAAGGCGAATCCTTAAACCGGCGGATATAGGGGGCAAATTGCTGTGTGCCAGGCCGACCACCCAAAACCGCACCCACTAAAAGCCCCTTTTTCTGGCATAGGTCCAGGACATAGTCGGCTTCTTTTAGAAGGTCTTCATCGTGGACGTCCACTTCCATATAGACGGCATGGACAATATTCAACCCCTCGGCTTCCCGGAGATATTCTTCCAGGAGATGATCCCGACACAACGGATCGCCCTGCCGGAGCCAGGGAAGCCGAACCTTTTTTAGGTCCCAAAGATGCAGATGGGTATCGACAATAGGCACTTTATTTAGGGAGGGAGCCGGGAAAGGTGCAGCTGGGGCCGGGGCAGGGGCGCTGCTCACCCATAGACCGGAGAGCGGATGGCTGTCGGAATGGGTTGGCTGGGCTTTTTCGGCGGTAAAACTTCCAAAGGCTTTCCCGCCCAGTGCCAAGCTACCCAGCCTAACCAGCAGGTTTCCAAGGAACTTCCGGCGTGTGAGTTCGGAGAAGTTGGTAGAATAAGACTCAGTGGAGGGCATAAATGGTACTCCTTATAGGGTGGATTGAAGGTAGAAAATGGTTTGGCAAGGGGTGGCTCGAAAGCGTTTTTGATATCAATATACACAAAATAGACAATATACACAAAATAGCCAAATTTGTGTGAAATATTATTTCTGCTAACCTGGCCGGTGGTAAGGAATATTCCCTCAATACTGGATAGAACCCAAGCCGATCCTAAAGGTACCAGAACCTTCCCCGGTGTGTTGTACCCTACCTATCCGAACAGGAACCCAGGCAATGAAACTATGGAAAATTGCGTGTGCCCTTCTGATTGTGGGGGGATTATGGCTAGCCAATTTTTCTGACCAAGCCTCCGCCCAGCAGGCATTCGGCCGACAATGGTCCCGCACTATGACCTTCCAGGATTGGAACCGCTTCTACCATTATCCGTATGTGTATTATCCCCAGAACTTCTGGGGGCCTGACTATTACCGCAGTTCAGAAGATCTCTACTACCGATATCCGCCCGAAATGCGGATTCCGGTCTATAACAAGCGGTGGCAAAACTTTTATCCTAAACCCCACGCCTATCACCAAGGCCACCATTTCATCCTGGATGTATTCTAACCGGCCAATGTACCAATCAGAACTTTAATATTTCAGCTCAGTAAAGAAACCTGCTTCTGCCCCCCGAGTGAGAGGCAGGCATTCCCTTCGGCAATGCCGACGACGCCCTCTGCCACCAAACTCCGAAGACCGAAGGCGGAAGCAAAGTAGGTTCGGCAGAGGGCAGAGTAGGTTCTGAGAATCAACGAAGGAACGTTCTGCCTTCTGTCCTCTGCCTTCCCGGCTCGGATCTCTGCCCCCTCACCCTATCCCTCTGCCGCCAGGGGAGAGGGGAGAAAAATAAGTTCCCCAGCCAGGGGTGGGCGGAGAAAAATAAGCTCTCCCGGCCGGGAAACTGGAGCAACAGGAGGCCCTAAGCGGAGAAACAGCAGGCCCACGCCCTTAGGTGAGACGCGGGAAAAACCAAGGGACCCACCCCCTTCCTAATCCTATCCAGCACCCTTTTCAGGGAGCGATTGGCGCCGGGGACCCAAATGGAGGGGTTCCCGGAGGAAACACCTAGTCCGCACCGACGCCCGGTAGCGTCCTAGCCCGAACGCTGCCGGGTGTTTTCGGTTTCTTGAACCTCCACCAGTTCAACCGAATGAGGAAGCTGCCTAGTTGGTACGAGGAAGCTGCCTGGTTTATGCGAGGAAAGCTCTAAGTTGTCATTCCCGCGTAAGCGGGAATCCAGCAGAGATATCCCAAAAACGGAATTCCTGCTTGCGCAGGAATAACAAAGCGGGTCATTTGGTGGAAATGTTACGAATCTGCTCCGAGCTAAAGCTTGCCCAGCCCGCCCAAGCAACCTACAACCCATGCGTTTGCAGGGGGCTTGTTGGGAGGAAAGCCCTGATTAAAAATCGTTACGTGGGGTGTTTGATCGGTGCTGGTCTGCTCCTGCGAAACCGTCTTTCTGAAATGCTGCCGCTCCAGGCCAAGAGACTCTTTTCAGATCATTATCTCCGCACTCAGTTGCCCCAGATGCCGGCCTGGCAGGAGGATCCCCGGCCGGTGTTGGATCGGCTTCGGCAGCTTTGGCGCAAGGCCCGGCAGCAGGGCGACAGTTGGAACGAAGCCCAAACGGAGAAGGAGTTCATCCAGCCGGTGCTGGACCTTTTAGGTTGGCGGGATTGTTATATGGTGCAGCCAAAGTCGCT
The DNA here is from genome assembly GCA_025062105.1 of Thermoguttaceae bacterium. Taxonomy (GTDB): domain Bacteria; phylum Planctomycetota; class Planctomycetia; order Pirellulales; family Thermoguttaceae; genus JANXAQ01. Next base: position 38,585 of record JANXAQ010000081.1, read on the forward strand.
GCGCCGCGGCCGGGTTTCTCGGCCCGATTACGCCCTGTTTGCTGATCTAAAGACCCGGACCGAAGCCTATCAGTATCAAGGTCAGGACGAGCCGTTCTACCAGCGCGCCGTGGCCATTGCCGAGGCCAAATACTGGGGCAGACCCCTAAGTCTCAAAGCTTCCAGCCAACGCGATGCCTGGAAGGCCGACAGCAATCCCAGTTTCCAGATGGTCAGTTACCTGGTGGGGACCGGCGTGGCCTGGGGGATTCTGACCAATGGGATGCAGTGGCGGCTTTACAGCCGGCATGTTTCCAGCACGGCCAGTGAGTTTTACGAAGTGGATTTGCAGGAGCTGGCGGACCTGTTGGACTTTTTGCCGCTGGAGAGACCCCCGACCCAGGAGCATTTGGAGCGGTTTCGGCGTTGGTGGCTTTTTTTCCGGCGGGAGGCGTTTTTGCCCGACGCCGAGGGAAAGTCCTTCTTGCAACGGGTCCATGAGGGTTCGCTCGTCTATGCCCGCCAGATTAGTGATCGACTCAAACAGTCGATTTTCGAGCAGGTGATGCCGGAGATTGCTGGCGGTTTTGTGGCCTATCGGCGGCGTCAGATGGGCGTGCAGGAGGAAACTGAGCAGACGCTCCGCCAAGTTTACCAGGCCAGTTTGAGTTTGCTTTATAAGTTGTTGTTTCTTTTGTATGCCGAGGCCAGGGGGCTATTGCCGATCCAGAATCCCAGCTACCAAGAGCAAAGTTTGACGGCCTTGGCTCGGTGGGCGGCGGAACGATTGGACCGCGGCCAGCCTATAAGCGACGCCCTTCATGCCACTAGCCGGTATGAGGCACTGCTGGCCCTTTTCCGGCGGATTGACCAAGGCGATCCCAGCCTGGGCATTCCCCGCTACAATGGCGGGCTATTCAATCCAGCACAGCCGGACAATCAGTTTTTAGAAAACCATCGGCTCAGCGACCGGGTGGTGGCCCGAGTGGTGGACATCCTGGCCCGGGAAGAAGGCCAACCGGTCGATTACGCCTATCTGAGTGTGCGGAACCTGGGGACGATTTATGAAGAGCTGCTAGAGTACAAGCTGCGGGTCCTGGACCCAGAACAAGGCCGGGTGGAACTGGTTACCGACAAAGGGGAACGTAAGGCCACCGGCTCCTACTATACGCCTGACTATATCGTCAATTACATCGTCCAGCATACGCTTCGGCCCATCTTGGATGAGCGCGACCAGGTGTTTCGGCAGGCAATGGACCGCTGCACCCAATTGCGCCGTCAATTGGAACAGGCCAACCGGCCGAACACGGTTCATCTGCTCCGGCAGGAATTAGACCAGGCTGAGTATGAAGCGCGCGAAGCCTTCCTGGGCATTAAGGTTTTGGACCCGGCCATGGGTTCAGGCCACTTTTTGGTCAATGCGGTCGATTTTTTGACCGACGGCATCATCCGCCGAATGCAAGCCTACCATGACGCCCATCCCGACGTCCCCTGGGACTGGAACCCGATCCAGCAGATGATCAAACGAGTCCGCACCGAGATATTGCAAGAGATGGAGCGCCAAGGGGTGGAGGTGGACGCCGGTCGGCTGGACGATACGGCCCTTTTGACCCGGCTGGTGATGAAACGGTGCATTTATGGAGTGGATCTGAATCCGTTGGCTGTGGAGTTGGCCAAGCTGAGCCTATGGCTGCACTCGTTTACGGTCGGTGCGCCGCTAGGATTTTTGGATCATCATTTGCGGTGTGGTAATTCGCTGCTGGGTGTGGATGTGCGCACGGTACAACGGGCCATGAAATGGGCCGAGGGAAACCAATTGGCCCTTTTTGCCGGTCCGTTTGCCGGCCTGTTGGACCTAACCAGCCTGATGCTTCAGGTGGTTGAAAAATCCGACGCCACCTTGGCCGACGTGCAACAAAGCGCCCAAATCTACGACCAGTTCCAGAAGGACCTAGCGCCTTACAAACAGGTGCTGGACCTGTGGATGAGCCAATACTTCGGCAACAGAGGAGTGCAGGAGTTTTTGCGCACCGGCGGCCAGGAGGTGTTGGCCATCCTCCGGGGGCAGCAACCCTCTTCAGAACAAGAAAAAGCCATGTTGGACCAAGCCCGCCAACTGGCCCAACAGAAACGCTTCTTCCACTGGGACCTGGAGTTTCCCGAGCTGTTTATCGACCTACGGCGCCGCGACTGGGCCGAGCGGCCCGGCTTCCATGCCGTGATCGGAAATCCACCTTATGGAGCCTCTGTCCCTCGAACCGAGGAACAATTTATCCAAAAGCATGTATGCCCCTTGAGCACTGCTCACGATACCGCAGAATATTTTCTCGAACGAGCCGATGCAATCACCCGAGCGGAGGGAGCCATCGGCATGATTGTTCCCAAGTCGATTGCCTTTTACTCCCAGTGGGCGGGGTTCCGAAGGTATCTGATCCAACAGCGGACGTTGACGCACCTATTGGACGCCGGCATCGGGTTTGAAGGCGTGGTTTATGAGCAGTTGGTGCTTGTTTTCCAAAAGCGCCCTCCGGCGGCAAGTTCTCTCGTGGTCCTGGAGATTGCCGAGCCGCTCCGGCGGTTTGCCGTGGAAAAAAATATCCGAGGCCTGGGCTTCGTAAAGCAGCAGTTGATGCAACGGGAGGGAGTTTTTATCTTTCGGCCGATTGATGAGCCAGAAGAACAAATCCTTCAGAAAATCGTTGCTCGTAGTTGGCCGCTTGCCACGCTGGCCCAAAATGTCTTCCGAGGCCTTTATATCCCGGATAAGATAAAAGCTACCCTAAAGAAAGGCTCTTTTCTTTTCGTGAATAAGGTGCCTGATGTAGGACGGTACGAAATCCGCCGAGTACACAAAATCAGCTTGTCCGATCCCCGACATCGCCAGAAGGCAAAAATCGTCTCTGTTCCCCGGTTGTTTTTCAAAGTTTTACGAGGGAAACGGATCGTGGTGTATCCGGATACCTTTGGGGGATTTTTGACCACCGAAAAACTTGTTAACTTAGTGTTGAAACCTGATGCAGGTTATCAGTTAGCCGCCTTGGCTGCTATGATCAATTCCCCGGTTCCATCCTTTTACCTTCAGAAAATGCTTTTCAGCCAGACCACCGAAACCTCACGGGTCATGGATCAGGAGTATTCTGGTCCGATTCCCATTGCCCGGATTGCTTTTGTTACGCCTCCGGAGCAGCGCAATCACCTGGCGGCGGAGGGAAAGAAACTGCTCGAGAACTGGATCGCCCAACGGGCGGAGCAGGTCGGTCCAGAAGGCTGGTGTCGGTATCCGTTTGCGGCGTTTTTGGCCGATCCGGTAGGCCGATGGCTAGCCGAGCGGCTCTCCGTAGTTCACCGTCCTGATCCGGAGCTAGTGCGTCGGCACAATGCCAATCCAGACCATCAGTACTGGCAACTTCCCGAAACCGGCCCGGCGGAGCAGGCCGATGTGGTGCACGATCTGCTGGCCCATTTGGCCGAGCAGATGATCCAGATGAACCGCCAAAAACAGAAGGAGGTATGGGGCTTTTTGTCCTGGCTGGAGCGGGAGATTGGCGTTCGGCTAGAGGAGCTTACCGGCAAAGCCCGGCTCCGAAACTACCTGGGCGATTATCAAAAGGCCCAAGCGCATCTAAGCCTGGAAGAATTGCTGGACGTGCTTCGGCAGAATCGTCGGCGCCTGAATGCGGATCCGGGCAAACGGAGCTTCCAAGAGCGGCTAAAGGAGGAATACCAAGCCAGTCTAGAGAAACTTCTGCCTCTGAAACGCCGTCTTGCCGCCACCGACCGGCTGATTGATCTAGTGGTCTTCCAACTCTATGGTCTTACTCCAGAAGAAGCCGCCCTGGTGGAAAATAGCTAAACCCTTTGGCTTCTGAGCTCGACTTTTGCCATTTTCCTTAACTTCGTTTGCCCCCCAAGAGTTACGACGAACCGTCCTTTTGTGCACACAATTTCCAAGTCCAATAGTTTCAGGGAGTTAGGACTTTCCCATTTCGGCACAGGGCCAAAATTGGTAAAACTCGAGCTGAGAGGCTGACTGGAAATCAACACTTGGGCCTTTCCCGATACGGTTTGGATGAACCAGCTCTTCTAGCAAAAGACGGGAAAATAGGCACTTTCCGGCTGCTAGGTAATCCAGCTACGGAGCTGATTTTACCTGGAAAAACGCATTTCCAGACAGCTTCTGAGAAACTCTGAGCAGCTTGGACTGTAGCCAGGTCCACGCTCATGGTTTTTGGGGAAGCAGAGGAGTCTCAGGGGGTAGGATGGCCCGAAGGACAGGTTCGACCCATTGGCCTTTGCGGATATCGTAGAGAATAAAGTCTCCGTCAAATTGCCAGTAGGCCCAACTCCAACCGCGTTTTTCTGCTTGGCGAGTAACAAAGGAGAGCCAGGCTGCTCGGTCTTCCGGCGGCGCTCGATCATAGACGCCGAATTCACCCAAGTACAAGGGGCGTCCCGTTTTAGTGGCCCAGGCCTGGGCTTGGTCGAAGTCGGCTACAATTGCCTGCCGATCTCGCTCCGTTCCCCAACGGATGCCGACTTTATCTTTTCGGCCGGCAAATGCGGCTCCCTGATGGGTAAATTCAAATGGACTGTAATAATGGATCGTTACGATAATATTCCGATCCTCCGCCGGTAGCTGTAAATTTTTTAATTGAGAAATATTGTTCCATTGGGCTGGCCCAATAATCACAGTGCGGTGGGGATTGCTCCGTCGGATCAGCGCCAGGGTTTCCCGAAGAAGTTGGTTCCACAGTTCTGGGGTAAGGGCCGAGTTCGGCTCATTGAGCAGTTCAAACAGCACTTCGGGTGGCCGGTTCTTTTGTCGTTGGGCAATCGTCTCCCAACAGGCTAAGTACCTTGGCTTCCATTTTTGCGGCTCTTTACCCATCGCCTGAAATTCATGGAAGTCCAATACTACCATCAGACCTGCTTGCAAGGCATGGTCCACCGCCCAATCCAACGTCTCCAGATACTCTGGTCGAAGGCCGGCTTCGTCTAACTTGCTAGAGGGATTGTCTCGGAAAGGATGGAGATTGATCCGCACGTGTTGGAAGCCTGCTTCTCGAATCATACGGAAAAATTCCGGGCGGAACCTGGCCTTAGTGCGATCTCGCCACAGAGGATCATATCCTATGATGTTTACTCCTCGGCCCAGGCGTTTGTTTTGGGCCAGTGCGTCCGGCTGGATGGGAGCCCCGGCTACCCTGTTTTCTTCCCCCGCTAAAACCCGCTTCGGTGTCTGGCCGGTTGCTGTTGCCCACACTACCACCGCTAATGCACTCCCTACCAGGCACCACCCCCGCCATCCGGAACTTGGGAAGAAATCTGGGGCAACGGTTCGCTTTAGCATGGCTAGTCTCCTAAGAGGAGGTTTCGCTCCTAAATTCCCTAGGATCTCCGAGATCCCTATTTGGAAAGAGCCTCAAGGGGAGAGGCCGAAGGGAAACCGAGAGGAAACTCCTAATAGCTCCATCGTAGGACACTTTTGACCAAACAGGCTTTTTGTTTTTACGAATATTATACTTTAGTTTTTTTCCTGATGCAGTTGTTGGTAGCCGGTTTCCTAGCAGACAAAGATAAAACCATTTGTTCATCTAGAGAGTAAGCCATTATTTCCGCCGTATGGACGGAGGCATGGGTTTTATACAGAAAAACTGAGTTTTTGTAAAATCAACTATTCCAGTGGCACAAGTTGCCATAGTTGGGAAGGATGATCGCTGGGTCTATCTTGAATAGCAAGATTTCCTCGGATCTTACTACCAGCGAAAATTCCAAGATATAAACCGGTATAAACATTTTTGATTTTCCAGAAATCTCCCTGACGTTCCAGCACCCAGACGGTAGAAGGATCGAAGCGGGGCAATTGGCAAAGTTTTGCTCCCGGATTTTTGGAATTATCCCGGACGCCAAGGTAAAGGCCGCTATTGTGATTCCGAAACCGGATGTGTTTGCCGGTGGATTCGATTTCCCATTGCGAGTCTTTGACCTCTGGAGGAGTATCCCACTGGAGCACATCGGCCCCCGGATGCATTTGGCTTTCCCGAACTCCTAAGGCCAATCCACTATGACAGTTGATCAGTCGAACTATCCGAGTCGGCTTGGGCAGCTCAGTGAATTTTCCTAGGGATTCCAAACGTTTTTGGACTTTCAGGCGGACAAGACCTTCTAAGGCGGGCAGTCGGAGGTAGAGTTCAGCCGCTTGAAGTTGTTTAGCCAATTTTTGTCGGCCAGACGTCCCCTCAGCCGAAGCCCACAACGCATCCGCCGCTTGAAGGATCTGCTCCGGCGTCATTTCTTTTTCAGCCTGGAACCATCGGACAATCTCTTGCACAATTTCTAGCCCCGACTGACTATCCATCGCTTCAATGGCCAACTGCTTTGCTTGCTGAAGAGCCGCATATTTGACGGCCGGATCATTTTCCTCCCGAGCTACTCGTAAAATCTCCTGAGCCAATTTAGTTTTCTGAGGAGGCGTTTTGGCCGATCGAATTTGTTTTCCATATATTTCTTCTACTACCCTATTGGCTTTGGCCAATTCATCGTCGCTAGGAACCGGGATCGCTGCCGCCCATAGACATCCGACCGCCAATGTGCAAATAATCCAACACATGCCTACCCCCACTCCGTTTGGGAAACTTTAGATATACATCTTTGCTTTTGTGGAATAGTATATTTACACACTTTAGAGATTGTCAATAGCCAAATCCCTAGATTCTAACAGTAAGGGGTATTCTGCAACTCCATCCCCAGACGCTTTGGAGAAAGCGTTCATAAGCTTTCATACCATTTGTTTACCAGTTGGTAGAAGATCTGGGTAGCCTGGTGGAGTTGGTCTAAGGGGATCCATTCGTCGGCGGTGTGGGCCTGTTGGATCGAGCCGGGGCCGAACACTACCGTCGGCACACCGGCCTGGGCGTAAAAGCCGGCATTGGTCGTATAATCGGCGGCAATGCGTGGGCAGGGTTTGCCGGTCAGCTCGGCGGCCACAGCCGATAGCTTGGCGGCCAATTGGCCGTTGGACTCGTCGGAAAGGCCCGGGATGGGCGGCCAAGGCGGCTCCTGCTCGAAACGATCCGGCTGCGATAGGCAACCGACCAGATACTTCAAACAGTGCTCCCATGCTTGCTGGGGCGACTCCCCTGGCAACAGGCGACGATCGATTTCGATGGTGCAGCGGTCCGGCACGATGTTGACGCTTTGGCCGCCGTAGATCCGGCCCACACTCAAACTGCCCGATCCACAAAGCGGATGCCAGCCCAGATGCGGTACAATCTGGCTGGCATACTGCTGGAGGGCTTGAAGCACTTCAGCCATGAGATAAATGGCGTTGAGGCCTTCGTGCGGTCGGCTGCTGTGGCAGGCTTGGCCCAGCGTGTGGCATCGCCAACGGATGACACCTTTGTGAGCGACCACCACTTGCAGATCGGTCGGTTCGGCCACGATAGCGGCATCGGGCCGACGTGGAAAAATTTTCCCATCATCCGTTTTCCACAGTCGGCACAGCGCCCGTGCTCCGTTCATACCGTGCTCCTCGTCAATGGTAGCCGCCAGATACACCGTGGGCCGAGGTGCGGTTTTTGCCCGACCAGAGCCTATCTCACGCGGCTCTTCCGCCCAAGCCGATCCTCCTTGCTCACCAACGCCGCTTTCGACAGCAGGTCTGGGGGTTTTTGAACGGGGTTGTTTTGTAGGATCTGCCGATCCGTTTCCGGGCTGGTCGGACTCGGAGGCCAATCGCGCTAAGGCCGTCAGCATGGCTGCCAGGCCGCCTTTGACATCGCAGGCCCCCCGGCCATAGAGGCGCCCTTGACGAATCTGGGCGGCAAACGGCTCCGCCATTTGACCGGGCGGAACCGTATCCTGATGGGCGTCCCAAAGCAGAATCTCTCCCCCCTGCTCCGGCGGCGGATAACCCACCAGGCGAACAATCAGATTCTCCCGGCCTGGCAACACTGGCTGCCGAAACACCTCCAGCCCCACCTGCCTGCAAAACTGCTCCAGAAAATCCGTGAGCCGACCTTCGCAAAAAATCTCTTTTACTTTAGGCTGCTTTGAACCGTCCGCCTCCGGACTGCCCGCCTCCGATCTATCTGCTTCTACCCCTGCCGCCTCTGAACCCGCCATCAGCGGTGCGGAAAATGATCTCTCCATCGGATTGACGCTGGGGATACGAACCAACTGCTGGAGCAACTGTACCGGATCAAGTGGAGTCATAACAAGGTTTCCTAGATTGTCATGCACGTGCAAACGGGTATCTAAGCTCAACTTTTGCCATTTTTGAACCACCTCCGGGAGGGTAAAACTCTAACTCCTTGTAACAATGGAGCTAGGAAATTGGGTGAACAAAAGGAGGTTTCGTTGTAACTCCTGGAAACAAAAACAGTTAGGAAAAATGGCCAAAGTCGAGCTAAGAGGGTGTCTGAAAATAAGTTTTCCCGTGGAAATCAGCTTAGTAGCTAGATTACCTAGCATCCGAAAATTGCCTATTTTCCCCGTCTTTTGCTGGAAGAGCTGTTTCATCCAATCCCTGTGGGGAAAAGCCCAAGTCATGATTTCCAGACAGCTCTAAATCCACCACAGCCGACCTGGCCTAAGCCCAGTGCGTCCTCTCCCGCTCTTGGGAAGAGGCGATTCTGGAAGCCTGCTTCCGGTGGCATGCAGGGTGTTTTGCCTAAGTCCATAGTTGAGTTATTTTTTCTTTGGCTCTCTGGTGGGTCGGGACGTGGGAGTCTGGCCCTTTTTGACCGCCTGATAATTAGGGCTATCGGCTTTGCCGATGGCCTCGTACAAAAATCGGCTGGGAATGGTAGGGCGTGGTTTGCCCCATTTGTGGCGGCTTAGTGCCAAGGTCAACGTGAGCTGATCTTTCGCTCGCGTCATGCCTACATAGCAGAGCCGACGTTCTTCTTCAATCCCAGCTTCATTTTCGCCAATCGATTTTTTGTGCGGTAGTAGTCCCTCTTCCATACCCACCAGATAGACCTCAGAAAACTCCAATCCCTTGGCGCTATGTAGAGTCATCAGCACCACGGCATTGCGGCCAAGCAGGTCTTCTTCTTCCTGATCTGGGCCGGTAAGCGTCAGTTCCTGCAAGAACTCGGAAAGGTTGGGCTGTTGGGTCCGTTGGGCATAATGGCTTGCTGCATTAATCAATTCCTCTACCGCCGCCCAACGGGATTCCTGTTCCTGAGGATCAGGATAGGTATGTTCGATTTCTTTTCGGTAGCCGATCCGCTCGACCATCTGCCGAAGGGTTTCCACCAAAGGTTCTTGCTGCACCCGATGCCGGAACTCCTGAATCAGTTGGCAGAATTGGTCGAGGCCTTCGACGGCAGCCTGTGGCAAACCGGGCGGACGACGTTCCGACTGCAATACCTCCCAGACTGGCATCCGTTGTTGGATAGAAGCATTTACCAATGCTTCTGCTGTGGCTGGTCCAATGCCCCGTGGTGGCCGGTTCAAAATCCGTAAGAGCGCCTGGTCGTCCTCCGGTCGGACCAACACCCGCCAATAGGCCAGCAAATCCCGCACCTCTTTGCGGTCGAAAAAGGACATGCCGCCTACCACTACATAGGGAATTTTTGCCTTTCGGAGCTGTTGTTCAAAGGGTCGGTGCTGTTCGTTAGTTCGGCAGAGGATGGCAAAATTTTTGGGCTGGGCGCCAGCGGTTAGCCGGGCTTTGATTTCACCCACCACCCCAGCGGCTTCCTCCTCCTCGTCAGGAAACTGGAGGATTCGTGGCGGCGGACCGGATCGCTCGGAGATCAGTTCTTTGGGATGTCGATGCCGGTTAAACGAAATGAGCCGATTCGCCCAACGGAGAATCTCCTGCGTGGAACGATAGTTCATCTGAAGCCGAATCACTTTCGCCTCCGGCCAATCCTGCTGAAATCGCAGGATATGTTCCACTTGTGCACCTCGCCATGCGTAAATGGATTGATCATCGTCGCCGACCACGGCCAGATTCCGATGGGGCAAAGCCAACGCTCGCACAATCCGGTATTGCACTGCGTTGGTATCCTGATATTCGTCGATGAGGATATGGTCGAATCGGTCGGCCTCGACCTGAAGCACTTCGGCAAATCGCGCAAACAGCTCTTCGGTGCACAAAAGCAGATCGTCAAAATCCACCGCACCGGCGGCCTGCAAAGCTTTTTGATACCGGCGATAGGCCGAGGCAGCCAGATGCTCTCGATCGGTGCGGGCCTGCGCGATGGCTTCCGGCGGCCGAAGCCCTGCGGATTTCCACCTACTAATCAAGCTGACCAGATCGCTGGGACGCAAAAAGGCCGTCGGCGCCTGAATCTCCCGCAGCACCGTCCGAGCGACTGCCTCCTGTTCGGCCCGGTCGTAAATCGCAAAATCCCTTGGATAGCCCAGTCGATCGATATGACGGCGCAGAATCCGGACACATAGGGAATGAAAGGTCGAGATTTCCGGCTTGGCCGCACTACGTTTCCGTCGGCCCAACAAGGCCATGGCACGTTCCTGCATTTCTCGGGCCGCCTTATTGGTAAAAGTAACCGCTAAAATCCGCTCCGGCCGCACTCTATGCTGAATCAAGTGGGCGATCCGATAGGTAACTACCCGGGTTTTGCCAGTGCCGGCCCCGGCCAGCACCAACAACGGCCCAGACAACGTCTCAACCGCTTCCCGCTGCGCTTCGTTCAACGTGTTGTCCATCGGATGATGGCATTCCTCTGCCAAAAGGAGCTCTTTTGTAGGTTCCGTCCAAACGAAGACCTCCCCCCGGTTACCCCCGCCGGAGAGACAAAGCAGTATATGATAGGAAAGGTGTTAGCCAGTGCAAAGCAGAACCCCTCTTTGGTGGAAGAACTCCTAAGGCAATCCACGTCCCCCATCTTCATTAGTGAGGGTTGAATGACGAAATAAACTCCTTCTGGCCAGCAAATACCCTATTTTTCCGGTTTTCCAGGACAGGCAAAGTTTCATGCTGTTATTTAAAGTTCCATAGTCCTTACCTTGCCAAGGGGCAAAAGATACACTTAAAGAGGGGCAGAATGGAGCAGTTTCGATCAGGGTGGCCCATCCGTTCTCCATGTAGCCAAGGAATTCCGCTGGCATGAAGGACTCCCCTAGCTCCTTGCCGAGCGAACCTGACACAAACCACTCCCTAGGGAACCGTGCCCGGTGGTTGCTCCGAGTATGCGGGATTGTCCAGGGAGTAGGGTTTCGACCGTTTGTATATAATACGGCCTGTGCATTAGGGCTTGGCGGATGGGTGAAAAACACCAGCGGCCAAGTGGAGATCCTCATCGAAGGCCGTCGGGAACAATTAGAAAGTTTCGTGCAGATACTTCAAACACATCATCCACCACAGGCTAGGATCCACGGGTTGGAAATTGCCGAAGAGTCTGTCGGCCAGAAGCCGCTTACCGACTTCCAGATCATTACCAGCACAGCCGAAGAAACCATTCGACCGATCATCCCGGCCGACCTGGCCCTTTGTGAGGCCTGCCGGGCAGAAATCCATTCGGTTGCCCAGCGGCGGTACCGGTATCCATTTACCAACTGCACCCATTGTGGACCCCGATGGTCGATCATCCGGGGACTTCCGTATGATCGGCCCCGGACCAGCATGGCCCATTTTGCCATGTGTCCGGATTGCCAGGCCGAATACGAAAACCCGGCAGATCGCCGATTCCACGCTCAGCCGATCGCCTGCCCACAGTGTGGCCCGAAACTTCGCCTGCTGGTGCGGGTCGATCGACCAACCTCCCAGACTGCTGACCAAACAGGAACCCCTATTGACCAACCGGCAGGCCCTATCAGTCCGCCCGAACATTGCGCTATCGGCCAGCAAGCTTGCCTGCCGATCGCCTCAGCCAAGGCCCCGACTTCCGAATCCAACGTCCAGACTTCTGAATCTAACGCTCCGACTCGCGAATCTAACGCCCAGCCCCCTGAATCCAGCGTCCAGCCCCCCGAATATATGGTGCTGAGCGAAGGCGATGAGGCGCTTCGGCAAGCCGCTCAGGCCATCCTGGAAGGCCAGATCGTAGCTCTCAAAGGACTGGGCGGATTTCAGCTTTTGTGCGATGCCACTCGGCAGGAAGTGGTCCAGGAACTTCGACGCCGCAAAGGCCGACCTGATAAACCATTTGCACTGATGTTTACCAACCTGGAGCAGGTTCGGCAAGTCTGCTGGGTCTCCGAAGCAGAAGCCCAACTGCTCCAATCACCCGAAGCCCCGATCCTCCTCCTACGGCGCCGGAAATTCCCGGCAGTGCGCACGTTCGGCCCCCAAATACCGCCGGTTTCCTCTGCAGCAGAGGCCGGCTTGCCGGCAGCCAAGCCGGGTGAGGGGGCAACGGGCCTCTCCCCTCCGCGGGAAAGTTCGGCTGAGCCGAAGGCCAAGCCGGGTGAGGGGGTAACTGATCTCTGCCCACCGCTGCAAAGGCCGCCCCAACCGAATGCCAAGCTAGATGAGGGGCAACTCCTGGAAGCGTTGCCATTCTGCCGGCAAGCATCGCCGCTTCCCCCTGCGGGCGGAGCCGACCTGGCCACCACCCAGCCCGTTCCGCCAACTTGCATTTCCGCTAGCCCCGCAACAACATCCCCAGCGGACCAGCTTCTGGCCGATGCCCCCGGCTGCCATATTGCCCCGGCGGTTGCTCCGGGCAATCCCTATCTAGGGGTAATGCTCCCTTATACACCGCTGCATGAGTTGCTGATGGAGGCGGTCGGTCGGCCCATCGTCTGCACTAGCGGGAACCTGTCGGAAGAACCCATGGCCTACCGAACCGCCGAAGCGATCAGCCGACTTGGCCGAATCGCCGATCTGATCCTCACCCATAACCGCCCGATTGTCCGTCCGGTGGACGATTCGGTGGTGCGGGTGGTCTGGTTAGGGCCGGAAGATACCCAGCTACTTGCCCGACACGATGGGCCTTGGGGTGGAGAGCTGAGGGCGTCTGAAAAGGGTACAAATGTTACTCTCGGTTCGGGGGTCCCGTTAGTTCAAGTGCTTCGGCGCGCCAGAGGCTATGCGCCCCGGCCGATTGAGCTGCCGTTTCCGATGCCGCCAATTCTGGCCCTGGGCGGACATTTGAAAAATACCGTTGCTCTCTCGCTGGGCAGCCAAGTGGTCCTTTCCCAGCATGTAGGCGATCTGGATAACCTGCCTAGTCTGGAGGTTTTTCAACGGACGGTCGAAGACCTTTTAAGCTTTTTCCAGGTGCAGCCGGAGCTAGTGGTCTGCGACCTGCATCCAGACTATGCATCCACTCAATACGGGGAACAATTGGCCGAGCGGTTAGGGGTTCCCTTAGTTCGAGTACAACATCATGAAGCCCATTTGGCGGCCTGTTTGGCGGAGCAGGGGCTTCGCGTGGAAGAATTGGCCGAGCCGATCCTAGGTTTTTCTTGGGACGGCAGCGGCTACGGCAGGGACGGCACCCTCTGGGGCGGCGAAGTGCTTTTGTGGCAAGCAGGGCAGGTGGGGCGGATTGGCTCGGTTTGGCCTTTTCCTCTGCCTGGCGGCGATCAAGCAGTGCGCCAGCCCCGCCGATCCGCCCTGGGGGTATTGTATGAACTGCTGGGCGAGGAAGCCTGGGAGCGGTGCAAGCCGCTTCGGGAATGGTTCAGCCCAATAGAACAGAAGGCCTTCCGTTCCATGCTTCGACGCAAGACCCATTGCCCCCGAGCAAGCAGTATGGGCCGACTGTTCGATGCAGTGGCCGCCTTGTGCGGCCTGGGATGCCGGATCAGCTTTGAAGGCCAGGCAGCCATGGCCCTAGAGTTTGCTGCTTGGGAAGAATCGGCACAATATGTACACAAGATCCCTGGATATCCGCTCCCATGGCTTGAAGTGGACCAATCCACTCTCTCAGAAAAAACCGCCACAAACCCGGAAGAGAAGGGCAGGAGAAAATTTGGCCTTTTGGACTGGCGGCCGATGCTCCAGGCGGTGCTGGCAGATCGGGCAGCCGGCATGCCCATCCACCAGATCAGCCGACGGTTTCACGCCGCTTTGGCCGATGGCATTCTGCAAGCGGCCCAATGGGCAGCAAAGCACTGGCAGATTCAGCGGGTGGCCTTAAGCGGCGGCTGCTTCCAAAACGCCCTACTTACCCAATGGGCCTACCAACGACTGCAGGAGGCCGGTTTTACCGTGCTGGTGCACCAGCAGGTTCCGCCCGGCGACGGCGGCATCGCCCTGGGTCAAATCCTACTAGCCGCCTGGCAACATCGGCACCACCGCTGGTAGCACTGTCTATCAGCCAGCGGAGTGTGTGCCAACCGGGATAACTGAACAATAGAACATGTAACCGGCCGTCCTCCCTCTATCTATCCAAACGGTGTTATGGCAACGGAGTCTGTTCGACTGCGATTTGCTCCGTATCAGAGGTCAAGCTAGCGGATCATTTCCGCGAAAGCGGGAATCCGGGCTTCTGGAGGAAGCCTCCTTAGCAAAGGGGATTCTCCCATCACCCGGCATTGCCTTCGGGAATGCCGGCCTCGCCCGCGGAGGGCAGAGGCGAAAAAG
>JANXAQ010000112.1 GCA_025062105.1 Thermoguttaceae bacterium
ATAAAAATATCCCCTTTGAATTATGCAGAGGTTCCAATAAAACGAAACCTTTGATTTCGGATTAGCTTCTCTCCAACCTAACATATACGGATGGCAGCATTGCTAGCAGCCACCAGATACGAATTGGTCGGCTGGCACTACCGAGCCCTAGAGAATCAAAACCGTATATAGTTCACTATATGTTCATGGTTTTCCAAAAGTTCCGAAACTAAAGGGACCTCCACCCAATAGGTTGAACATGAAGTGAACTTTATGGATTCGGCAGGGTTCTCTCCTGCCATTTAAATACCTACTATAGGGAGGGCGTTAGCAATGCTAGAAACCCAATATATGGGGTCAGACGCAGAGGAAACCAAAATGAAAAATATTTCCCTCTAATTATCCAGAGGTTTCTCCTAAGTTATTTTGCTGCCTGGAGCTCCGATGAACTTCCCTTTTGTTCATGTAATTTCCTGAATCCAATCATTCCAGAGAGTTAGAACTTTCTCCTTTCGCTACAAGGCCCAAAATGGCACACGTCGAGCAAACCAACTCTGCCATTCCTCGCGCCCGAAGGTGCCAGTGGTACGCTGGACACATTAGCTCTGTTGGCCAGCCATGCTCAGAGCCGGTTCGGTCTCTCGCAGTTTTAGGTCGATGGCTTTAATGTGCCGAACCAGCCAATCTGACATGAGCCTATAGATTTCCATGGTTACCGTTGTACCGGTTTTCTGCTCAGCAAACTGGGTTTTCAGTTGCTCTAATCGTTCCAGCAGTTGTCGATGGGCCAGCTTGTTAGCCTCAGCCACTGGACATTTGCGATCTGCCATCAGGCGTTCTTCCTCAGCAAAATGTTTTTTCGTATAACTATCGAGGAATTGGATCAACTTAGCTACTTCCTCTCGGCCTTTCCCTTGGAGCATGGCCTCATGGAGGCTATTGATCTGCCGAAATAGTTCCTGATGCTGGCCATCGACTAAAAGCACTCCTGTCCGAAGCGAATCATCCCATACGATCGGCATTTTGAGGGACCTTTCCACTAAAAAGCTGTCCTAAAAAACATCTTCTGTGATAAAAGGAGGTTGCCTTCCTCAATTCCTCAGAATCCCAAAATCCCCGTTTTTAAGGGGTGTAGAGGATAGGATCCGGTCGGCTAAAACCCATGGGAAACCAGCCAAATCCCCATTTTAAGTCAGCAGCTAAAATACCAGACACCCCCAGGAGTTCGTTCCTTCAAGAAAAGATAGCTTATACTCTAGGAACCCAATGGGAGATTAGCGAAAAATCAGCACCCCCCTTTTACAGGGGGCGTTTGCCTAGGTGGGCCTTCTCCTGGAGAAGAAGGGCTCTAAGTGCCGAGGAATATTGGAGTTAGGAATTGTATAAACAATCAGAAGTTTCGTCCGACTATGGGAAACAAAAGCAATCAATAAAAATGTCAGAAGCCAAACGCACCGGGGAGAATGGAAAGTCCCGTTGCCAGGAACTGCTGGTGGCGAGGCCGTTAGTGGGTGGGTTTTGGCCAGTTGAGCCAGCGGTGCAGGAATTCGAAGGTGCCTACACCGTGGATGGTATGCGGGCCGACGAACCATTCGATCTGGGTGCGTTCGGGTAGGTGCAAGCGTGCAGCGTACAGGTGGCGGACCTTAGCGTATTCGTAGGCCACGGTTTCATCGGGGGCCACTACGTCAAAATGGCCTCGTTCGACCATAAACGGCCGGGGGGCAATCAGGGCGGCCATTTCCGCATAGTTAAACGTACTGCCCAGGTCGAACTCAAATATCTCATATTCGCCTGTCCATACATAGCTATATGGCGAACGGGTCGAAGCGTTTTTCCATACCCACTCGTTGAAATCGGCCGAACAAATCGATAGGCAGTAATCGGTCAAGATGGCCGGTACGCGCATGGCTGTCTTGCCCCCGTAGCTTAGGCCGTAAAAGCCGATGCGGCTTCCATCGACAAATGGCAGGCTTTTAAGCCAGTTAAGGATCTGTTGGTGCTGCGGTGTAATAATGGAAAACAGTGTTTTTTTGATTGGGTTGGCCTTTCGCTGGAGGGTACGGAATCGGTCTTGGCCCAGGTAGAGGTTTTGGGGGGCGAAGACGACAAAGCCTCGTTCGGCCAAGGCATTCGCAAAAGCTTTATAGGCTGCATATCCTTCTTTGCCGAGCAGATGTTGGGGTCGGCCTTCCAGCCCATGTTGGCAGACAACAACCGGCCGTCGCTGGCCCGGCTTAATGTCTTTGGGCACCAGCAGCAGCCCATATGCGATCACATCCGTCCAAACATCCAGCACTACCTCATAGCCGATCCAGCTTGAGGTTTGATAGGCTTTCCGGGTCCGGGGATTGGGCGGCAGAAGCGGATCGTCGAACCGGCCGATTACCTCCTCGTAGAAAAACCGGCGATACTCTGCGGCGGATCTTTCATATGCTTCTAGGGAGGAGAAATCCAGTTTCGCCATGAACTTTTGCCGGACATAGGGACTTTCGGCCAAAAGGTGTTGATTATGTCGGTCGAGCTGCTGGATTTGCCGAGCCAGCCGGCCGTCCGTATCAAAACCGGATACCAGTCTCTTGGGCGGTTGAGCCTGAGGAGGTAATTGTGTGCCAGGCTGCAGGGCCTGCAAGAAGGCTTCCAAGGCAGCGGCGGATCCATACGGGCCGCTGCCTCTGCCGCTTTCGACCAATTGGAAAGTGGGTTTCGGCTGGAGGGGTTCGATGAGCTTTAATGTGCGATGCCATTCTTGCCGCACCGTCTCTATGGAGGGGGTGGTGAGCCGGCCGGGTGCGCCGCCTTGGCTAGGCAGTTGCACTTCGGGGGCTTTGGCCGCTTCAATGATCACCGCGCGGGGAGCCACCATGGCTGCCAGCTCCGCATCGCCAAACTGTTCCAGAAGGCCGAAGACATTTCGGTCGATCGGCTCCTGCCAGACAGTGCGCCGGTCGGTAAAATAGCCGCTTACACACACCGCATCGATTCGGGTGTCCAGTGCCGCCGCATACAAGGCTAACAGCCCCCCTTCGCCCCAGCCGATTAGGCCGACTTTCCGCTGGGCAGGCCCAGGCTCCTTTAGCAGAGCATCCACAGCGGCCAGCACCTTTTGTACCTCGTAGCCGATCAGGTGTCGGCCCAGTTCATAAGCTGACCGGTACAAATATTCCCTATGTGTCAATAGGGCTCCCCGTCGGCCTTCTACGCCGCGGTGGCTCATTTGTCGGCTGATCAAGGTGGGCACTACCACCCGACAGCCGCTTTCGGCCAATCGGCGGGCATATTGACATTCAGCCACTACACCGTCCAGCAGACCCACCAATTGTTCCGGCACCAGGTCCCCATCCGGAATGGCCACTACATCGGCTACCGGCTGTCGGCCCTCCGGCACTACTAACAAGCCCTCTCCCCATACATCCCCGAAAGCAGGCCAGCGCACCGCCAGCACTTGGTAACCGGGCCCCTGGCCAACCAGAGCGGATCGCTGCGTGGTGGCGACAAGTTCAAATCCGTCCACCTTCGCCCGCTCATCTCGAACACCCAAAATATGGGCCAGACGCTGCCGATTCGGCTCCAACGATTTCTCATACGCCTCCGGCGAGCTATAATCTCGGCGCCAAAAAGTTTCTCGTTTTTCCGCCGCCTGGTCGATTTTGCGGAGTAAAAATCGGTCAATGCCGTCGATCATCGTAAAAGCAATATCACCTTCCAGCTCTAGCGGCTGGGTGCCTTCTAAAGGCGTCCGGTCCTGGACAGGTTGGGGTTCTTCCGATGCCAGCCGGGGTTCTTGAGCCGTCAACGGTACTTTCGGAACAGCCGGTTGTGGTTTGGCAGCGGCTGATTCTGGTTTGGCAGCAAGATGTTTTTCGGAGATGCCGGTGGTGGGTTCGGCACCATAAATCCCTGAGCGGTGGTGGGTAGATTGGAGCAGGTCCAACAGTTCCAGCCCGGCACCCAGGCAACTTGCGATCATCAACGCCCCAACTGCCCCTAGGAACCTTTGCCCCCGAGTTTTGTTCCCACTAGAGTGCACTTTTACCATGGAAAGCCTCCTATTGACCGGAAAATCCAACAATTATTCCCAGACGGCTCCAGATCAAAAGCCACTCTTTTTTGATAGGGAAGATGAGGAAACGAAGCAGCTATTTGCGTGGGAGGTGCCCATGAAGAGTAACGAAATCCACTGGGCAGCGACGTTTTCTTGCCGCCGTTGGTGTTAGGTTTGGCATTGAATAGGTGCCTCTCAGGAAGGGCACGGGATCTGCCGGGCTGTAGAAATGCCCGGCCTCCGTGTTACTACTGGCGTTGGTAGGTGCCCATCAGGACGGCTTCGGCTAGGATATGGCCTTTGATCTGTTCGAGCAATTGGTGTTTGGTCAGGCCAGGTGTAGTAGGACCTGGTTTGGCTAGCGCATAAAGGCGAAAGAAATACCGATGCGGTTTGCCAGGCGGCGGCATCGGGCCTCGATAGCCGATATTTTCCCCTTCTGGCCAAGAGTTCCGCCCCTGCAAGACGCCAGGAGGTTCCAGGGGCTTTTCCACTTTAGCCAGTCCCTCCGGCAACCCGCGTACATCGCTGCTGATGCCGTAGATGACCCAATGGACCCAGGGCTCAGGGGCCGGCTGATCTGGGCTGGGGGCGTCCGGATCGTCGCAGATCAAAGCAAACTCTTTGGTTCCTTCCGGTACGCCATCCCAGCTCAAAGGCGGAGAAAGGTCTTCGCCCTCCCCGGTGTATTTGCGAGGAATGGGCTTGCCGTAGTCGAACGCCCGGCTGGTGAGAATGAACTTGGGTTTGTCGGTCTGCTTTGCCTGAGAAGAACCACCGGGTTGGACAGATGAGGAAGGAACATCGGCTGATTGCTTGGCGGGAGAACCGGCTGGGTGTTTGGTCTGGTTGCCGCCGCAACCTAGAAGGAAAACCAGCTCCAAGCAAAACAGTGCCGTTATTGCCTTCCTGCCTCCCTCCCAATACGGTGCTTGCATCCTCGGGACTCCTTTTGCAAAAGTAGGGCGTAGGCGTCGCCTCCGCCGGGAATTCGGCCTGGGCAGAACCCTGTGCCTCCGTGATGGTGGAACGGTCTTATCCTTTGACTACGCCGATGGGGCGGAGACGGGCCACTTTCTTAGCCAAACCGGCCTTATCGACCACATCGACGACCAGGCTAACATCTTTATAGGCATCGGGATGTTCCTCGGCCAAACCTTTCCAGTTACGGCACTTCGCCACGATGCCTTTGGCGGCTAGTTCTTGATCGATTTTTCGACCGCGAGCGTGTTGGATGGCGGCATGACGGCTCAAGACCCGGCCTGCCCCATGGCAAGTAGAACCAAACGTCTCTTCCATGCTCTTGGGCTGCCCGACTAAGATCCAACTGGATCGGCCCATATCGCCTGGAATGATTACTGGTTGGCCGATCTTTTGGTATCGCTCCGGTACATCCGGATGGCCTGCCGGGAAGGAACGGGTGGCACCTTTGCGGTGGACGCAAACCTCCTTGATTTTATCACCTACCCGATGTTTTTCCATCTTAGCGATATTGTGGGCCACGTCGTAAATGAGATTCATTTGGAGGCTTTCCCACGGCTGGCCGAAGAACTCGGCAAAAGCTTCTCGAGTTTGCCACATTAGCAGCTGCCGATTAGCCCAAGCGTAGTTGGCCGCTGCACGCATGGCAGCTAAATATTTCTGTCCTTCTGGACTGCGGACCGGAGCACAGACCAACTGCCGATCCGGAAGCGAAATGCCGTATTTAGCCGGGGCTTGCCGAAGCTCTTTGATTGCATCGTCGCAGACCTGATAGCCCAGGCCCCGGGAACCAGAGTGAATCATCACACACACAGTGCCTTCCTCCAGGCCCATGGTGCGAGCTGCTTCCGGATCAAAAATTTCTTCAACCACTTGGACTTCCAAAAAATGGTTTCCCGACCCGAGGGTACCGCACTGGTCTTGGCCGCGCTGTTTAGCCCGAGGGCTGACAGCATCTGGATCGGCCCCGTCCATGCGGCCGCGTTCTTCGGTGTGTTCGATGTCGGCTTCGGTAGCGAAGCCTTCCGAAAGGAGGTATTGAGCCCCATCTTCCAGGAGGCGGTTGAGTTTTTTATCGGCATAGTGATAGGGGCCTTCTTCGCCTACGCCGGCTGGGATTCTTTGGAACAATAGATTCATAAGATTATCAATTTTAGGAAGGACATCTTCCTTTTTGAGATTGGTGCGGACTATGCGGACACCGCAGTTGATGTCGTAGCCTACTCCACCGGGGGAAACAACTCCCCCCTCTTCTGGGTCAGTGGCCGCCACCCCACCAATGCAAAATCCATACCCCCAATGGATGTCCGGCATAGCCAGACTCGCCACCTGGATGCCAGGTAAAAAAGCGACATTGGCAACCTGCTCCGGCGCCTGATCGGCCCGAATCTGCTCCACAAGCCGATCATCCGCATAAATCCGGCCTTCGACTCGCATACCCGATTTATAATTGACCGGAATCCGCCAAAGGTATTCATTGACCTGTTCCAACGGGCCTTCATAGCGTTCCGAAGCCATCGGTTTGCTCCTTTCCCTACCAAGAAAATGCTCCGCATAAACACCCCCTTGACAGGCCAATTCGGAGAACCATCCGGCTTCCGCTGCCCCTTTGAGAATTGGGATGTCGGTGCGCCGGCCTTCCTGACGAATGGCCAGTAGCCGGAAAGTTCCAAATTGGAGAACCCTCCCTAAGGGGGATAGTATGCCAAACGTAGTGTTTCAGGTTTCTGGCCTTTGGCCGGGCACCAAAGAGCCCCGCCAAATAGCCTTTTTTATTATACGTCTAGAGGTCCAGGATCACCTCGGCTAGCCAACCGGTAGGTTGTTTTTCGAGACGCAACCCATGGTAGGTAACTGCTTTGACTTCGGGGCCGGGCTGATAGCGGGCTGGATCGAGCATATCCCCCCAGATAGTGGCCTCTAATACCTCCTGGGGAAGCTGGATGGTCGGCCCCCGCATCCTCCCCATGGCTTCCGGCGGCCCACCCACAGGCAGATTTTGATGATCGAACCGGACCTCAAACCGCCGACCTACCAGCTTCTGCAGAGCAAATAGCACCAAAAGTTCGCTTAACCAATCATGCAGCAGGTCTTCCCAATTGGAAGCCTCCAAACGGACGCTCTTTTGCAAGACCGGCCTGACCTGCTCCCAATTGACTACCAAGACGGAACTGAGGGCCTCAGCGGCTTCCTCAAAAAGCCGTTCCAACGTCTCAGCCTGAATCCGAAGACCTAAATCCGCTGTATGATCAAAAGTTTCATACATCGGCTAGTCCCCGAAAAACCACGGTGAGTTCCCTCATTTTCCCTAACTGCGCTTGTTTTCGGGAGTTGGGAGGCACGTTTTCTTTATTCCTCCAATCTCCTGCTGATTACAAAGAATTAGCTCAGCTTTTGCCAATTTTCCTAACTTGTTTTCTAATCAGGAGTTACGGCGGCTCCCTTTTTGTTCCCACAATGTCCTAACTCCAGGAATTCTAAGCTCGACTTTTCCCATTTTCCTTAACTTGTTTTTTTCCAGAGGTTACGACAAACCCTCCTTTTGTTTGCACAATTTCCTAAGTCCAATGATTCCAGGGAGTTAGGATTTTCCCATTTCTGCAGAAGACCTTCTGCAGAAGACCAAAATTGGCAAAAGTCGAGTTAAGAGGCTTTCCTGAAATTGGGATTTGGGGGGGCTCCCATGGGGTTTGGCAAACGGGCTCCTATACTCCACACCCCTTAAAAACAGGGATTTTGGGGATTCTGAGGAATTGAGGAAGGAAACCTCCTTCCATTATGGAAAATGTTTTTTAGGCCAGCCACTAAGTCCGACTTTTGCCATTTTCCCTAAGCCCTTTTGCTTCCTGTAGTTACAGCGAAACATCTTTTTGTTCACCCAATTTCTTCAGTTCAATAGCTGCGTGGTGTTAAAGCACCTTCTTTTGGGCACAAAAGCGAAAATGGCAAGAGTCTAGCTAAGAAGTTAGGGATTTCTCCGCCACAAGAGGCCAAAAATGGCAAAAGTCGAACTTAAAAGGTGATTCTTATTGGCAGGAGGCTAAAAATGACAAAACCGCAGCTAGGCAAAGGATGGAGCAAAGGAGTAGTCCGCTCGCAAGCCGAGACAGCTTACTCCCCGATGCGTTTGCCTGGTTTGGGCACCGAGGTTTTAGGCACCGGTAAGCCCATGATGGCCATGAGTAATTGGAGGTCTTCCCAGGTTTGGCGTTTGGCCGAGGGTGTGCGCAGCAGATACGCCGGATGATAAGTACAGACTACTGGAATGCCCTGGTAAGAGTGGACTTTGCCGCGCAGTCGGCTGATCGGTTCGGTAGTGCCCAACAGATTCTGGGCAGCGCAAGCGCCCAGGCAACAGATGAACTTTGGTTGGATGATGGCCAATTGTTTCTCCAGGAAGGGCCGACAATTTTGGGCCTCTTCGGGCAGGGGCGTGCGGTTGCCGGGTGGTCGGCAGCGCACAATGTTCATAATATATACGTCGGAGCGTCGTAGCCCCATACCCTTTTCGATCATATCGGTAAGCAGTTGACCGGCGGCTCCGACAAATGGTTGGCCAAGCCGATCTTCATCTGCTCCCGGCGCCTCGCCGATAAAGACCAATTGGGCATACGGGTTGCCGGAGCCGAAGACCGTCTGCGTGCGGTTTCGCACCAGTTCTGGGCAGCGTCGGCAGCGGGCCACCTGGGCAGCCAACCGCGCCAAAGCCGCCGCTCGATCCTCCTGGAAAGTAGAAGATCTCTGCTCGGTTTTTCGGAAAACCGACCGGCCCGAATCGCTCGGCTGAACAGCATCCTGCCCACCACCAGGAGACATTTCCAGCTGGCTTTCCGAGGAACTCTGACCTGCTGATTGAAGCCGGAGTTTCGGCAAATGGGTTAGTCCGGCCCGTTGCCAGCTCTCCAATTGCTGCCGGAGCATCCGAAGCAATTCACCAGAAGCTTCTTGGGGGGACATTAGGTTATCCTTTCTACCAGACTGCATATTCGTCATGGGATTGTATCTCAGGACCGCCGAAAAATCCTGAACGCCTCGTGAACAGTGAACTATATGTACTTCTGATTCTATACCCGTTTGGTTGTCCTACCAGAACAACTCCTTTTTATTGGATGCTAGCCATGCTAGACCCTACATATTGGGTTAGAGGCACCTAAACCAAAATAGTATAAAAATATATCCGTAGAATTATACAGAGGTTCCTTTCGTAGATACCGGATTGTGGAGGCAGGCTGGTGGCCTCCGTTGACGGCTTGGGATTGGAGCATCCGGTCTGGACTCTGCGCCGTCTGGCCTATGGCTGGCATGTTCTGCTCTGGGCTTAGGCTGGCAGACGGGCGAAGTTTTCCAACATCCGGAGCCCAACTGCCTGGCTTTTCTCTGGATGGAATTGGGTGGCAAAAATCCGACCTTCACCAATCGACGAACAAAACATGATCCCGTAATCCGTCTCGGTGGCGATAACGGAACTGTCTTGGGGAACCACATAATAGGAATGGACGAAATAGACATAGGCGCCCTGATCGATTCCAGCTAAAAGCGGATTGGGCCGACGGATATGCAGTTGGTTCCATCCCATATGGGGAACAGCATATTCAGGCGGCAGATCAAACCGAACCACTTCTCCGGCTAAAATCCCTAGACCCTCATGCACACCGTCCTCGTAGCTACGTTCAAAAAGCAATTGTAAGCCCAGGCAGATACCTAAGAAAGGTTTTTCCTGGTGGATGGCCTGTTGAATCGGTTCGACGAGGCTTCGGCGGCGGAGTTCCTGGATGGCATCGCCAAAGGCGCCCACACCAGGCAGGACCAGGTGGCTGGCCTCGGCCACTTGCTGCGGATCACTAGTGATCCGAGCCAACACCCCAACCCGCTCAAAGCCTTTCTGCACGCTCCGTAAATTCCCCATTCCATAATCGATGATGGTGATCATAAGAACTAGCAATCGCTCTGGGTGAATCGAAAAGCTGGACAAAAGGGATTTTTCCACTGGCAAACAGAAGTCTGCCTGGAGGCTGGAAAATCTTCAAAACTACCTGCCGAGTTTTGCCGTCTGCCCCACGCAGCGCAGAACTCCGTCAAAAAACGCGAACATCTCATTTTAGGAAAGCCTGACTCTGTTGAAAGGTTGTCCGGAGGTTTTTCCCATGAGGAGTCAGTTTTGCTTCCGGTTGGGTACGTTGAGGCTTCCGACCGGCAGCAATTTGCACAGAGCCGAGCAGCCCTGAATCCGCTGGAACCAGCAAGTCCCTAGGTCCATTCGCCAATAGGACGGTTGGCCAAAAACATTTTATTCGGGCAGGAAGTAATCGGCCAGTTGGGGATCGTGCATTCCAAAACAGTGGATTTGGCAGCCTGGGAGGCGTCGAGCGAGTTGGCTGCGCAGCTCGGCTACAGGGGCTTGATCGGGCTGCTCTGAGGCCCGAAGGGAGATAAGAACCACTTCAGCACCTGGTTGGAGGGTTTCGGCCAAGGGGGTAAGCAGTTCCAGGAGGCGATCTTCTGCAGCAGGATAGGCCAGGGCTAACTGCGTCATTGCCTCCTCCAAGAGTCCGGTAGAGGCCTGGCCAATGAGCCAAACCGGTTCCTGGCCGGCGATGGCTAAACCCAGGCGATTGCCTCCTTGTCGGCAGGCTTGTGCCAAGAGCGTAGCGGCAAAACTCACCCCACATTCCACCAGTTGCTGCTGATCGGCAGTGGATGGATCTGTTTGGAAAAGATCTAACACAATGACCAGATCTCGACTACGAAATTGTTCAAATTGGCGGACTACCAGAGCTTGGTGGTGGGCTGTAGCACGCCAGTGGATCCAACGTCGGCTGTCGCCGCTTTGCCAAGGCCGGACTCCATAGAAATCGGCTTCCGCCCGGCCACTGCGCACTTCTCGACGCTGGATGCCTTCGAAGGCTTGCTGGTGGCGGGCAGCCCAACGTCGGCTCAGCCGACCTATCCGAGGATAGACGATCAACGTCTCCGCTCCACCTACTTCGACCGTGTGCCGAAATAGCCCGAAAGGAAACCGACTGCTCAGGCGGATCGGGCCTAGGAGGTATCGGCCCCGTTGAGGTAATCGACCTCGATAACTGGCCGTCTGTCTGGCCCCTGCCGGAAGATAAGCTAAATACAGCTGGGCCGACGTTCCTATCTGCGACTGGGTGTCGTGGCGGATTTGCTCCTCAATCACCAAAGCCCAACTAGCGCCCCGGGATCGAGTATTTTCTACTTCCAGTTCCACCACCAATAGATCCCCCGCACAGACCGAGCGGGGCAATCGGCGGCGCAGGCTGATCCCTTGCAGTTGCCTGCCCCCCCACAACCAGCTCCACAATAGCGGCCCCGCCATCAGTCCAGCCACCATAAACAGTAAATTGATCTGCCGAACCCATGCCCCGGCCAATACTACTAAGACCACCGCTAAATAGGCCAAGCCTTCTAAAGTCCAACTCGTCCGAATGATGTATTTATTTACACCGGCCATAGGTAGTTGATGCTCTATGTACTTGCCAAGATCCAGCACCTTGCAGGTCGGAAGATAACCGCACAAAACGGTCTTAGAGGTTGTCTGCAAACTGGGAGGTAGTCTTCTTTTTTTATTCCTACGAACTGTAATGCTTAGGATACGAAAAGTACCCAATCTTGGCCGGAATCCCCCCTGGTGGGGAAAAACCACTTGGCAACCGACATAGGTAAGAATCGCCTTTTCAGACGGCCTCTTGGATCGACTCTTGCCTTTCAGGCTCCCTCTGGAAGATCAATGTCCTAACTGCTCACAAATACTGGAATTAGGAAATTAGGTGAATAAAAGGTAGTTTCCCTGTAACTACTGGAAGCAAACCCAGTTCGCAAAAATGGCAACAATCAGGCTTTAAGGATAAAGAGGATCTAGTTAGTTTATGTAGGCACCGGGACTTCTTCGACTAAGCGTTGGATGAGGGCTTCGACCGCCGAACGCTGACCTCCGTGCAAATACCCTTTCGGAATAACCCGATGGGCTAAGACCGGAACGGCCAAGGCCTTCACATCGTCCGGCACTACAAAGGATCGACCTTCCAGAAACGCTAATGCCTGGCAAGCTCGATAATAGACCAACATGCCCCGCATACTAACTCCTACATGCAGTTCGGGGCAATCTCGGGTGGCCTGCACGATGTCTAATAAATAGTTGGCTACGGAAGGTTCCACATGGACCTGGCGCACAGCGGCTTGCAAACGGAGGACCTGCTCGGCGGTCAATACAGCTTGAAGCTGATCTACCGGTTCGCCTTGCCGATGGGTTTGCAGGACTTCCAGTTGTTCGGCCCGTCCCGGATACCCAACAGAAATCCGCATCAAAAACCGGTCCATCTGGCTTTCAGGCAACGGATAGGTGCCCTCAAACTCTATCGGATTTTGGGTGGCGATGACCATAAAAGGCTGGGGCAGCGGATAACTTTGTCCATCGACGGACACTTGTCGTTCGCTCATCGCCTCTAGCAGCGCACTTTGCGTGCGGGGAGTGGTCCGGTTGATTTCGTCAGCCAAAAGGATGTTGGCAAAGACCGGCCCTTCACAGAATCGAAAACTGCCAGTGTGCGCTTCATAAAGACTACTGCCGGTAATGTCAGCAGGTAATAGATCCGGAGTAAACTGGATGCGGCGGAACACACCTGACACACTCCGGGCAATGGCCTTGCCCAAAAGGGTTTTGCCCACTCCAGGCACATCCTCCAAAAGCAAATGCTCCCCGGCCAACAAGGCCACCACACATAAACGCACGGTCTGGTGCTTCCCAAGCACCACACGGTTGATATTGGCTTCCAGTCGCTGGACCAACCCGGTCAGCTCCTGCAGCTCGGCCTCCAGGCCCGGTTCAGCACCCCTTGCTGCCGAAGCAGGTTGCTGCCCAGGCACCCCCGGATTCACACCATGCTGGCCAAGCGGATCAGAGCCTACCGGAAGCATCAGCAAGACCTTTCACATAAGGAACCATCTGCCTTCTGGGAGGCAATCTACTATTTTTGGACATCTAAAGGACCTCCAACCGCCATACCAGAGATTTGTTGGTTAACTGGGCAACATAGGGAATATAGGCAAAATAGGCTTCGGCCCCCTGCAAACCAGCTTTGCACAGCACCTACCTATTTATAAAACAACCCTTTTGCTCCCCTTTTTCCTTCCGAGACATAAGCACCTGAACTTCCTTCGACTGACTCCTAGCCCCTACAGTACGGAGCCTATTGGCCTGTGGGGGAGCTGCCAGGGAGGAAGGCTTCCATGGGGCAAGGAGCGATCTATCTTCAACCACTCCCCTATAACCACAAAAAATCAGCCGCACCCGGAGAAACTTTCCATGGTTAGAGTCATGGAACCTCTGCATTATTTTTATACCATTTTGCTCTCTGCCTCTATGACCCAATATATAGGGTGGCTAGCATTCTTAGGAGCCAATAAATAGTGGGTATTCGGAGTGGCGCCCGGGACAGTTATAGAATCAAAAGTTCATTATGTGTTCAGTATGTGTTCAGTATTTTAGAGAGGTTCCTAATTAATTTTAGCCGAATGACGGCAGCATATTCCTTACCCTCTACGTTGGCCCCTCGCTGTTATACACAAGTTAAAGTTCAGACGCTCGGCTGTCACTTTAGGCAAAGCAGAAAAACTCGCTGAACAACACAGAATGGATCAAATAGAAAATATAGGCAAACCATTTTCTGAAACTAAAGACCTCCTGATCTTCCAAATGATTTTTTCTAAATTGTGCAATTTATCCAAAGTAACCTTTGGCTTGTTTTGAAAGGTTGATTTATCCCCTGTGGCAATCGTTTGCTGCTGCTGTGAGGGTGAATCCATTCCAAAGATGTGTATAACAGCGAGACGTTGGCCCCAAGAGGGCTAGGGTAAGGGCGGGAATAACGCAGACACCAAACTTTTGCCGTTGCACACGGCATTGTCTTTGGCTATGCCAACTTTTTGGGACGGTGGGCAGCATCGATTTTCTTCGCCCGGCTAAATGGTAGTGGTTTTAGGGTAGTTTTGCCGGAATCCTTTCAGGCCAATGCACAGACCGCCCTGGCTGCCCAGCCCAAGGAGCCTGCCGTTCATCTGGGCTTTTATCATTTTTCCTAAGTTATTTGGAATCTAAGAGTTACGCCAACTTCTCCTTTTGCCCATTCAATTGCCAACTCCAATAATTCCCGTAATTCCTGAAGGACAGAAGTTTCCCCTCTTGGTCGGAAATTAAAAATGGGAAAAGAGGCGAGCATCATCCAACACACTGCAGAAAAAATCCGGCTAACACTTCGGGCGAGCGGAAGCATAACCTCGGAATTCAGTATTTGAAGAAAATGAGCAAATTAGGAAAGAATGAGAAATTAAGGAAACTTAAGAAAATTGCGAAAGCTTCCCCGGTTTTTTTCCCAGTTTCTCCAAATTTATGGAGGACACTCCATTCGGTGGAATTTTCTTTTGGAATTTAAATCTTTCAAAAATAGGATTCCCGTTTGCGCAGGAATGACAATTGTGGGATACCGTCTGCACCAAAACATACCCCCCTGCTCCACTCGGCGGAAATGTTACGGTTTGCCTCCGAATGGATTTACCCCTCGTTGGGGTGGGCAAATCTACCAACTCTGCACTTTCACGATTATCCTACCGGCTCTGGGCACCCAGGTCTAGTCCTAGAGAAGGGGTACTGCTGAAAAATCAGTGGGCAAATTAGGCAAAATAGACAATATAGACAAAACAAAATTAACCCTTGAAAATCCAGCTTTCCATAGAAACTAGCCGCTCTCCTAAGATCCTGGTTATAGACAACTAAACTCTCTAGAGTCCTAAACCTCCTTCAAGAAGTCATAACCTACTGGAATACCGGCTCGTTTCGAGATTGTAGTTTCCTAAAAGTTCTTCTTTATGCGGGTTAACTTGCTCTGGGACTGGCTTAGCTTTAGTGAGTGCCCGACAGCCCCCTTCGGATGCTTTGCAGCCTAAGCTGGTGGAAGACCATAGGTTAGAGGAGCCATTTTGGAAAAGCTCTTCTGCCAGGGATGGTTGAAAATGGGCTCCAGAGAATGGCCCCCGGTTGAGTTGCCACAATAATCTGTCCGGTAAAGAGAAATTTTTCAGAAAGTACCGTCCTCAGATACCAGCAAGAGGCAGTGGGTTTGGACTTGGCACTACCTCTCTTGCCCATCCCAAGGAAACGGACCATAAAAAAATCAGCTCATCCGAAGGGCTAATCTATCATAGGCAGCTTCCGGGCAGAAAGGTACAATTCCAGTAGAAAGCCTAATCTGGGCCGACGGAGGTTAAGCCACTTTTTCTCGGTTGCAAACACCCAGGCATTGGGCAGTGGGGCGGTGGGTTTGGGAGTTTCTATTGGGACTGCGCCGGCCTTTGCCCAAGGCAGGAGATATTATGAACAAGACGTATAGGGCACTTTTTCTAGGGAGAGATGATGGGGGGGTGGACTTCCCAATTAGTGGGATGGGTATAGGCCCCTCCTGGCAGATGCTCATTGGGGAGCTTCTTTCTCGGTTGATGCTGAGGGGCCATTCCGATGTCCCAGCGAACACCCCAGCACCCCAGCTGAGCTGGATCGGTGCTTTTTTGGAGAAAGCCTGCATAGCTGCAAAAGCCTCCAAAGGTGCCCTAGGCCAAGGAGTACGGGCTGCTTGGTACATAGGGGCCAGGCTGCTGGTGCTGAAGGTAGTGCTTGGAGGGCTGGTCGCTGGCAGTGTTGGGGCGTATGGGGAAGCTTTCGGGCAGGTTGCTTCCTGGTTCCCCCAGGCTGGCGAAGGCGGTGGACTGATGCTCTCCTGGCAGCAGAAACAGCCTGGTAGTGCTTCGGAACCGGGACTCCATTCTCCAAGTCGCTCGAGTGCCTGGGAACATCCGGTAGGACTGGAGGGTGCTCGGGACAATCAGCAGGCCAAGGAGTTGCCGCAACGTGGCAACCTTTTGGAAGCGGACAACTTCGGGCCGATGGAGCAGGTGGAGCTTGCCGACGGGCAGAAACTTTTCGGTATGATAGAGTCGGTGGATGAGCGATGGGTCTATTTTGTACAGATTAAACGGGAGCCGGGTCAGCGGAGCCGAGTAGTGGTTCGGCCTATCGAGCGCTCGGCGGTAGTTCGGATGGTACCACTTCCGGAGGAAGAGCGGCAGCGTCTTCAGGAGCGGGTGGCCAGCCTGGCCTTTCATGCCCGGATCGAAAGTGCTCGCATGGAAGCTATCGAGTTACAAAAGAAGATCCAAAGCAACATTCCTGTATTTTTATACGTTGGACGATGGTTTCGGTTGGAAACTACCTTGCCGGAACAGATGACCCGGCGAGTGATTGTGCGTTTGGAGCAGATTTTTTCCGGCTATCGGCAGCTGTTGCCGCCACGCACAGAACCGCAACAACACCTAAAGATCCTCGTTTTTTCTTCTCGTTTGGAGTATGAGGAGGTGTTGAGTCGGTATGGGGTTCGGCTTGCGAATCCGGCTGTGTTTGTGCCCAGAGAAAACCTGGTTTTAGCGGGGACAGATTTAGGGCAGTTTGGTGCCCAATTGCGACAGCTCGAAGAAGAGCATACTCAGCTTCGGCAGGAATTGAGTCGGCTTCGGAGCCAACTGAACAAAAAACTACAAGACCTAGGCCGAAAACTCCGTCAGCAAGGGGTGTCTCGGGAAGAGGCGGCCAAAATCCTCCAACGAGAACGAGCTGTCTTCGATAACCAAATCAACCAGAAATTGGCTGAGATCCAACGTGTGGATCGGAAAAACGCGGAATTGTTCACCAAAATTATGGAGCAAACCCTTCGGCAACTTTATCATGAAGCCTTTCATGCCTATATGGAAAATTACCTTTTTCCCAGCCACCAGTATCAAGTGCCGCTTTGGCTTCAGGAGGGGTTGGCGATGTTGTTTCAGGAAGCCATTATGGAGGCAGACACTCTGCGGATTAATGCCCCTAGCGCCGAGGCGGTGAAACTGATTCGGCAAGACAGAAGCCGAGGGGCTTTGCTGTCGCTGTCCGCGGTTTTAAGTGCCGAAAAAGCCGACTTTATCCAGACGTCAGCCACTACTTCACCCCTGGCCAACCGCTATTACGCCTATGCCTGGGCAGTGGTCTATTATCTATGCCAGTCGGAGCAGCTCAGTCCGGCTGCTCTGGAGGCCTATGTCAGTCCTGCAGCGCAGAACTTACCGCCTCTGCAACGCTGGCAGCGCCTGATAGGCATGGAAGTTTCCCAGTGGGAGGAGGGCTGGCAGAAGTTTCTACGGAGTCTGTAAGCTTGTGTTTTGTCATTTTAGGCATCCTGCCGAGGGGAAAGATCTCAGCTCGACTTTTGGGCACCTCTGCCTAATCCTGGATGTATAAGGGACTTTATGAACTTTTGATTTAGTAAGCTTTAGCTGCATCCAACTAAACTCCTACTCTATGTAGAGGGTTAGCAGGGCTAGCAACCCACTATGTTGGGGCAGCCCAGAGTGCACTGAAATGGTATAAAAATATCTCTGTCGAATTATGCAGAGGTTTTTTGTCATTTTGGAGCTTCTGCTGAAAGGGGAAAGCCCTAACAACCTAAAATTGTTGGGTTGGGAAATTGCGTGAACAAAAGGTGGGTTTGCCGTAACTCCTGAACCCAACCTAAGTAATGGAAAAACAACAAAAGTCCAGTTAAGAGGAACCTTCGCAGCTCGGTCCACCATTCGCCTATAGGAGGGAAGAGAAATAAGATGAATTTTCCTGAGGTGGTGGCCATTTTAACCGAACCGGATCAAGGGCAAGAATATCTTCGTCAGTGGGGCCTCCAGGATCCGAAGAAAGCGGAAGAAGATCTGCGTCAGATTGCCCGTTGTGGGCTGACAGTGGATTTGGTGGCGAATGTATTGGAGCAATTGGGTCGGCATTTGCCCGAGTGTGCCGATCCGGATATGGCGCTGAGGAACTTTGCCCGGTTTGTGGCTCGGGCGAGGAATCCGCTTTCTATGGGGGCTTTGTTTGAGCGGGATCCGGAGGCTCTGCCCACGCTGCTACAGATTTTTGCGGCCAGTCAACATTTAAGCGACCTTTTAATCAACGATCCGGAAAGCTTCGATTTGCTCCGCTTGACCGAAGGCCAACCGGTCAGCCGGGAAGAACTGATCGAGGAATTGACGGCAGAAGTAGCTGCGTTGGAGCATGAGGGCGCGGTGCTCCGGGCATTGCGACGATTCAAACGCCGGGAGATGGTGCGAATTGCCTACGGGGATATTGTCCGGCAGCAAAGTTTGCAGACGGTAACTTTGCAGTTATCCTACTTAGCGGATGCGATTGTCGAAGGGGCTCTACGGGCGGCCTGGCGCAAGCTGGGCCAACGCTGGGGTTGGCCTCTGACAGGGCAGGGACGCCGGGCCCGGTTTGTGGTGCTGGGGCTAGGTAAACTCGGAGGTAATGAACTGAATTATTCCAGCGATATTGATCTGGTTTTCCTCTACGATGAAGATGGAGAGACGGATGGACCGGGACGGTTGAGCAACCGAGAGTTTTTTGAGCGGCTTGCTCAGGAGATTGTTCATTTACTGACTACGCCTACCGAACTAGGGGCTCCGTATCGGGTGGATCTGCGTCTGCGTCCGGAAGGCCGATATGGTCCGATGGTCCTTAGTTGCCAAAGCGCTTGGGCCTACTATGAAACCCGGGGCCGCACCTGGGAACGCCAAGCCTATATTAAAGCTCGTCCTGTGGCCGGCGACATCGACCTGGGCAGAGAATTCTTAGAACGGCTCCAACCTTGGATCTATCAAAGATACTTAAGCCGAGCCGACATCACCGGCATCAAAGCACTCAAACGCCGCATCGAACGTCGGGCGCAGTTGGAAGGGGCCGATCAGCGCAATGTCAAGACCGGCCATGGAGGCATCCGCGATATTGAATTTGTCATCCAGTTTTTGCAATTGCTCAACGGGGCGGAATTGCCCCAGGTGCGGACCGGCAACACCCTGGAAGCGATCCGGCAACTGGCCGCTGCTGGTTGCCTAAGCGATCAAGAACGAGCCATCCTGCAAGAAAACTACACCTTCCTCCGACGCATCGAACATCGACTGCAAGTGATGTTTGACTTGCAAACCCATACCATGCCGGAAAACCCGGCGGAACTTCGCAAACTGGCACTGCGGTTGGGCTACAACCAAACAGCGTCGGTCGATCCGCTGAGCGCTTTCCAACACGACTACCAAACCCGCACAGAACTCAACCGCCGCATCCTCGACCACTTGCTGCACGATGCCTTTCCCGATGAGTCCACCGCCGAAACCGAAGCCGATCTGGTGTTGGATCCGGATCCACCGGAACGCCGAATCCAGGAAGTCTTAGGTAAATATCCGTTCCGTGACCTTCGGCAGGCGTATCGTAACTTAATGGCGTTGGCCGAGGAGAAGGTACCATTTTTATCGACCCGGCGATGTCGGCATTTTTTGGCAGCCATTGCTCCGAAACTCCTCGAAGAAATTGCCGCCACCCCAGATCCGGATTCTACCCTAGTGCAGTTGGGGCAGGTGAGCGATTCTTTGGGCGGGAAAGCGGTTTTGTGGGAGTTGTTTAGCTTCAATCCGCCGACCTTGCAGCTGTTTGTCCGGCTGTGTGCGTATAGTGCGTATCTAGTGGGGATTTTGACCAGTCATCCTGGGATGATCGACGGCCTGATGGACAGCCTGGTGCTGGACAAATTGCCCGACCGGGATTTTCTCCGGCATACGCTGACCGAGCTTTGTCATGGGGCAGAGGATTTGGAGCCAATCTTGCATAGCTTCAAAAATGAACAGTATCTTCGGGTAGGGGTCCGGGACCTATTAGGCAAAGAAGATATTCAGCAAACGGTTCGGGCACTGACGGATATTGCCGAAACGTGTCTGGAGCAGGTGATTGTACGGGAGTGGAAACGACTTGTAGCCGACTGGGGCCGACCGATGGTCGGTGCCGGTCGCCGCGCAGGTCAAGAGTGCGAACTAGTGGTGCTAGGCCTGGGCAAACTCGGTGGCCGAGAAATGAGTTATTCCAGCGATTTGGATGTCATCTTTATTTACGAAGCAGAAGGCGAAACCCTTCCCCCGCCAGGACGTCGAGAAAAAACCACCAATCAACATTTTTTCTCCGAACTGGCACGCCGTATTATTCAAACCACCACCGCCTCTGGCCCGTATGGCCGACTGTATGAGATGGATCCTCGGCTTCGGCCGACGGGCCGAAGCGGCACGTTGGCCTGCAGCCTGGAGAGCTTCCTCCGATATTACCGCGAAGGATATGCGGAACTCTGGGAACGCCAAGCTCTATGCCGAGCTAGGGTCGTCTATGGTTCTGAACGAATGGAGCAATTGGTCATGCAGGCGGTGGCCGAGGCAGCCTTCGGCCCAGGCTGGCAGAAAAAAGACGCCTTGGAAATCCGCCAGATGCGCGCCCGGATTGAGCAATCAGCTCCAGCATCAGACATAAAACGGGGAACCGGCGGCCTAATGGACATCGAATTCCTGATCCAAATGCTCCAGCTCAAACACGGCCGACGAAACCCCCGCCTGCGAATCCCCAACACTCTGGAGGCACTGGCCGCCTTGCATCAGGCTGGCCACTTGGCCGACGAAGACTTCGGCTTCTTCACCCGAAGCTACCGATTTCTTCGGAGCTTGCAATTGAAACTACGGCTTTTGTTAGCTACTCGGCGAACCGCTCTTAGCGGCGACCCGACCGAAGCCGTCAAACTGGCTCATCTGATGCAGTTGCCTTCTTCGGGAGAATTACTAGTGCGGCTGGAAGAGTTCCGCACAGAAACTCGGCGCCGGTTCGACCGAATCTTTAGCAGCGAGGCAGGTTGCTAACCCGGTTTGGTCTGGGCGATTCGGAGCAGTAGCTGATGCACTGACTCGGCCCTAGGCTGGACTTCGCCATTTTTGCCTCCTGCCGACAGCAAAAAGCTTTCACCCTTAAAAATACTGGACTTAGGAAATTAGGAAATTGCATGAACAAAAACGAGCTGCCACCGTAACCGCTGGCGGCAAATCAAGTTAGGAAAAATGGCATAACTTCATCTAGGAGGCCGGTCTGAAATTGGTACTTTGGCGGTTTTCAATGGATTTTGGCCTATTGGCCCTCCCCTCCACTCCCTTAAAAATAGACTTTAGGGAATCTCGGAGATCGACTTTTGCCATTTTTCCTAACTCTTTTGTGCTCGAAACTTCCAGAGTACCACTCCTTTTTGTTCACACAATTTCCTAACGCCAACAATTCCAAGGAGTTGGAACTTTCCCCCCTTCGTCCGGCGGCCTAAAATGGCAAAAGTCAAGCTTAGGAACTTTTGATTTGGTATGGATGGGCCCGTCCGATCCAAGGAGCTACCAGATGTAGGGGGCTGGCAGTGCTACCAGCCCTATATATTGGCTTAAAGGTGAAGGGTACTCAAAGGGCATAAAAACATGTCCTTTACATTATGTAGCTATGGAAAGTGCCTTTCAGGACCGGATCTACGCTCGACTTTTGCCATTTTTCCTAACTCCTGTTGTTTCCAATAGTTGTGACGAAACCTTCTTGTGCCCACGCAATTTCCTAAGTCCAAAATCTTGCAACCAGTTAGAGTTTTTCTCTTTCGGC
This sequence comes from Thermoguttaceae bacterium, assembly GCA_025062105.1. Taxonomy (GTDB): domain Bacteria; phylum Planctomycetota; class Planctomycetia; order Pirellulales; family Thermoguttaceae; genus JANXAQ01. The sequence continues at coordinate 21,588 of JANXAQ010000112.1, forward strand.
AGGAGGCCCAAAAATGGCAAAACTCAAGCTAAGAGGCTGTGCTAAAATGGGGATTTGGCTGGTTTCCAATGGGTTTTGGCCGACCGGCTCCTGGCCATCAGACTCCTTAAAAACAGGGGTTTTCGGGATTCCAGGGGATTAAGGAGGAAAACTTCCTTTCATCATGAAAAATGCTTTTTCGGACAGCCTCTAAGCTCGACTTTTGCCATTTTTCCTAACCTGTTTTGCCGCCAATAGTTACGGTGAAACCTCCTTTTGTTCACCCAATTTCCTAACTCCAATAGTTACATGGACTTAGAGCTTTGCCCATCCAGGATGAGGCCAAAAATGGCAAAAGTCGAGCTAAGGGGCAAACCTCCGTCAGGGAGAATTCCACAGGATATCCTTCCAGCCCACCGGCTATTATTGCAAAATACTGAACATATAGTGAACTTTGTGAACTTTCGATTCTCTAGCCGTTTGGTTCTCCTACCGGGACACTTACTATTTATTGGGTGCTAACAATGCTAGCTCCTCTAGGTGTTGTGGTAGAGAGGAATCGCAGCCAAAATGGTATAAAAAAATATCCCCTTTAAATGAAGGAAAGGTGCCTTTGGATTTTCTTGCGGTATCCTTCCCCCATAGCGCCCGGTATAATTGAGTCGGGAGAAGGAAACAGCTATGGTTCGCATTCAGATCGATCAGCATCAGATTGAAGTGCCGCCGGGCATTACCATTCGGGAGGCGGCTGAATTGGTGGGCATCGAGATCCCCACCCTTTGTTATATCCCCGGCGTACCCGCTCCGACTTCCTGTCTGGTCTGTGTGGTGAAACTAGCCGACACAGGTCGATGGGTTCCTTCCTGCGCCAGCCGGGTAGAAGATGGCATGCGCATCGAAAGCGAAACTTCGGAAGTCCATGCGGCTCGGCGTACTGCTTTGGAACTTTTGCTTAGTGAGCATGCCGGGGACTGCTTGGCTCCGTGTTTTTTTGGTTGCCCGGCCCATATGGATATTCCAACCATGCTTCGACAGATCGCCGCCGGACAGATGCAGGAAGCTCTTAGGACGGTCAAACAAGCGATTCCTTTTCCTGCGATTTTAGGCCGGATCTGTCCAGCTCCGTGCGAGAAGGCATGTCGGCGGGCGCAAGCAGACGGAGCGGTAGCCATCTGCCAATTGAAACGGTTTGTGGCCGATCTAGACTTGGCTCAACCCCAACCGGATTTGCCCTCCTGCGCCCCAGATTCTGGCAAACGGGTGGCGGTGGTCGGAGCGGGGCTGAGCGGATTGACGGCTGCTTGGTTTCTGCAAGTGGCAGGGCATCGGGTGACACTCTTGGAAAAGACCGACCGTCTCGGCGGCCGATTGTGGGCGGAAACCCCCCCGAACCAATTGCCCCGGCAGATTCTGGAAACAGAAGTGGGATTGGTTTTTCGGCTGGGAGTAGATTGGCGGCCGGCAGTTACTATTGGCCAGGAGATTTCGCTTCAAGAGTTGGCCGAGCAGTATGATGCCGTGCTTTTGGCCTGGGGAGCTCAAGATCCGAACTGGCTAGCCAGTCTTGGTTTAGCAGTTTCGGGCCAAGGCCTTCAAGTGGACCGCCGAACCTACCAGACGCAGCAGCCGCGCTTTTTCGCGGCCGGTAATGCCATCCGGGGCAAAGGAATGTACATACGCAGCGTAGCCGATGGCAAAGAGGCGGCTTGGTGCATCGACCAATTCCTCCAAACCGGCCAAGTGCAGGGGCTTCCCGAATACTATTCCGTCCGACTGGGCAGACCGACGGCAGAGGAATTGAGCCAGTTGATCAGCCAGGCCAGTCCCGCCCCCCGCCGCCAATGGACCGAGCCAGGACTGTTGGGCATCGAGCAATTACCCCACACGAAAGAGCAGGCGAGACGATGTCTGCAATGTGATTGTCCTGATGTTCATGCTTGTAAGCTCCGCCGCTGGGCCGCCCTATACGGCGCCAATCCGAATCGGTTTCGCTGCCAGCGCCCTCGGTTGGAACCGCCCATCCAGGATGGCCGATTGACCTATGAACGGGCCAAGTGTATTCGTTGTGGTTTGTGCATTGAAGTGGCCTCAGCAGCCGGGGCGCCGGTGGGGTTAGCCTTTTACGGCCGAGGATACGATGTGCGAATTGTTACCCCATTTGATCGGCCGCTCCGGGAGGCATTGGGCAAAGCGGCCGAAGCCTGTGTGGCTGCCTGTCCTACGGCTGCCCTCCGATGGCAGCTCGCTCCTGCCGCTTCCTCTGGGCCTTCCCCCTAAGCCCATCAACCGAGTGGCTAACCTCCTTCACAACTTCCACACCCCACGGAAAACAATCCTAGTTTCTCCTGGACTATGGCAAGAACCTTTAAGCTCGACTTTTGCCATTTTAGGCCTTCTCCCGGAAGGGGAAAACTCCAAGTCCTTATAACTATTGGACTTAGGAAATTGTGTGCACAAAAGGAGGTCACGTCGTAACTACTGGAATAAAAGGAATTAGGGAAAATGGCAAAAGTCGGAGCTAAGAAATGGGGACCCCTTTAGCTGAAGGGGGTATGCTTAATCTGTTCCCCTTTCCCTGCCAAGAGAAAGACAGGTGAGGAGGATAACCCCCGAGCACAAAAAAGCAGAGCAGAAGAAGGGAGAGGGACACTTGCGGAGATTCTCACGTGGTAACCTTCCGCTTCTGGCATTCTGCCTTGGGGCCCCAAGGACCTTGCCTCCGCCCAGTCCGTACCTGGGCAGCTTTTGGGTCGAAGAGAAAAGCCAGGGCCTTTCCCGGCGGAAATGTTACAGAAAAAGAAGGTTTCTAAAAAAGTAGGGAGAAGGGGCCTGCCAGAGTGAGGAAGAGCTACTCGTTTGGACACCGCCCCTCAATAACAGAGGTTCTTGTCTTTTGGGAAAACAAGGAGAGGCTCTCTAATGGCCGGAGAAAAGCGGGCTTATTGTTTGAGGTAAATCATTCGGCAGCGGGCCTCGTCTTGGATCCACACTTTATCTTCACGAGCCAGCCAACCGACAGCTTGCATGACCATATCTCTGGGCTGGCCCACTGCCTTGACCAGTTTGGCCATGCTCAACGGCCCTTTTTCATTTAACACCCGCCAAACCACCCCGGCTGTCTCGCCTATTTGAGCCACAATCGATACTGGAGGAGCTGGGAACATGGCTCAACCCTCCTTACTTTATGAGCCCTCTGCATCCCTAATCCGCCATATCAAATCTGTTTTTGGATTATATCGAATATAAAAAATATCTACAATAAGACCTTTGAAAGAATGAAGTAATTTTTATTAATTTTCGATAAATTAGAAATTCTGCAATTTTTATATCATCTAGGCCATCTACAAAAAATAAAGCGAAAAGTATGCTTCTGATTACTTTCCTTTGGTAGGTAGAAAATACCAAAGGCGCACTACAGGATGGATTTCTGCCCCCCTCAAGAAAATTAGGTCTCTTCCGAAATATGATCCCTAGCCTGGGGGGGTTGATCATCCGAGTCGAGTTTATTGTTAGTTTTGATGGGTTTAGGCCTCCGGCAGAAACTGTTTCACCAGAGATCTCGAGTAAGAGGGTTTACCAAAATGACATTCTTCGAGATCGAAGGGAGCACTTTACCACCATAAAGAGGGAGAATTGTTAAAGGCTCTAAATAAAAAAAGCTTGGGAGGCTTCTACTGGGAAGCCCACCAAGCCTTTGCACCGTGAAAACACGGCAACCCCGAACCAATTGGGGGTCGACTCGGTCAACCCACCGATCGACAGCCTAAGATTCACGGTGGAGGAGGAAGATCCCCTTTTGAAGTGGTAGTTATTCAATTCCTGAAAGCCCTTCGCTTTAAGCACATTCCGTACCAAATATTCTGCTGGGAGAAAATTTCTTCCAATTCGTTTTGTTTTTAAGAGTTATGATGATCCAACTTTGATTCGCATAACCGGTTTTTTAAGGAGTCGGCGAAGTTTTGTAATATTTACAATCACGGAACAATTCAGCCGAACGGAGTATTATCCCTAAATTTGGAAAAACTGAGGAAAGTTTAAAAAGTTTCCGAGATTTTGATTTCTCATTTTCTTTCTCTCTAACAACACGGGGTTCCAATCCTGCTCTTTCACTTCGGAAGTATTCCTCACCCTTCCCATGGAATCAGCCAAGGCTCCCTGTTATACACAAGTTAGAGTTTAGGGGCTCGGACATCACTTTAGGAAAATGCCAAAAGTTTGTTGAAGGAAATTGAATAGATAAAACAGGCAATATAGGCAAAATAGTCTCTACGCCCAAACACCTCCTGATCTTCCAAAGGAACTTTTCCTAATGGTGGCATTTCTCCCAAAGTAACAGTTGGCTTCTTTTGAGAAGTTTGTTATACCCCTAGGTGGGGCAATCGCTTTGGCTCATTGGGATGGGCAATCCATCCCAAAAAGATGTGTATAACACGAGACAGCCAGAGTGGAGTTCTCGGTTAGCTTAGAAAGGCCGCACCATCCAAACGCAGATTGTCGGATTAGACTCTTGGTACCTCAAACGATCAGGGAGAAAAAGGTTAATCCCACAAATGGGGGTTATCTAAATTCCTCAATAAGCTGGTTGTCATGGCCTGGAACACCTTTTCCACAGCGGCAAATTCTCGGTCTTCTCCTTGATAGAAAAACACATACGTGCCGTAACGTGTGCGGAGAGTACGGATTTTGGCCGTATTGGTTAAATCCATGTAGAAAAACGCTAAATCATAACCGATCAATTCATGACCTGCCGTAATTTCCCGAACTTCCTCGACATCTAAATCTTTGTATTCTTCCCGCATTGCCTGGACGACCAATTCTGCCAATTTTAAGGGGCTGGTCTCTCTAGGATGGAGGGCTACTGTCCAAAATGCCCCGCCTGGGCTATAGACAGTGACCGAGGCCCGGCCTGCGCCCGGCCCCTCTTCCAAATGCCAATTTTCCGGATATTCAAACCGAAGTCCCGGCTGTCGATACTTGGCAGGCATTTTTCTTTCTCCTAAAAGCCCTCGGAATAAAATCTTAACATTTCCCTTAAAGGAGGACTATCTTTTCTCTTAGCTGGAGTATTCACTTGAACAAACTACATAAACATAAAAATAGGGGAAAGTTTCGAAATTGCTATACTTCCTAGATTACCTAGATTGGTCTATCGGTGTTTCTTTCACTGGTGGGTCCCGAACTTTCACACCCCAAAGCACTTTTGCCCTAAAACCATCCTTTCCGATTCTTATCCGATTCTTACGAAATTTTAGCCATTCCGGGATCACCCAAGGACTCCATGTAGGGAGAGTCCAGCCTCACCCATAAAAAAACCGAAACCCATTCATAGAAAACCAGCAGGTGTGGGAGGGCCTAAGAATGGCAAGTACGAGGGGGTTATGGATTTTACTTCTTTTAGGGGGGGTAGGGTGTTGGTATGTCTGGAAACACTATGAATTGAAAGGTCTGGAGCAACTTTTTTCCCCCTCCAGGGCTTTGCGTCCACAGTCTTCCGATCCAGGGGGACAACTGCCCCCAGTGCCAACCGGCCGCAGTGTTTTGCTTGTTGCTAGTTTTAATGCCCATCCGTTAGATGCCGGAAAGTTATCTCATCCTGCCCGGTTGGCCGCCTTAGTACAACTGCTCCGGCGGTTTGACCTGGTGGCATTACAAAATATTCAACTCCAAGCTCCCGGACTGCTTTGGGAGCTTCGAGACCATCTGAATACGGGAGGAAGATATTATGAAGTTGCTTTCGATCCTGAGAGCTTCCAGCAGCCGGGCAGACCGGTGAGTGCTTTCCTGTACGACCGGGCTACGGTGGAAATTGATCTGGCCAAGCTCTATAGTATGGAGGATCTTCAGGGGCGGCTGTATGACCGTCCATTGGTGGGCAGTTTTCGTGCCAGGGGGCCTCATCCCTCTCAAGCCTTTACCTTTATCTTAATTAGTGTGTATATCCAGCCAGAACGAGCCGACCAGGAACTCCCCCTAATCGAGCAACTTTATCGTACCGTGCGGAAAAACTCCTCAGGAGAGGACGATATCCTTTTGGCAGGCACGTTGCCGATGAAGCAGGAGCACCTCCAACAATGGGCAAAAGATCTTCAACTGACTGCTGCTGTAGGTGGATCGGTTGCTAGATTGCCAGGAGAATCGCTCTGGGTGGATAACATTCTTTTTGTCCGCCGGGCTACGGTGGAATATACTGGCCGATCTGGCATGGTGGATCTTGTCCGGGAATTGGGCCTTTCGGTCCAAGAAGCAATGGAACTGTCGGAGCATTGGCCAGTCTGGATGGAGCTAAGTGTCTATGAGGGAGGGGTTCCGGATGGAGTGGTCTATCGGCCTGTGTGTGGGCTGCCCTAGGGTAGGAATATCTCCAAAATCCGGCGCATGGTACCAGGTTCAAGGGGCGGCGACAGGGAAAAGCAATCTTTATATGGTTTATCTTGGAACTCCGGTGATTTTAGGCCCTCGAAGCTCGCCTCCGTAAAGCCCAGGCGGACCTCTGAGACTCCACTCCAGAGGAAAAGCCCCAGTATTCCAAAGCTTGTCGATTCCTCTTTGCCCACTTATCGGTTCTTCCTGTTTTTCGCACTCTCCTGACTCCAATGTGATGATACCGCTTCACCGGAGCTTAAAGGACCCGCCGGAAGGAAACCATCTGCCTGCTCTGCTCCGAAATCCTTATCGTAGGTCGATTCTCTGGATCAAGCTTTTAGCCATAAAGTCTTTGATTCTTTCTCACCGAGACCGCTGGCTGTTACAACCGGCAAAGGTATGGTAAACTTCTCTGTGAATCACATTTTAACCGAATGATATAGGCTTCTTTTGGGAACAGTTCCGCCAATGCAGTGGAGGTATTTTTCCATCTCCCCTGGCGGGACAGTGGATTGGCACATGATCTGCCCACCCAGCCTTTTGCCCTTCCAGACACAATTGCGCTGAGTGTAAGGTAACTTTCTGCCGCCGGAGCAATGGCGTTTTCCCCTCTGGCAGAAATGGGGGATTTGTAATCCGTGAGCTAGAGGGAGAACAAGTTTATTTTTGGGCTAAGAAAGTCCCATCTTTTTTCATACCCGCTCAAGCACAAGCCTCCCGTTGGTTTCTCATGTGGACATGATCCTTTAAAACCGATGATAAGAACCTCGCTAAAATTCCTGAACATAGAGTGAACTTAAACCTTTGATTCGGTAAAGATTGGGCGGCCCCTTTATAGAGCCACTATATGTAGCTAGCAATCGGTATATTTTTTATGGGTTAGATGGGGAGGACACCTTTTTGAATTACGCAGAGGCTTCAGAATATGCTTTCGTGTAACGTTCTTTCTAATAAAAAGGGCTAGCTATGAATCAGCAGAATCCACCTAAGGGAGAAGCTTCAGGCAGCAACGAGCTATTAGACAAGCAATTCGCTCAGGCCCTTTGCTATGCCTGGGAGCTTCACTGCCATCAACGGCGCAAGTTGGCCGAAGTGCCTTTTTTTGCCCATTTAATGAGTGTGGCCGGCTTGGTGCTGGACTACGGAGGCAACCAACAAGAAGCTATTGCTGCTTTGCTGCATGATGCGGCAGAAGATCAAGGCGGTTTGGAGCGTTTGGAGGAAATTCGGCAGCGGTTTGGGGATCAGGTTGCAGCTATTGTCAAGGGCTGTACGGACAGTTTCCAGCAGCCCAAACCCCCCTGGCGGGAACGGAAAGAGCAGTTTTTGTGCCGGTTGGCCGAGGCGTCGGATTCAGTTCGGCTTGTCTGTGCCGCAGACAAGATCCACAATCTCCGGAGTCTAATTCGAGCATATCGGGCGCACGGAGAGACGATTTGGTCGGCCTTTCGAGGTGGCCGAGAGGGCACACTTTGGTACTACCGGACTGTCCTGGAGGTACTCCAAAAAGGCCGACCGCTTCCGATTCTGCAGGAATTGGCCGACTTGTGGGACCAGCTGCACAGGTTGGTTGCTCAGGAAAACCACAGATAGGAGTCATGTAACCTGGTCTAATAAACGTCGCTGATTTTGATTTTTGGGATGTTTGGCCTCCCCCGCTGGGAAGAGGAATTTTCTAAGTCCTTGTAACTATTGGAGTTAGGAGATGTTGGCGGCCTACCAGGATTTGGTCGTAACTATGGAGGGAGTTACGACTTTTCCCATTTTGGTCTTCCTGCCAAAAGGGGAACACTCTAGCAGGTTGGAGTTATCGGACTTAGGAAATTGAGCAAACAAGCGGGGTTCGCCGTAACTTTTGGATACAAAACAAGTTAGAGAAAATGGCAAAAGTCGAGCTGGGAGTAAAAGCAGTTAGAAAAACGCTAAAAGCCGATCTGGCTCTGTTGAAACCCTTTCCGGTCGGAGGCCTAAACCCACCAAAACCCAATCAAAACCAACCAGTATGGGCAAAACCTCCCCAGACAGCGGACAACTTTTCAACAGAGCCAGCCGATCTCAGAAAGGAGCCTTTACCTATGAAACGGATCATTCGAGGCGCTACCTTGGAGTTGGTGCAGGGAGACATTACGCTTCAGGAGGTGGATGCGATAGTTAATGCGGCCAATAGTCGGTTGGCCGGCGGCGGTGGAGTGGACGGGGCCATTCATCGCCGAGGTGGGCCTAGCATCATGGAAGAGACCCGCCAGAAGTATCCGGACGGTTGCCCGACTGGTTCGGCTGTTATTTCTGGGGCGGGCCAATTGAAAGCCAAATACGTCATCCACGCAGTAGGCCCGGTCTGGCGAGGTGGGCAGCAACAGGAAGCTGAACTTTTAGCCAGTGCTTATCGCCGCTCTCTCCAGTTGGCCGTGGAACACCAATGCCGAAGTGTTGCTTTCCCGGCCCTCAGTACCGGGGCATACGGCTATCCAATGGATCAAGCCGCTCGCATTGCTTTGCAAACGGTGTACGCTTTTTTGGCCGAACACGGTCGGCCTGAACTAGTTCGGTTTGTGCTGTTCGACGATCGGGCCTACCGCCAATTTGCCGAGGCCATGGAAGAACTGATCCCTGAACATGCACCCAACCAAGGTTAATCCGGGAGTTAGCATTTTCTAATCGGGCAACGTTTTGCTGGGTGAAGAAACCTGCTTATCCCCTCTGAGGGTTCGCTGTTATATAGATCTTTTGGGATGGGTTTGCTAGCCCAAACGGTGAAATGATTGCCCCACATACAGGATAACGAACTTTTCAAAACAAACCATTTGTTACTTTGGAGAAATGAAGTGGGGCTTTTTTGTGGTCCGTTTAGGTGATTTAGGGAAGATAGGCAATCCCTAGTTCTCTCAAACTGGTTCATGCTCTGCCAAAGGCACAAACTAGTCCTCCCTTATTTGGAGATTCCAGGGCTATGATCCTTTCGAAGAGTTTACGGGGCTACATTCTGTGTCCAATCAGGTATGATGTGTCGAAAGCAGGCTTTGTTGGGTGAAAAGCGGGTTTTATCTATAGGGGGATCTTGCCCAATTATCCCCCAGAATTTCATCCACCCCCGAGAAATAGCAGCTTGAGGAAAGATTTTTGGGAATTAGAAAGAGTTTGGGTTCGGAAACTATTTTCCAGAACCTCTCCATAATTCAAAGGAGATGTTTTTATACCATTTTGGCCTGTGCTCTTCTCACACAACATATAGGGGTGCCAGTATTGCTAGCACCCAATAGATAGTAGTTGTCCGGGTAGGACAACTGAATGGCTAGGAATCAAAAGTTCACAAAAATCAATATATGTTCAGGATTTTGCAGAGATTCCTTAACTTTTAAAGGAGGCTAGCTTATGCTTCAACCATTTCGTCCATGGTCTCTAAAGGGGAACCGGGATAGGGTTGGGCTTTTTGAGTTGATTGTGCTTTGGGCAATGGTGGGAGCTTGGCTTGGCGGGATGAATGGGTGGAGCAATCTGGAGCCAAGTGGTTTGGCTCTTATAGCCGCCGAAACCAAACCCGTTGAAAAACCGGCAGTGCCTGTTTCTAAAGAAAAGGAATCGTCTTCGGCCAAAAAGCTCTTCCGGGCCGGGGCGGCCGCTAGCAACATCACCCCTTGGTTGGACGAAGAAATTGTGGGCGGCTGGACTTCGCCAAAGGCAACTTATATTCATGATGAGCTTTTTGCCCGTTGTTTGGTCCTGGACGACGGTCAACACCGGATAGCCCTGGTTATTGTAGATAATCTTGGCTTGGCCAAGGAAGTTTGCGATGCAGCCAAACGCCAAATCCGCCAACACACCGGTATTGCCGAAGAGCATGTGCTGATTGCGGCCACGCATACCCATTCATCCATTGCCGCCCGGCCTGCCAACGTGCTGAAACCCGAAGGAGGGGTTGGCCCATATTCGCAGTTTTTGGCCCGGCGGATTTCCGATGGTGTGCGCCGGGCTGTGGCCCATCTGGAACCGACTCAAATCGGCTGGGCTGTGGTCAATGTGCCGGAACATCTCAATAACCGCCGATGGTTCCTGAAGCCGGAGGTAAAACTCACGAACCCCTTCGGTGGCCTAGATAAAGTACAGATGAATCCTCCGGCTGGTAGCCCCCTACTAGTAAAACCGGCCGGACCTGTTGATCCGGAGCTTTGTATTTTGGCGGTTCGTTCGCCGGAGGGCAGGCCAATTGCCTTGCTGGCCAATTATTCGCTGCATTATGTCGGTGGGGTCCCCGGTGGGCATATCTCGGCCGATTATTTCGGCGTGTTTGCCGACCGGATTCAGCAGTTGCTTGGCGCCGACCGCTTGGAGCCGCCGTTTGTCGGAATGCTCTCTAACGGCGCCAGCGGCGATGTGAATAATATCCCATTCCAAAACCCTAGACCTCCGAAAAAACCGTATGAACAGATGCGCTACGTCGCCTACGATTTAGCCCAAAAGGTTTTCGAGGCATATCAAAAAATACACTGGCACGATTGGGTTCCGCTAGGAATGCAGCAGACGGAGGTTACCCTAGCAGTGCGAAAACCGACACCGGAGCAACTGGAGCGGGCCCGGGCCATTGTGGCTGGCGCCCCACCAATGAAAGACCGGCCTCATGAAGAAACCTACGCCCGCCGAATCATCCAACTCCATGAATCACCCGATACGGTCCAGGTGCCTTTGCAGGCGGTGCGGATCGGCCCGGTCGGCATCGCTGCCATCCCGTTTGAGGTGTTTGCCGAGATCGGCTTGGAACTAAAGCAGAAAAGTCCATTCCAGCCCACCTTTACCATTTCCCATGCCAATGGCTCATATGGGTATCTGCCCACCCCAGCCCAACACGCCCTAGGCGGCTATGAAACCTGGCTTGGCACAAGCCGAGTAGAAATAGAAGCCTCCAACAAAATCATCCAGGCCATCTTAGAAATGTTTGGCAAACTGAAAGAAGCCTCTCCGAAGGCACAGACCTTGCAATAACTCCTGCTTCTCCACCTTTACAGATCGACTTTTGTTGCTTTTGTAACTTCTTCTATTTCAAGACGTTAGGCTTTGCGGATTCTTTGGTCAGCCAATTTCCTAAGCTCGACTTTTGCCAATTTAGGCCTTCTTCCGGAAAGGAAAACTCTAACTCCTTGTAACTATTAGACTTAGGAACTTGTGTGAACAAAAGGAGGTCTCGTCGTAACTACTGGAAACAAAAGGAGTTAGGGAAAATAGCAAAACTCGAGCTAAGAGGCTGTCTGGAAATGCATCTTTCCGCAGGAACTCAGCTCAGTAGCTGGATTACCTCGCATCAGGAAAGTGTCGATTTTCCCCGGCTTTTGCTGGAAGAGCTGGTTAAACCTCTATCGAGAAACGCCTAAGTCTTGATTTCCAGACAGCCTCTAACTCCAATATTCGAACGGAGAGGACATGCAAAGGGGACTAGCTCTTAGAAATTGGCAAAACTCGAAGTCATAGGGAGGTCTGATTATCTACGGCCTCCATAGGAGCCGAAAGGGGACGGTTTTCTCATCATTTTTCGAGGTAAAATTACTCAGAAGGGGATTGAGGTTCTGAGTCATGCTGGGCTGTTGGGAAATGCCTCTTTGGGGATCGGCCATACAGGCATCCGGACAGATCCCAGCCGGATGTTGAATAACCATCGGAAGGATTCGCTGTCGGGGAGATTATGTACAGGAACCTCTGCATAATTCAAAGGGGATATTTTTATACCATTTTGGCTGGCCTCCTTCTAACACACCATATAGGGGCGCTAGGATTGCTAGCACCCCACAGATAGTAGATGTCCTGGCAGGACAACGGAACGGCTAAAGAATCAAAAGTTCACAAAGTTCACTGAATGTTCAGGATTTTGCAGAGGTTCCTACATTATATCGAGAAGATTGGGAAACTTCCCGTATGAGCCGACTTCTGGATTCGGAAATCACCCTGACGCTAGTGATTCCATGCTACAATGAAGAGGCGGTGCTGGATACGCTGGTAGAACGGGTCCGAGCAGCGGCGGCCGGTTGGCCCTGCCGATGGGAGGTGCTGTTAGTGGACGACGGTTCTAGTGATGGAACATGGGCTAAAATACAGCAACTTCACCAGCAGGACCAACGTTGGCAAGGCATTCGGCTATCTCGGAACTTCGGGCATCAATTGGCCCTTTGGACAGGGCTTCGGTATGCCCAGGGGGATATAGTGGCCGTCTTGGATGCCGACCTGCAGGATCCCCCGGAACTAGTGAGCCAATTTTTGCAAGAATGGCAAGCTGGTTGGGATGTAGTTTATGCCGTGCGGGCCAGACGGCAGGAGGGCTTTTTCAAACGGATAGCATATAAATGTTTCTATCGCCTTCTGGCCTATCTGGCCGAAATACCGATTCCCTTGGATAGTGGTGATTTCTGCCTGATGGATCGTTGCGTCGTCCAGGCCATGCTTCAAACCCAGGAACAAGAGCCGTTTGTGCGGGGGATTCGGGCCTGGGTGGGGTTTCGGCAGAAGGGCGTGCCGTATGAACGGCCAGCTCGGGCGGCCGGGGAACCGAAATATACGCTTTCTAAGTTGGTCCGCCTTGGGCTGAGCGGTATTTTGAGTTTTTCCATCCGGCCGCTGCGGGTGGCTACCTGGTTCGGCTTGCTGGTGTCGGTATTTTCTTTTTTGGTCGGCATCTTCACGCTGATCCAGCGGATCTGGGCTGAGCAGTTTGCACGGATTGGGTTAGGGCCGGTGCCAGGTTTTGCGACGATTGTCTGTGGCATTTTCTTCCTGGGCGGCGTCCAACTGGTTTGTTTAGGCATCCTGGGCGAATATATCGGACGGATTTACGAAAACGTCAAAGGCCGACCGCATACCATTGTGGCCGAAACCCTTGGTCTGTCTGAGTCGGCAGGCCCACCCTGCCAGAGGCCTCTCGCTTAAACCGGTTTGGGACTAAAGCATCTTGTCAAATAGGGCAGTCTATGGAGGCCCTCTGCACCATTTTTAGGAACTCCGGATCTGTTTTTTTGGAGTCTGGATGAATGCATGTGGTGATTCTGGGAGCCGGGGCCACTGGCTTGACAGCAGCCTATCTTTTGCGTCGGGCAGGCGTAGAGGTAACCTTATTAGAAGCAGCGTCCAAGCCAGGAGGACTTTTGACCACCTTTTCTCTCGGTCAAGGTGATCCCATAGAATGTTATTACCATCACTGTTTTACTCATGATGTGGAGTTGCAGTGGCTTTTGGCAGAACTAGGGCTGAGCGATCGGTTGATATATCGGCCCACGACAATGGCCGTTTATCGGGAAGGCCGATTTTGGCCCTTTAACAGCCCGTTGGATGTGCTTCGTTTTAGGCCGATCGGGCTGTTGGAGCGGTTTCGGTTGGGGCTGAGCGGGTGGTTGCTCAGTCGGTTGGCTTGGTATAGTCGGCAGGAAGAGGTTTCGGCATTAGCATGGTTTCGGCGTTGGGCAGGTCCAAAGGCCACCCAGGCTGTTTGGCTGCCACTGCTTCAGGGGAAATTCGGCGAATTAGCTGACAGGGTGAGTTTAGCCTGGATGGCAGGCCGACTCCATCAACGGGCCAGTTCCCGCCGGAGCGGTCAGGAACAGCTCGGTTATCTACGTGGTAGTCTGCAAGTGTTGGTGGATCGGCTGGTAGAGCGGTTGGCAGACTGGCAGACGGCTATGTGCTGGCAATGCCCGGCCGAAGCCCTGTTGGTGGAGAATGGTCGGGTAGTAGGCGTCCGAGTACAGGGCAAAGCGTTTCGCGCTGATGCCCTTGTGGTTACCACAGCCCCAGCCATATTGGCCGGGCTGGTTCGCCCCATCTGCTCCGAATATGCCAGCCAGTTGGATAGCATCCAATACCTAGCAGCGGTGTGTATGTTGGTAAGCCTACGGCGGCCGTTAACACAGGTCTATTGGACAAATATCACCGATCCCGACTATGACTTTATTGGTCTGGTGGAACATACCCAATTGGCTTCGCCCGACTGGTACGGCGGTCGGCATCTGGTGTACCTTACCCGATATGTGCGGCCGGAAGAACCGCTGTGGCAACTTCCGGAGCAGCAATTACAGGAGCGTTGGCTGGAGCAATTAGAACGGCTAATCGGTCGGCCGATCCGGAACCAAATCGAAGGTGTTTGGCTGTTTCGGGCCAGGTATGCAGCACCTTTGCCGGAACTTGGCTTTTCCCGGCGGATTCCAGCTATGCGGAGTCCGTTGCCAGGGCTTTTCGTGGCTGGTATGGTGCACATTTATCCCGACGAACGGAGTGTGAACAACTGCATTCGTGTAGCGGCGGAACTGGTACGGATCTTAGGCTTTCCGGCAATTGCCGACCAGGTCCCCCGGGGCCTTAGCTTAGCAGGTCGATATGTGTGATGCAGTAGCTCCGCATGCCGAGTAACTTTCGTTGTGCCATGTCTTGGCTGGCATAGCAGGCTTGATATGTTTGATGGATGAGCTGGGCAAAGGATCAGATCAGATGCCGAAGGCTTCCTCAGTCAACGCCATCTATCTGGATCATAATGCGACGACACCGATTCGGCCCGAAGTGGTCGAAGCGATGCGAGAGGTTTGGCTTCGGGTGGGCGGCAACCCGGCCAGTCAACACCAGTTTGGTCGAGAAGCACGCCGTCTGCTGGAGGAGGCTCGAGAAAAAATTGCCCACTTGCTGGGCGCCGAAATTACCGGCCCCGAACCGGACCGGTTGATATTTACTGCCAGCGCCACCGAGGCAAACAATTTGGCTATCTGCGGCATCGCCCTGGCCCGAACGGGTGGTCAACCCGGCAGCTTTATCACCTCCAGCCTGGAACACCCCAGTGTGCTAGGGCCAGCCGAGCATCTAGTGGATCTTGGCTGGCGCGTGGATACCCTGGGAGCTACCCCCGATGGCATTGTGCGATTGGATCAGCTTCAGGCGTGGATATCGCCGCAAACGGCTCTGGTCAGTATCATAGCGGCCAACCATGAGATCGGCACCTTGCAGCCGATCGCGGAAGCCGTCCGCATTTGTCAAGCCCATGGCGTGCCCTTGCATACGGATGCTGTGCAGCTGGTGGGCAAATGGCCGGTGCATTTTCGGCGGCTGGGGGTGTCGGCCATGACGGTCGCAGCGCATAAGTTCCATGGCCCTGTGGGCATTGGGGCGTTAGTAGTTCGGCATGGTGTGCCGATCCAGCCTGTGCTTTTCGGCGGCCATCAGCAGGAGGGCCTACGTCCCGGCACAGAAGCAGTGGCCTTGGCGGTTGGTATGGCGACCGCCCTGGAACTATGGCAAAAAGAACAGCAAGAGCAAATTCGCCAAATGGCTGCCCTTCGAGAGCGTTTTGAGCAAAAGCTTCTGGCCGGTTGGCCAGAGATTTTGATCCATGGCCGAAACGCCCCACGATTGCCTAATACCTCTTGCATCGCATTCCCCGGTCTGGACGGCCAGGTACTGTTTACGGCATTGGATGTGGCTGGGGTGGCCTGTTCGATCGGTTCGGCCTGTATGAGCGGTTCGACCGAACCGTCGCCGACGCTTATGGCTCTGGGACTACCGAAGGAATTAGTGCTGAGTTCTCTGCGTTTTAGCCTTGGCACGACTACCACCGAACATGAAATCGAGGAGGCGATTCGTCGTATCCTCCAGGTATGCGACCATCTGGGCAGATAAGCTATCTGGTAGGGGAGGCCATGCCTGGGAGGACCTAAACCTATGGATACAATGGTAGGTAGGTCTGACACAATGGCGGGGCTATGTTATGTTCCGAGGTCTTGTTCGCTATTGGCTTCGGCAGCGCTTAGAAGAGGCCTTCCGGCAAAAGGTGGGGCAGATGGCCCATGCAGAGGGTGGGCCCGAAGCTTATGTGGCTCAGCCGAGCAGAACGGTACCCCCCTTAAAAATCCCCTCTGCCCCGTTAGGACCTTTCCAAGGGCTGGCTGCTTTTTCGACCGGCCCAGCTGGATCCGAATCCCCACAGGATCGTTCCAATGCAGCTGTTCCTGAGGCTCAGTGCAGCCCGCCGCCAACGGCAGCTATGCTTCAACCTATGCCCATGGAAAAGTCAGGGGAAACCGCGGTTGGGGCCGATGTGGCAGTGGTCTTTGCCTTAGAAAGCGAATCGGGCGGCCTAGAAGACATGCTCCAAGAGACGGGCCGATGGCGCGGCGAAGGGTTTACTGTGATTGCAGGTCGGCTGGAAGACCGGCAGGTGGTGATTGTCCGAACTGGAGCAGGGCAGGCTCCGGCTGCCCATGCTACAGAAGCCCTCTTGGATGGACATCGGCCCCGATGGGTGATTTCGGCCGGGTTTGCTGGAGCTACTCAGCCGGATCTTGATCGGTACGACCTGCTAGTGGTGGACTCGGTCGTCCGGCCGGACGGGTGCCGAGAAGTTCTTTCGCCCCCTAGCCAGTGGTTGGCGCTCACTGGGTTTGGCCGAATTCACCGAGGATTGCTCCTTAGTGGGGATCATTTGGTCAGCAGTCCACAGGAAAAACGCAGTTTAGGTGAAAAGTTCGGCGCTTCGGCTGTGGATATGGAAACATTTGGCGTTGTCCAAGTCTGCCGTCGTCGGAATGTCCCGGTGTTTGCCGTCCGGATCATCATTGACAAATTAGACGATCAACTCCCGCCGGAAGTCCGAGGATTGCTTAAACAGAAGACGGCCGCCGCCCGATGGGGGGCTGTCTTGGGCGCCCTGTGGCATCGACCCTCCAGTTGGAAAGACATCTACCGCCTAAAAGAACAGGCACTCATCGCTTCAGATCGGCTGGCCCGCTTTTTAGCCGGGGCGATTACAAAGCTTCCTTAAACAGAAAGCCTAAAAAGCTGCTAACCTTCCAGCCGAATGGAGCAATGTGTTACTGCTGGGCCAGTAGGAATCCAGCTTTTTCCACTTGTTTAGTATTTTTAGATTCCCGTTCTGGGCGGGAATGATAACTGAGGGTTTGGCTAAAAAGGCAAGAGAGTTTTTCGTTCGGCGAAAGTATTCTAAAAGCCGATGGAATGATGGGGTGCAAATGTTCCAAGTTCAGCCACTGCTAACTACCTTCAGTAAATGCGGTACAAAAACCAGAAGTCCTACAATGACCGAGCCGATTGAAATGATCAGCACCGCGGCACTGCCGATGTCCAGGGCCTGTCCGAGGTGTGGATCATCCCTTTCCGGTAAGGAGCGGACCACCCATTCCAAGGCGCTATTGAGCATTTCGGTCGTCAGCACCGTGGCGATGCAGAGCACTAGCAGGCACCACTCTATTCGATCTACCTGAAACACCCATCCCGCAATTACCACCGCTGCGGCGAAAAAAAAGTGAACATAAAAGCTCTTCTGGCCTCGGATGCCCAATTTTGTGCCTCGAAAGGCGTCTTGAAACTTTTCCGGCCAAGAGCGATCGGGAATCCGGTCCGGTTCAGAAACCATCGTTTCGATTCCTTCTCCCTCAAGCAGCAAACCGTCTATAGACCTTTCCAACGAATCCCCACTTCGTTGGGGGATCGAATGGAACGGACTCTCTCCTAATTCTACCTTATGATAGAGACTCCCTGTGTAGAGAGCGGAAAGGAACGGGAGAACCCCCAGAGCCATTAGGGTTCGTCGGCCTGCCGAAAAGAGAGTTTTGCAAGAATTCCGGGCCCTTTTAGGACGCCTCACCCGATGGCTGTGCCGAGGCCATAGGACCATAAAGAATGGCCAGAAGAGCATTCTGGGCGGCGGAAAAATCATGTCGCTTCAGGTAGTTCTGGGCGGCTTGGAGAAGTTGGATTTGTCGGTCGGTAAACGGCACTGCTTCACCCGGCAGCGGCGCTTTCGGCGAAAGGCGCCGAACAATAGCCTGGATCAATTCCGGCAACCCCCGGCCCGTTACTGCGCTGACCCAAACTCCTGAGGGACGAGTACCTAAGTAGGAGAAAGTTTCTTGCCAGCCGATGGTCCCTCCTGCTTCCAGAAATCTTTCCGATTCGCCCGCCGCCTTTCCAAAGCCTGCCGACTCCGTAGTCTCCCATTCCGAGGCAGGAGGACGGGCCATCAGATCGCACTTATTGTGCACCAGCAGGGCACTAGGAAACGTATGGCAAAAGAAGTTGTCGGTTGCAGTCCAGGGTTGGTTCAAATCGGTAACTATAAGCACCAAATCGGCCTGTTGAGCTTTTTGCAGGGCCAGGCGGATGCCTGCTTCTTCCAGCGGATCGAGCGAATCCCGCCAACCGGCGGTATCGACCAACTGAACCGGCCAGCCCTCCATGGCAGTCGTTACTGTCACTAGATCCCGAGTAGTGCCGGGCTGGGGATGGACAATAGCCCGGCTGTATCCAACCAGGGCGTTCAGCAGGCTGCTTTTGCCCACATTGGGGCGCCCCACCAAGACCACCTGCCAAGGGCTGGTCAAATGCTTGCCCAGGTTTGCTCGGTCCAGTAGAACCGACAGCCGCTCCTGAGCCGATCGAACTTGGCAGGCCTGATTGCTTTCCGGTCCAGCATGCCCATGTTCTGGCACCAGGTCCATCCCGTCAGAGGGCATTTGGAGGGTTCGGCAGGCTTCCAAGACTTCCAAAATCTGTTGGATTTCCCTTTGCAATGCGCCGTGTAGTTGATCTAAAAGGATACTGGCGGTCCGTTCGGTCAATGCTTCCGCCAGACAAATGATCGCTTCCTTAGTAACGGAGTCTGCCGGTTGAGCAGTAAGCCAACTTTTCCAACTCAGAAGCTGACACCCTGATTGGAGTAGCAACGATTGGATTCTTCCCACCGCTCCGTGGCCGCCATGACAATGGATTTCCACGCTCTGATCGCTAAAACAACGGAGCACCACTTCTTCGGCCGGCTCTGGTCCAAACCGAACCAGCACGGGCCGATCTCTGGGCAAATCTTCCACCGGTTGGCCGGAGGGCCGGCGGACCCAAGCCCGAAGCCGGTCCATCGCCTTCGGCCCCTCCAGACGCAACGTAGCAATGGCCCCTCGACCCGGCGGCGTCAGCAGGATCATATAGACAGGCTCTTCCGAAACCATAACATAACTTTTATACACGTATAGGGAGGCAGCCGTTCCACGGAACGAAAAAGCATGTCATTCCTGCGCAACCAGGAATCCACGTCCCCCTCACCCGGCCAATCTTACGGGTGGCCGACCTCTCCCGTTCCAGGGGAGAGGAGAAAGTTTTACCGGTTTGGCGGTTCCTCCGGCATTCGGCACTGTCCTGACTACGATGTGTAGATACCAATGCCTACGAAGAGGAAAAGCGAAACTGGATTGCCGCTTTCGCGGCAATGACATGCAATGGGCTCTGTCCACAAGCGGCGGCCTCTTCATTCCGCAGAAGTATTCCGCAGGTCAAAACACATCAGCGTATCATGGCTTCGCAGATAAAGTTTACCGTCGTGGATAACCGGATGGGCCCAAGACGGCCCCTTTCGTACCGGAGCCATGAATTTGCCTTTTAACCGAAATCCCTCTGGAGTGGCCTCAATCAGGGCGACCATGCCGTCTTCGTATCGGAAAATCAGATGGCCGTCGGCGTACAGGACAGCGGCCGATCGTTGGCCGACCGGCTGAGCACGCCAAACCACCTTGCCGGTAAGAAACTCCAAGCAGACCGGCACTCCTTGATTTTGCCCTGAGCCGCCATACAAATAATCTCCCACCAAGACCACACCGCCGTGATGGTTTTCGAAGTCTTGTGGGCCGTTGAACCAGACTTCCTCGGCCAGGAATTTCTCCCCCCGCCGAACAATCCGCAGCAAAGCAGAACCGGTCCGATAACTGGTGGTAACAAAGACGTAGTTATCCCGGACAATCGGAGTGGGGATATTGGCGACGTTATTAGCGATGCGGTTATAGCCCCAAAGGAAGCGGCCGTCTTTGGCAGCTACGCCGATGGCGCCTCGGCCGATGATGGTGATGTATTGGCGCAGGCCCTGGATGTCGGCAGCGACCATGGAACTGTACCCAGCGCCATCCGCACCCTTTGGTCCGAGCGGTGGTACGGCACATCTCCAGATGAGTTTTCCTGTGTATTTATTCAGGGCCACTACAGTGGCGACCGGCCCACCAGGCGTACAGACCACTTTGTCCCCATCCACCAGGGGCGATTCGCTGTATTTCCAACCGGACATCATCCGGCCGCCAAAATCTCTGGGAAAACTCTTACGCCATCGCAGCCGGCCTGTGGCCGTCTCCACACACACTAAATCCCCCTCGGTGCCGATGACAAAGGCCAAATCGCCGTCAATGGTCGGAGTAGATCGGCAACCGCCGTCTGGATGGGGCGGTCCGATGGGGGTAGCCCAAAGCTCTTTTCGACTTGCCAGGTCAAAGGCCATCACATATTGAGACTCTCCGCCTTTGGGATCCGGACGGTCGCCCGTGGTAAAGATTTTTCCTCCTGCGATGGTCAGGCTGGAATATCCCCGGCCAAGACCTTCCATGGTCCAAAGCAGCTTTGGGCCTCCTTCCGGCCAACTTTTTAGCAAGCCGGTTTCCAGGCATTTGCCGTCGCAGTTTGGCCCCCGAAACCGAGTCCAATCGCCTGTTCCTTTTGCCCCAGAAGTTGCTATCGCCTTTTTCTCCGCCGCAATTCCTACCCACCCACATAGTCCTATGATGAGCATTCCTCCAAAAGCTGCCTTAATCAGCCCTCCCGTCCACTTGCCGAACCATTGCGAATAGCCGAACCAGAGAGAAACCACGTGCTTCATTCAAAAACCCTCTCTCAAGACGTAACCACAAGGAAAACAAAAAACATTTCTTTAGCCTAATTGCTCGGCAGGAAGAATGCAACAGGCGTCCCTAAACGGGCGGAAGAGGGGAGGAGATCGGAGCGGAAAGAGATAGGCCTCCGAAAGGCAACTGCCGAGGTCCGTAGAAGCAGGTTAAGGCAATCTGGCCACTTCGCCGCCGGCGCGGGTGCCCAAATAGTTATAAAGCTGGAAGTCGATATTTTCGGAGACAAAATGCACACTGCCGTCGGCCATCAGGAGGTTGCAGCCGCCGGGGTGTCGGCTTTTGTAGCCGCTAGTGCGCCACCAGTTTTGCCGCTGGCCGTTATCGCTTTCCATCGTATTGATCGGGATATTGGTGCTAGAGACAGGGAAGTTATGGAGGAAGGCTCCGTTCCAGATGTAGTGGGCAGGAAGCGTCTCCCCAGCCATAATCGTGTTGGACAACCCGTCGGTAGCCTCCTCGAATCGAAAGCTTCGGACAAATCGGCCAAACATGCCGACCGACGAAGCCCCCCAAACGCCCGGGGACGTCTGCGAACCGAGATTATACCCCTGGCAGCACCAGTTGGAGGGGCTAGGATTTTTATCCGGGCAGAAGTCGCAGGCATCCGGATGCGTCGGCCCCATGCAGCCAGTATAAGAAAGGGCGGAGGCCTCCGTGGGATTGCAGTCGCCGTCTGGCCATCGGCCAGTAAGCACCGGTCGGCCGCTGATCGGATCGCTGGGACATAGATACGTGGGTACGACAGTTTTTACTAGTTCCCGGTTCGGGTCCTGAGACATCTTTTTCTTGAAATCAAACTGATTGTACAGGGCCTGTTGTTCGATGTAGGGGAGGATGAAGGCGGGCCAAGTGCCGCCCAGACACCAAGGCCAATTCGAGCCATAAGGCAAACATCGCAGGGCATTGTGATAATTATGCAAGGCCAGGCCGATCTGCTTGAGATTGTTGACGCACTGTGCCCGGCGTGCCGCCTCCCGCGCTGCCTGCACCGCCGGAAGTAGCAGCGCAATCAAAATCCCAATAATGGCAATCACGACCAAAAGCTCCACTAAGGTAAACCCCGAAGACGGAGAGCAGAGGGCAGAGGGCAGACTCCGGCGGTCGGAAGAACTCGCAGAAGAGGCTTTGGAGACGCAAGATTGTTTCCTGCTATTAGGGGCCGAGGGAATACACCACTTTTGGGGTTCGGCCATCATCTTGGTAAGTGAGGCGCCCAGGTGATCATAAGTTGCATCCAACCGCTCAAAAGTCTCCTGATCAAGATATCCACACGCTTTCAAAAAGTCAAGCCAACAGCGGGTTTCGGTAGCTTCGGCATCGGCGTCCCACAGTTTGCAGATGAAAGCTCCTTCATATCGCCGTTTCCGCCATGCCTCCGCGATATTGGCGCAGACAGAGCGAGAGGCCTTCCGGATTTGGTCTGTTAAGGAGTAGAGTTCCTCCTTCGGAAAGCGTTTGGAGAGTTCAAAAATTTCTTGAGCGGCTTTAAAAGCTTCCTGATACACCCTTAATTGGCGAAAGTGTTCAATCCTGGGCATATTTGTGTCCTTTCATGCCATGGGAAAACTTCCCCCGTCCTGAGCCTCTGCCCTCCGCCCTCCACCTTCTGCCCTCAATTATTCTACCGGCGGCGTTTCCAGCGCACCATGGCCGCTAGGCTCAGCAGCCCAATGGCCAGCAGGGCCCAGGAGGAGGGTTCCGGCACTGCCTCCAGAGTTAAAGCAAACAGCACCGGATGCGGCAGGCTAAACGGACTCTGCACCGACATTGGGTATCCATCCAGCACGATGCTCAGAAGCGAACTGGTGGCCTCGAACCGGTGGGTTACCACCACCCCGACCGAGTCGCTAGCCCCATAGGCAGCCGGGCTGAAATTGTCCAATACCAAAGTGTCGTTAATTACCACATCAAAGCCCCGGCCTGTGCCGGTATTACCGAACAGCAGTTGCAGCACATATTCTTGGCCGGGCACAAGACCTGCCAGTTCGAGGCTGACGGCCTCGCCCCGGCTATATCTACCCACTGGATTGGTGCTGGTTTCGGTCCATCGGGCTGACTGCATCAGGGTTTCCAGAACGTCGTCGTTTGGGCTAGAACCATAGTTGGGCGATGACCAATTGGGGGCATGATTTTCGGCGTTGATTCGGAGACCCGGTGTGGCCGTGTCGGCGGTAAAGTAGGCGTCGCCGATGCGCAACCCGCCCGGCCCGCCGATATTGACCGCATAAATAATCGCCCCTTGGAAGTCCAGCCCTTCGCCCGGATCGCCACCGGTAAAGGTGCTTACCGTGGTACGGCCGGTAACACCCAGATCTTCCAGGGTGAAAGCGTTAATCATTGGATTTCGGTCCCCGCCGGTTACCACCCGACCATCGAGCACAATGGTCATCGTGGATCGGTCGGCCACAAACTGATGGACCAGAACCGTTCCTTGGGTGGTAGTGCCACCCTGGATACCTGCGGAGGGTAGATCAGCCACCACCCGGCTGCCGTTGATATCCACGGCAAAATGCCGATTGTTCCAATTATCGCCCACAAGCAATTGCAGTTTGTAAGTTCGTCCGATTTCCAGGCCCGGCAGGGTAATGGTAATGTCTTCGATGCCGTCGTTGCCGGTCTGGGTCCAGCGGATCGACTGCATAATGGTCTCCAGATTATTGTCGTTGGACGTGGCGCCATAGTTGGGGGTGGTGAAGGTGGGTATCTGATATTCTGCGGTAATCAGTCCGGTATCGGTGGTAAACTGAGCGTCGCCGACCTGGATGCCGCCGGAACCGCCCACATTAACGGCATATCGGAATTGCCCTTGGAAGTCCAATCCTTCGCCTGGATCGGCCCCGTAGAAGACCCATTCTTTGGTGGCCAAGCGGGTATTGTAGCCGGTATAACCGGTCAGGCCGTATTTTTCCCGCAGATACAATCCCACCTGGGAGCGTTCATGGAAGGACAGCGCCCGATTGAACACCAGCACCTCGGCTACGTCGGATTTGCTGGGTTCGTTGTACAGGCCGGAGGCATTCAGAGCAAGTTTGCCGGGGTTGCCTGTAGGGGTGTCGCTGCCATTGGTTCCAGTAATGTCGATGCCGTTGAGAGTGTAGCCACTGCCATAGGCATGGGCTTGGCCGTCGCTAATGGCTGGGACATTATCAGTAGTACCGGTATAAGCGACCCAGCTCCCGGCGAAGAATCCGTTATTCCCGCTCCATTTGCCCAGGAGCCAGTTGGCGTCTCGGCCCTGCAGGGTTCGGCCCCGAGGCGTGCCGTAATACTGATCCACAATAAAGATCGTGTAGGGCCTGCCCGTCAGATTCAGGTTATCGTCAATGACCAAGCCGTCGGCGGCCCCGTCCGCTCCGCCGTCGAACCGGATAGCCGGTCGGCCGTTCAGAGCGGTTGCATTGGGCAAGGGCCGACGGGCTTCATCGGTCTGGGTGGCATGGTAATTATTGCCGCTTTTATCCAGCCAGGCCTGCACTTTGCCGTTGGCGTCGGTCTGGATGGTGCTTGGATCACTGGCATCCAGCCAAAGCAGCAGTCCTCTGTCCACT
>JANXAQ010000124.1 GCA_025062105.1 Thermoguttaceae bacterium
GCGCAGACGGCCGCCAGCGGCATCGCATCGACCATCAGCCGATAGCCAAATGACCAACCGCCGTGCCAACTAAACCATTTCGATTGGACCAAAAGTAATAGCAGCACTGCCACCGTCAATGGCCGAAGCAACCAATACCGGCGCTGCCGCCAAGCCAAGGCCATCCCCCAAATAGAAAATACCAAAATCGGCGAATAGACTAGGAGTCCTCGGCCAGGGCTAATCAATTGTCCATAAAGTCCTTCCAGCAAATTGCCTGCCCAGGCGTCTGGCTGGCCTAATTGTGCTTGGGCCAGGCGTCGGCCTGCCTCCACCTGACCAAACCGCCATGGGGCGCCCAAGTAATAGGTGTTATAGGCGGCCAAAAACAGCCCCGGTGGCGCTGTCCCTGCCAGAAATCCCAACAAAGCGGCCAATACCGCGGCGGTTCTGCCCGACCGGCCAGCCATAAGCGTCTCCGAACTACTGCGCTCTCCAGCAGCCGCCAAAGGGGAAACTTGTTCTAGGGAGGAGTTGGAAAGTGCTTTTGGCCCAACGGCAGCCTTCCGACCATGTTCCCATCGCCAAACCCAAATGAATCGGAGCAGATAGGCGCCGGCCACGACAGCTGCCACCAGGGCAGAAGTAGGTCGGCAGACCACGGCCCAACCAGCCGACAAACCTCCAACCGCCGCCCACAGCCAAACAACCGATCTTCCACCCCGCTGCCCAATCGGCCCCCCAGTTGCCCTTTGTTGAACGGCCCCCCAGAGCCAAAACCGGACTTTTTGCCAATGCCGTTCTGCTTGGACCAGGCAATAGACGGCCAAGGCCAAAAAGAGCACATTCGGGCCGCTTTGCCAAAGCGTCTGGCTGGACATGCTCCATACACAGGTGCCTGTCCCATAAAGCAGGGCAATCACCAAGGCGGCGCCGTCGGTGGTCAACCGACATAACGTCAGATACACCAGGGCCACCGACAGGGCCACACAAAGACTAGCCACAAACTTCCCACCATACCAGACTGCGGCAGGCGATTGTTCCAAATCGCCTGTCCACCAGTGCAAGAGGGCAAAAATCGGTAGGGCAGTTAGGCCTGCCCCGGGGCCGTATTGATTGATGTATCCCAGTCGATCCGGCTCTTTTGACGGAACCAGATAATACTCCGGCCCGGCCAGTTGCAACCAACCGTCCTGGTAGATCTGCCGCCAGGTGGGCGGCTCAGACCTGGAGATCGAATGTACCTTTTGAAGCCATTGCCAGCTTTTGGGGTCGATTGGCCAATCCCAATGGGCCAGGCGCACGGTGCGTCGGCTTGCGGCTTGGGCCTGCCCTTTGGCTTGCTTGGGCGCCGAGGGATCGGCTGGTTTGGGGGGGTTACTGGGAGGAGGGCGCAGATGCCAGATGAACATATGTGGCGTTTCCTGGGGCTGAAAGCTTAGGCCCCGGCCCCGAAGTAGATTCACCGGCAAATACAGGTTGGCCGTGGCATCATTGCCGGGCAGAAAATCGCCGTTGGCATGATATAAGACGAGCATGGCCGCCGTAAGACCAACGGCGGTGGCCCAGCGCCGCCAACGCCGAAGCATGAGATTGGTGGTTAACAGAGCCTGTCGGGCTGTTTGCATGGTTTCCACCACCTGAAATAAATTTTACTACACCAAAACCACCAAACCCATCCCCATCCCCCTAGCATAACCTAACAATTCTAGCCTACTGTTTGGGCTTCCGACGTGCATCCTCCATTCGGCTCAACCGCCGTAGAACCTCGAGCTTTGCCATTTTGGGCCTCCTGCCGAAAGAGGAAATCTCTAAGTCCTTAGGATTATTGGAGTTAGGAAATCGAACGAACAAAAAACCGGTTCGCCATATTCCTGGCGACAAACCACGATAGGAAAATGGCAAAAGTCGCCAGAGAATAACCTCGGGAACTAACAATAAAAAGGCCTTTCGACTAAAGGTAAACTCTAGCCGAAAGGCCAACGGGAATTGGAGCAGTTGTCGTTTTTCGGAAGCAGCCGAGCCTGCGGGCCGAGGCGTCGTCGTTCCAACCACTTTAGGGCGGGTGGGAGCTTTTTGAAATGGGTTGGCTGGCCTCCTGAACAGAAGGATTATAGTTTCCCTTGCACGGGCGGTTTTTTCGCAGGCACGGGAGGCGCCGGGGGCGGGGACAGCTCTTCTACCCGATAGGTTTCCACCCAGGGTGGCATTTGCGGAGCCCGGCCGCTGCGGAGCATCTCAATCCATTTTTCATCGGTCAACCGCTCCCGCATCGGTTGCCGGAACTCGTAATAACTGAGCACCGGCCCAGCGCCCAGGACCAATTGCCCTTTGCCTTGGCCGGTCGGCTGGAGGTAGCAGACGACCACCAAATCCACATACCCGGTGCCCTCCTGCAGGACCTCCTGGGAGTTGGCGTCTGTATGCACGTCGGCGATCAGGGTGGTTTCCATGGGGGAGCGTCCGCTGCGGAGGTTAATCTCTTCCATGATCTTTTGGAGTTGCTTGGGGCTGGTTGGGCAGCGGCCTGTTGGTAGAGCTTAGCTAGTTCCGGGTCTTGGACTTCGATCCGTTGGAGCTGCTGGCTCACATTGCGGATGAAGTCGTATTCTTCCTGGGTGAGTTCCTGGTGGGACAGCTCTTTTTGACTGATGGCCAGGAGTTTCTGTAAGAGCGTGTCTAAAAAGGGATGTAGACAGTCTTCCATTTCAACGGCCAGTGAATGCTCTAGGTAGCTAAGGTGCCCAAATCCTCGGCTGTAACCCCTCCTGGTGGGGGAAACAACTTGGCTACCGAGTGTGCCAAAAAACTCTTTTCAGACAG
>JANXAQ010000153.1 GCA_025062105.1 Thermoguttaceae bacterium
ACAATTTAGGAAAGGAAATCTGGGTAATCTTGGAAACTTAGGAGAAGGAATTTTAGCTCCCTCGGAAACCAGTCCTCTCTGAAAGGAAGGCTCCTTCAGAGTATTCTACTAATGAGGGGTTTATTATCCCCTATAGCTTGCTGGTTTCGGCGGCGCCAGGCTAATAACCCTACCACTCCACAGGCAAGGATGCCCAGGAAACCGGTGGACGGCTCGGGAACCGGATTGGCGATGATCTGAAGCCCGGCGATCCGTGCCCGGTCGTCCAGCGGGGTATTGCCATTGGTTAGATAGACATTAAAGTTCGGCCCGAAGAAATCGCCCAGGACCACATAGTTGCTGGTCCTACCCATTTGGATGGCCGCCCATGCCTCGTCCTGCGTGCGGGCAGTGCTTTCGACTAGGCCAAGACTAGGCGTGTAATTGCTCCCTTGAGCTTCATAGGCCCATTTGACATCCGTGTTGCCCAGCGAATCGGTTACCCGGATTTCAAATGCGCCGCCGCTATCTGTATCGTAATATACGTACACCTTATAGCCAAACGGATTGGCAAACGCTTCGTCCAAACCGACCACCCGAATCAGGCTCCCTGAGGCAGCGGCATTGTCCAGATAGCCTTTTAAAAGCAGGCCGTCCTGGGTGCTCGTGTCGGCGCCGGAATACCAGGTGTTGGGCACATCCACTGTAATCCGAGCGGTGGTATTCATGCCCGTGGAATCTTTCAAAGTAACATTGACCACATCGGGGTTATTCCAGGCCGGTCCCATGATATTGTTCCAATTCGGCAGGGGCACAGCGCCGGCCACACCGGTAACCTGATAGGTGCCGTAATCGTTCGGGCCGCCGCCCACAAAGTTAACGCTGATCCGGCCACTCGATAGCGGCGGCCAGCCTTCGATCATATCCAGATGGAAGACCCGATCGCCGCTAACGTTCGGGGGAATGCCGTTATGCAAAGTCAGCGTAGTTCCGCCGACCCCGTTGGCCCCGGAACTATATGCTACCCCATCCGGATAAGCCATATTGTTGGTCGTATTCGAGGTAATGTATCCACTGCCTGAAGCGCCCACATCAAAGCCGTACACTTTGTTGGGCGCCAGTTTAATAGGCACATCGAAGACATAAGTAATGTAAGCGCCAGGATTGTAGGAGACGGGGCTTGCAGTTTCTGTGCGGATAGGAGTAAAGTTGGTGCCGTTCACTTCGCCCACCCGGATGGTAAAGGTGCTGCCGCTGCTGGTGGTACTAAGGTTCTGAAGTGTAACGGCAAACAGGGTGTAGCCGGCATAATAACTACCGGTGGTAAAGGTTTGGCCTTGCACCGGGCGGTTGCCCCAGATGTGGCCCTGGTTACCGCCGAGGTCTTGGCCGCCCACCAGTTGGGCAATGTCAGCTCCGTCCACCGTGGGGGCAGTATAGGAAACCTGCATAATGGCCCCTTGAGCCTGGCCGAGCCAAGCAAACCCAACAACAATGCTTCCCATTGCCAGCAAAAACAGTCGCTTCATGAGATTCCCTCCTTTTGGGAAAATGGGGAAGACAACTTGATGGATATATTTACCTACTTTCGGGAAAATAGCCCGCTGCGCGGATTTTTTTGAGTGTCCCTGATGAGGGCTTAATAACTTTATTGTACTCCACCAAGCAACTTCAAAGCAACAATTTTTACCAACTGCGGCAGTTTTTATAACCTAGTCCGTTTCCCTGCTTCTGGGTGGGATTTACAGCCTGTTGCTTGGCAAGCTTACGCCAATGGGGTAAAAAAGTTTGTAACATTGTAGCCGAACGGAGGTGGCTTATTCTTGTCATCCCTCCGAAAGCAGGGATCCAGTTCAACAAACTACTGGAGAAAAAATTTAGATTCCCACTTACATGGGAATGCCAATGGTAGGGTACCTTCTGGCCCAAAAATAAACGTCCCCTCCACTGGGCTGAAGTGTTCCTGATTTTTTTCTCCATCTATTGTGGGAGAGGCTTATGGAACTTACCCAGGAGCAACAGGTGGCTGTTGGGCAGCGGGGGGTGTCGGTGGCGTTGTCGGCGGGGGCTGGCTGCGGCAAAACCCATGTGTTGACCGAACGGTTTTTGAGCTATCTGGACCCGGAGGCCAGCGACGGCAAACCGGCCCGCCTCAGCGAACTCGTAGCCATTACCTTTACCGAACGGGCCGCCCGGGAAATGAGACTCCGGATCCGCCGGTCGTGTCGGGAACGGCTGTTACAGGCTCATGATGATACCACCGCCTCCTATTGGCTGGGCATACTTCGAGAACTGGATTCAGCACGCATCAGCACTATCCATTCCTTTTGCCGTCAGCTGCTTCAGCGACACGCCGTCGAAGCTGGCATCGACCCGCATTTTCGAGTACTTGAGGAGGCCGAAGCCAATACTCTCCTTTTGGAACTGGTGGACGATACGCTCCGAGGCCGACTGGCCGAAGCTAAAGAACCATTCCTTCAACTGCTAACCACCTACAGCCTGCAAACCGTCCGAAAGATGGTGCAGGAGTTTCTCGACAATCGGCTCCAAATCGACTTCGAGTATTGGAGACAACGGACGCCCCAAGAATTAGTGGAGCTATGGCAACAGCTTTATCCGGTTTGTTTTGAGGAATATAGGAAAGATTTTCTTCGACAGGATGAGGTCCAAGAGCTTTTTCGACTGATCGAACTTTTAAAGGAGAGGGGGAGAAAACTGCCCGACCGGCTTCTGATTCTCGAAGAAACCCTGAAATGTTTGCCCCAAAGTACGGATGTGGATAGGGATATCGGCTTGCTTCGCGAAAATGCTAGGGTGCAGGGAATCCCCAACTCGTTCTGGCCGACCCAAGAAATTTACGTAAACTTTCGAGATACTGCTAAGGCCTTTCGGGAGAAGCGGTTGCCGGAGTTGCAGAAATTCTCTCGTCTACCTGAGCCTTCCGAGTCGGAAGAACTAGCCCGGATGGCCTTGCATGTGTTCGAGTTGGCCTACGAAGTCCGCCAGGCTTACCAGAAGGAAAAACAACAGCAGGCAGCCTTAGATTTTGACGATTTGGTGGCCGAGGTGGTTTGCTTGCTCGAAGGTCCATATGGTGAGGATGTCCGGGGCCAATTAGCCGCTGAAATTCGTCATCTGCTGGTAGATGAATTTCAAGACACCGATCCGATGCAAGTTCGATTGATCGAACGCCTCTGTGGCCCGGATTTCTTGAAAGGAAAGCTTTTCTTTGTGGGGGACTATAAGCAATCGATTTATCGGTTCCGAGGTGCTCGGCCGGAGGAATTTCATCGGCTTCGCTCAGCCACTCCCAAAGCGGGGCAACTTTCCCTGACCAAAAACTTCCGCAGTCAGCCGGGAATCTTGGATTTTGTGAATGCTTTGTTTTGCGAGGAAATGGGACCGGACTACGAGCCGCTTCGGCCCCACCGGCGCCAGCTCAATCCAGAACCAATCGTCGAGTTCCTTTGGGCGAAGGAAGCAGCCGAGGCCGAGTGGTCGCAGACTGCTTCTTACCCCCAGGATGAGGAAAACGCTGAGGACCAGGTCCCTGGGCAACAGGAGGCCAAAGCTGCCACTATCCGCGGCCGAGAAGCCGACTGGATCGCCCGTCGCATTCGGCAACTTTTGGATAGCGGCCAGCCACTGGTCCTAGATCAAGAGGCGGCCAAACAGGGTCAAGAGCGACTCCGGCCGCCTCAGCCCGGTGATATTGCCGTCTTGTTCCGCGCATTATCCGACATCCAGATTTATGAAGAGGCACTTCGCCAGTACGAGATTTCTTATTATTTGGTAGGCGGGCATGCCTTCTATGCCCAGCAAGAGATCTACGATCTACTAAATCTTCTGCGAGCTATCCAGTCTCCACTGGATGAAGTGGCCTTGGTGGGCGTTTTGCGAAGTCCGTTCTTTAACCTGCACGACGAGACATTATATTGGCTTGTGCGGAATACAGGCGGAGCTTTGGGCAGTAGACAGATCAGCCGACTTTGGGCGGGTTTGTGCGCAGAGAAACTGCCGGCGGAATTGGAACTCGAGCAACGGCGTCGGGTACGGTTTGCGGCGGCTACCTTGCAATGGCTTCGGGCCGTCAAAGACCGCATGCCTATTGCAGATCTTATCCAAGAGGCGATCCATCGCACCGGCTACGACGCTGCTCTATTGGCCGAGTTCTTAGGGGAACGAAAGTTAGCTAACCTCTATAAACTCATCGATCAGGCCCGCTCCATGGATCAAACCGGCCTTTTCAGTCTGGCGGATTTTATCTTTCAACTTCACCAATTTGTCCTCCACGCCCCCAAAGAACCCCTCGCCGCTACCTTCCCGGAAACCTGTGAGGTGGTGCGCCTGATGACCATCCACCAGGCTAAGGGGTTGGAATTTCCTATTGTCATTGTCGCCGACCTAGGACGGGGCAGCCGACAGAATCGTGCAGACGCAGCCTTCCATCCAGACTATGGCCCCCTGATTAAACCACCCGCCAATTGGCAAAAAGACAATGGGGTAACCTTTTGGGACATTTATTGGCATCAGGAACAAATGGCTGATCTGCAAGAGGAAATCCGGATCTTCTATGTCGCTACGACAAGAGCCGCTGATTATTTGATCCTTTCCACTGGCTGGTGGGAAAAGCCGTTAAAAAGCCCATGGATGACTCTTTTGGAAAGTCGGTTCAATCTGGACACAGGTGAACTGAAAGTAAATTTGCCGGAGGGTTATCCGGCGCCGGCGATTCGGGTAGTGGACCGTCGGCCGGAGTTTGCTGGCCAAACCGTTGCGTCCCAACCTCGCCGCTATTTGAAAGATCTGCTAGAAAAAACAGTCCAAACTCTCCTAGAAGGCAGAGGCCAGATCCCAGCTCATTTGGAACCGCTGCGTCCGGATCCTGCGGCAGCCCGGCGTTACTCCTTTTCTCGGCTAACCGGCCAATTGGAACTGCTGGCCTTGCAAGAGGAGGACCAACATCCAGTTCAGTATGGTCCTTATTTGGCACTAGGGTTCGGCCGACAGAAGCACCAGGACTTGGGCATCCTGATTCATAGCATCTTAGCCCAGCTCGATTACCAAGCTCCCGAGAAACTTGGAGATTTAGCAGCCCGATTGGCTTTCCGGCATTTGGGGCATCTTCCGGCAAACGAGGCTGCGCAAATGGAAAAGGAAGCGGTGGAAATGGTGGGCGAATTTTTGGCATCGGCCAGGGCCAAGCAGATCGCCGCGGCCCAAAAGCTCTATCGGGAGGTGGAGTTTTTGTTGGCTTGGCCTCCGGATGGCTCGGAACCGAAAGGCTCCTATGTGCAAGGGTTTCTAGATTACCTCTATCAGGATCAGGAAGGCCGGTGGCATGTGGTGGACTTCAAAACCCACCAAGTCAAGGGCCGAAACCAGCGCCAATTGGCCGCCCAATATGAATTGCAAATGCTACTTTATGGCTTAGCTTGTCAGGAGATCTTAAGCACCGCTCCCACAGAACTGGTCATCTATTTCCTTCGCACAGGGAAAGAGTTTGTCTTTACTTGGACGGAAGCTTCTCGGCAGTTGGTGATCACACAGATGAACCAAGCTATCAAACAGCTGATAGAATTTAGCATTATTTGAAAGAATTTCACAAAAATTATGGGAGAAATAAAATGGATTTTTGAAGACATTCCTTCATTAGGGGCACCCCCTCTGGGCTTGCTATTTGTGTAGAAGCTGGAATTCCAGGAGTACCCGTTCATTTTTGCATTTTGGATGGCTGGTTTTGGAGGGAGATAATTCTCTTTTTCCTGGTTTCCCTCCCTATTTCTCTTTTCGTAACTATTCAGCCGACTGGCGCCATGTGACACTGCTGGGCAAGCAGTAGTCCAGTTTTTGCTGGTTAATCTGTTCTGCTTTTCCGCTTTCGCGGGAACAAGCCTGTTTTCCCTCTTAGGGCGAAACCAAGTCTGGACCGCTGCTCTGGGGGGAAGGAAACCCAATAGTCTGCTGGTTGGCTAAACTAGGCAGCTCCTTTTTTATAGGAATTAATCCCCTCAAAAGTGGGTTGGAGGATTTTTATTTGGCAGACTAGGAGCAATGTTCTAAGTTTGGGATAAGAGGGAGGTTAGAGCAATTTGGAAGATTTTATGCATTTTCTATCTTATATGTTTTCAAAAATGATCAAAATAATGATAATTATTTTTCTAAAAATTTTAAAAATTTGATAGAAGATGATTGACAAACTCCTTTGTTTTGGCATACTAGAAATTGTAGAAAAACTCCCTGGAAAGCAGGTCCAAACATCATGTTGGTCGAGGAGCGACGACAGCGGCTGTTGGAATTGGTACGAGCCAGACGGTTTGTTTCCCTGCCCGAATTGGCCGAGGAGCTGCAAGTATCCGAATCCACCATCCGGCGGGATTTGGAATGGTTGGAAGAGCAGGGTACAGCACGACGGATCCACGGGGGGGTACTTTATACGGGCCAGTCGCCGCAACTGCCGCATTTTGAGGCTCGGCAACCGGCCCAATGGGCCCAAAAGCGGGCTATTGCCCGCCGAGCTGCCGAACTGGTCCAGCCTGGCGAAACCATCCTGCTGGATGGTGGAACGACGACCTACGAAGTGGCCCGGCTTCTGGTAGGCCGACCGCTCCATGTCCTGACCAATTCGCTGCCGGTAGCGAATTTGTTTGCTCCGGATCCAAATAGCGACCTAATTTTCATAGGGGGCAATATTTGCCCTCGGTCCGGCGTTGCCCAAGGACCTTATGCTGACAAAATGCTCAGCACTATCCGGGTCCGGAAAACCATCATGAGCGTAGCGGCCATCAATGAAGAAGGCTGCTTCAACAACAATTTGCTTCTGGTAGCCACGGAACAGGCCATGATCCGGGCGGCAGACCAGGTCATTGTGGTCGCCGATAGTTCCAAGTTCGGCCATCGCAGTTTGGGTCATGTCTGCCCATTAGAAGAGGTGGACATTTTGGTAGTGGATTCCGGGCTGGCAGACTCTTGGAGAGAAAAGTTAGCCTCGGCCGGGATTCAGGTGTTAATTGCCCCGGTGGCTGAACCGCCCGAACCGCCCAAATCCGAAGGAGCCCTGGTATGACGGTTGCCACTGCGCTGCCGCCAAAGCGGATTGATCGGAAACTGGTCGAGGAGATTGTTCGGGAAATTGTGCTTCGGCAGTGGAAGGGGCCGCCGCAACGACCGCATCTGGTGGTGAGCATTTCGGCCCGCCATGTGCATTTAAGTCCAGAGCATGTGGAGGTACTGTTCGGTCCTGGTTATCAACTGACAGTGATGAAGGAGCTTTATCAGGAGGGCTTTTATGCCGCCGAGGAAACGGTGATGATCGTGGGGCCGAAACGGCGGATGTTGCCGACGGTGCGGGTTTTAGGACCGCCGCGCGGAGCCACTCAAGTGGAATTAGCCTTTACCGATGGTATTTCGTTGGGCATTGACCTGCCGGTGCGGCTAAGCGGTCAGATCGAAGGCACACCGGGCTGTGTCCTGGTGGGGCCGAAGGGGGTGGTGGATCTTAAGCAAGGGGTGATTCGAGCGGCTCGCCATGTGCACATGGGGCCAATGGACGCTGCGTATTACGGCGTCAAGGACGGCGACCGGATGGCTTTACGGATCCATTCCGGTCCATGCAGCACTACCTTTGAAAACTTAGTCGTCCGAGTAGGCGAGAAGATCAAACTAGAAGTTCATCTGGACACCGACGAAGGTAACGCCGCCGACTTGGACCATGCCGAGGCGGTGGAACTGTTGAAAATGTAGGACTTGGTTAGCCACGCCTACCAGGGGTTATTCAAGCCTTTTAGGTGTTATTCCTGCGAAAGTGGCGATTCAGAGGTGCCGGTTTTCCATAGTCGGAAATACCGGTTACTCATAAGGTGGGATCCACAGGAGAAGCTGAACTGTTAGTGGTGTAGCCAACGACAAAGCGGCGAGCGTATCGGAGCCTGGATGGACGCTTGGGCAGGAATGCCAGCGGGGTATGACCGTGTTCCCCCGGCTCTGATGGTATGGAACATATTCGGAGGATTACGGTGTTTTGTTTCTTTTTCCAGTGGAGAGGTTTGTTATGGCAAAGCAGATGGAAGCAATTGGCATGATTGAGACCAAAGGATTTGTGGCCTTGGTGGAAGCAACGGATGCGATGCTGAAGGCTGCCAATGTGCAGTTTTTAGGTTGGGACAAGATTGGGAGCGGGCTTGTCAGTGCGTTTGTTACCGGCGATGTAGCGGCGGTCAAGGCGGCCACAGACGCTGGGGCAGCTGCTGCAGGACGGATCGGGGAGGTGGTAAACGTACAGGTCATCCCCCGACCGCACGAAGACCTGGATGTGGTGCTGCCGCCGCCGATTACCAAAACGAAAAAAGGCGGCACTGACTAGGCACCGATTGTGCTAGGAGAACAAAAGGAAAAAGGAGTGCTGTCTGGCGTTGTCTATTGGTGCCTTCTCAGTCGGGTTTGGATCCAATCGGACCTTATCCGCAGCAGAGAGGGTGATTTGCTTCAAGCGGCGGAATTGGTCCGGAAGGTTCAAAAATACTGTGCAACAGGAAGAAGAGAATAGTACCTTTTGAGAAAGGGTTCCAGCGATGCAAGATGCGATTGGTTTGTTGGAGACACGGGGTTTAGTGGCATTGGTCGAGGCGACGGATGCGATGGCTAAGGCAGCGAATGTACAGATTGTCAAACGCATCCAGATTGGCGGCGGGTTGGTCACCACGATTGTCCGGGGTGATGTGGGCAGTGTACGGGCAGCGGTGGAGGCCGGCGCCAATGCGGTTACTGCCGTCGGCGGGGAGCTGATTGCCAGCCATATCATTCCTCGGCCTGCAGAGGGAGTGATCGAGGCTTACCTCAGCTAGTTGGCCCGCACCGATCCTCCGGTGAGGATTCCGTTCGGGAAAACCCTATCTTCCAAACGGAACCATGGTTTTGCGTCCGGGCGCCGGCGGCGTGGGCACCAGAGGGAACAAAGCTCTATTTTTGGAGGCCCAAGGATGTACATTTTGGTGGCCAATTTGGGTTCGACCAGTTTTAAATATCGACTCTTCCAGATGCCCGAAGAGCGGCAGTTGGCTCGGGGGGGCATTGAACGGATTGGTTCCTCGGAAAGCCGATGTGTGGTGGAGATCGGCTCGGCCAGGCAGGAAAAACTGCTTCATGTGCCAGACCATGCCGAGGCGGTCCGCCAGTGCCTGGCTCAACTGACCGACCCGGAGATCGGCTGTTTGAAGGATGCTTCGGAAGTATCGGCCATTGGGTTCAAAGCGGTGCATGGCGGGCGGATGAGCGGCGTGCAACTGGTTACCGAGGAAGTATTGGCCGCCATGGAAGAGATGAATGAGGTGGCCCCCGCCCATAATCCGCCTTATATTCGGGCCATGCGCCTGCTACGGGAACGGTTTCCGGAGATTCCGCTGGTGGCTGCCTTTGAAACCGGCTTTCATCAAACCATTCCGGAACGCAACCGCTACTACGGCATTCCGTATGAGTGGGCCGAGCAGTACGGCATCCGCCGGTATGGTTTTCATGGCGCCAGCCATCGGTACATTGCTGGCCGAACAGCCCAGTTGCTAGGTCGGCAGGATCTGCGGATCATCTCCTGCCATTTGGGCGGATCCAGTTCGCTGTGTGCCATTCGGAACGGCCAGAGTGTGGCTACCAGTATGGGCTTTTCCGCCCAGAGCGGCCTGCCGCAGACAAGCCGGGTGGGCGATTTTGATATTTACGCTCTGCTGGTGCTGATGGAGCGGACCGGTAAATCGCTCCGGGAACTGCTGGGCATGCTGGGAAGCCAGGGGGGGTTGCTAGGCCTTAGTGGGCTGAGTGGTGATGTGCGGGACTTAATCGAGGCGGCTGCCCAAGGACACCGCCGAGCTCAGTTAGCTTTGGATGTATTCGTCAGCGAGGTCCGTCGCTATCTGGGCAGCTATTTAGTGGAACTGGGCGGCGCCGATGTCATTGTGTTTACCGGCGGCATTGGCGAAAATCAGCCCCAGCTTCGCTCCCAAATCCTGGCCGGCCTAGAAGAGTTGGGCATTCTGCTGGACCCGTCCGCAAATACCCATGCTCGGGGCGAATGCCCCATTCATGCTGCCGGCAGCCGGGTGCAGGTCTGGATCATCCCAACCAACGAGGAGTTGGTGGTAGCTCGGCAGGCCTGGGAGCTTTTGACACAGACGGGGCAGGCACCCACCCGGTCGGCTTCTGCCAGTTCATCTGGCGGCGTCTGTCGATGCCAAGCCGTCCAGAGCCCCCCCAGTAACCAGCCACCCCAATAACCCTATTATCCTTTGGGGAGACGAGTGTATGTTTTTGGCCAAAGTAACCGGTTCCCTGGTGGCCACGCAAAAGGTCGGCTCCATGGTGGGCAAGAAACTATTGGTCATCGAACCTTATCGAGTTGATCCTCAAAGTCGAGCGGAATTGAAAAGTGTGGGTCGCACTTTGGTGGCTGTCGATACCGTCGGCGCCGGCGAGGGAGAGTTCGTGCTGGTTACCCAGGGGTCTAGTGCTCGGCTTACGCCGGAGACCAAAAATCTGCCCGTAGATACGGTTATCATAGGTATCGTAGATTCTGTTCATGTAGAACAAAGATGTATTTATCGTAAACAAATGCCTTCTTCCGCTTCGGAGTAAATCGGCGAGCATATTCCTCATGTGGAGGATTTGAACACTATGCCGTGGTGCCTGTTTCCGGAGCGAGCACCTAGCGGGAAGACTGGCGAAGCGTGAATTGGTGCATGTGGAGCTATCAACATTTTTAGCAGAACACTTACCAACACCCAGTTTTAGCCGAACAACTGCCGATGGAAAGCCTTCAGAGGCTGTCCTGCGATTGGGATTTTGGGGGGTGTCCAATGGATTTTAGCTGACTAGCTTCTCACCTTGACACTCCTTAAAAATAGGGACTTTGGGGTTTCTAGGGAATTTAGAAGGGAAACATATATTCATGATAAAAATACTTTTTAGGCCAGGCCCATAGAACAGAACCCGGGGAGGCTGTTTGCAAACCAGATGTCTTTAGATAGGGAAGGCTTTCGCCATGCAAGTGGATGAAGTATTTGTCCGGAATGTAGTGGAACAGGTATTGAAGCGGTTAGGAGTGGATGGAGACGGCCGGACAGGCTTCCGGCCAATAGGAGCACCGGTGGCACCGAAAAGTTATCAGGGGCGATTTGGCTTGTTTACGGATGTTAACGAGGCGGTGGAGGCGGCCAAAGAGGCTTTTGAACGGCTTTCGCGGGCTACGTTAGAAGACCGCCGACGCATCATCAGCCATATCCGCCGAATCGCCATCGAGCAGTGCGTCGAATTGGGCACCATGGAGATGAACGAGACGAAGATTGGTCGGCTGCCCCATAAGATTGAAAAGCTTCGAATTCTGGGCGAGCGAACGCCGGGCGTAGAGTTCCTGCGCAGTGAGGTATATTCGGGCGATCATGGGCTGACGGTGATCGAACATGCCCCGTTTGGCGTCATCGGGGTGATTACGCCGATTACCCATTCGCTGCCGACGCTTACAGGCAATGCGATTAAC
>JANXAQ010000158.1 GCA_025062105.1 Thermoguttaceae bacterium
CCCGCGGGGGGGAGAGGGGAATTTTCTGGATTCCTGCTTGCACAGGAATGACAATGGGAGGCCCCCTCACCCGGCCGGGCGACCGCCCGACCACCCTCTCCCGCGGCGGGGAGAGGGGATTTTTCTGGATTCCTGCTTGCACAGGAATGACAATGGGAGGCCCCCTCACCCGGCATTGCCTTCGGCAATGCCACCCTCTTGGAGCGGCGGGGAGAGGGGAAAATAAGACCACGCCACTCGGCGAACCTACTACAATAATCCAAACGCCCATAAAACTCACGCCTGCCTAGGAGCCATAGAGCCATGGGAGACTATTACACCGGGTTGGTGGATAACCAACAAGACAATACGCTTGCCAGGGCGATCCGGCGGAGTTGGGAAACCCTGCATCAAGCAGGCATCCAAGTGGAGGAGGTGTGCATTGCCAGCGGTTTTTTCAATCTGGCTGGATTCCGGCTGCTGGCAGATCTGTTGGAAGAAGCGCCGCAAGTGCGATTGCTTTTGGGCGTGGAACCTCGCCCGGAAGCCGAACTGCCAGAAGCCGAGCCGGGCATAAGCCCCGAACAGACCATGCGTCAATTGGTGGAAGAACAACTGCGGCTGCAAACCGAAGGACTCAACCGCCAACGGGACCTTCTGCCCTTCGACCGACAAGAAGATGAATGGGTGCGCCGTCTGTTAAAACTGCTTTATTCGGAAAAACTGCAAGTGCGCCGGTGCAGCCAACGTATCCTGCACGCCAAACTGTACCTACTTCGGAGCAGCAATGCGGGCATGTTTGTTGGGTCGTCCAACCTGACCTGGGGTGGCTTGGCCGGCAACCTAGAACTCAACCTTGGGACCAGCCAACCCGAACTGGTCGAACAAGCCCGCCAATGGTTCGACTCGCTATGGGAAACAGCCGAACCATTCAACCTGGCCGAGATCTACGACCGACTCATGGAAGAATATGATCCGTTTCTCATCTACCTGCGTGTGCTATACGAACTGTACGGGGACCAACTCCAAGACCTGCCCCTCGAAGACAGGATTCCCCTCAGGGAGTTCCAAAAACACGGGGCATGGCGAGCCTGGCGGATCATGCAGCAATACGGGGGAGCCCTGGTGGCCGACGGCGTGGGATTGGGCAAAACCTATATTGCCGGCGCCATCGCCTGGGAATTTATCAAAAACCGCCAACGGGTGCTGCTGATCTGCCCGGCCAGTCTGCGGGATACCACCTGGAAAAGCTTCCTCAACGAGTACCAACTCTACGCGGAAACCCTCTCCTACGAACAACTGGCCGAGGAAAAGCAATTGGTCGGCGACCGGCCGGGCAGTCGGGCATATTTGCAACGTGCCGTGGAAGAATACGCCCTGGTCATCATCGACGAGGCCCACCACTACCGCAATCCCAATACCCCGGCCCGGGCCCAAACCCTGCGACGCTTGCTGCGAAAAGCCAAATACCCCAAACTGCTCCTTTTGACCGCCACGCCGGTCAATAATAGCCTGTGGGACCTCTACTACCTGCTGCGATACTTTCTGCGACAAGATACGGCCCTGCTGACCGAGCGGGGCATTATCTCCCTGCGCCAACGCTTCCAGCAGGCCATGCGAGAAGATCCCTTCAACCTAGAACCCGACCTGCTATATCCGATCCTAGATGCGACCACCGTCAAACGCACCCGAGGCTTCATCCAACGCGAATATCCCAACGAACTGATCAAACTGGATAACGGACAGGAGGTTCCGATCCGCTTCCCCGAACCCGTGCTGGAAACCATCCGCTACCAACTCAACCCGACCTTAATCCAACTGCTCGATGAATTAGAACAGGCCCTAGCCCCTCCCACGGGGGCCCCAGCCCTGCGCATGAGCCGCTACCAACCGGAACAATACCGACTGCCCGAATACCGAGAAGAGGAATTGCCGACAGAAACCCCGATTGTTGGCCTTCTGCGATCGGCCCTGCTAAAGCGATTTGAATCCTCCGTGCACGCCTTCCGAAAGACCTTACAACGGATGATCCAAGAACATGAGACGTTTTTACAAGCCCTGGACCAAGGAAAAGTGCTCCGGAAAGATGCCGTCAAAGAGATTTCGGCGGCAAGCGATGAGGAGGACGAGGAGTCCTTGGCCGAACTGATCGCCGATGCACCTGCCGAACCGGCCAGCCAATACGATATCCCAGGCCTCCGCCAAGCAGTGGAAAACGACCTGCAAAGGCTTCGACAGTGGGAAGCAAAGGTTGGAGGGATTCGGCCAGAAGAAGACCCGAAACTGGAGCAATTGGGCCACTGCCTGGCTGCCATCGCCCAACAAGCGGCCCAAGAGGCCTACAGCAACCAAGATCAACGCCAAAAACAAAAAGTCATCGTCTTTTCCTGCTTTGAAGATACAATCGACTGGATCGAACAGTACCTCCAAGAACGCCTGAAAACAGATGAACGCCTCCAGGTGTATCGGGGGCGGATGGTTTCCATCAGCGGCCAACCAAGCCGCCACGGCGTGCCCCGCGACGAGGCCATCAAACAATTCGCTCCCTCCGCGGCAAACCCTTCAGAAGCCGTCGAAGACCGCTACGACCTACTGCTGGCGACCGACGTGATCTCCGAAGGCATGAACCTGCAAGATTGCCGAAATATCATCAACTTCGACCTGCCATGGAACCCGATGCGGTTGGTGCAACGACACGGGCGAGTCGATCGGATCACCAGCCGCCATGAAAAAATTTACCTGCGAACCTTCTTCCCGGCCGAAGCCCTCAAACGCTTGCTAGACCTGGATGAGCGAATCCGCCGGAAACTGGCCCAAGCAGCCGCCAGCGTGGGCGTAGAAACCCCACCCATCGAAGACTCCCCCCAAGCAGATCGCTCCTTCGCGGAAACAAGAGCCGAAATCGAACAAATCTACAAGCAGACCTCCGAAATCTTCAAAGAAGGTGATCGGCCTTCCGCCGCCCTAAGTAGCGAAGAACATCGGGCCAAATTGCGAAAAGGCCTCGAAAAATACCGCGACCAAATCCTCCAAATGCCCTGGAAAGCAGGCTCCGGCATGTATAGCCAACAAGAAGGCTACGTTTTCCTAGCCCGCGTCGGCCACCCGAAAAGCAAACTCTCCCGCTGCTTCCTGCGCTTCGTGCCAGCCAGCGGCCAACCCATCCTCCGCGAAGAAGGCACCTGCCTGCGATGGCTCCAATGCCAAGAAAATACCCCCCGCGTCCTCCCTGATACCGTCCGACTGAATGCTTATGACGCCTGGAAACGGGCCCGAGAAGATATCTACCAAGAATGGATGAACCTCACGGACCCCCAAAACCTAGAGCCGCGCTTGCGCCCCCTCCAACATGAAGTCTATAGCTTTCTCAAGAAAAACCCACCCCCCACCAATGAACCAATCGACCGGTTGCTTGACCGAGTGCTCAACCCAT
Organism: Thermoguttaceae bacterium; assembly: GCA_025062105.1. Classification (GTDB taxonomy): domain Bacteria; phylum Planctomycetota; class Planctomycetia; order Pirellulales; family Thermoguttaceae; genus JANXAQ01. The sequence goes on from JANXAQ010000158.1 coordinate 3,413, forward strand.
GGCCCCTGGCCGCCGAACGAGAAATCCGAGAAATCTTCAACAACCCCTCCCTCCAAAACCAACCTACCGAAAAAGCACGCCAACTAGCCGAAAAAATCATCGAATTCGGTATTGAACCGTTCCGAAAACCAGAACCCCTGCCGGAAATCCGACCCGAAGAGATCCACCTGGTCTGCTGGCTGGCCTTGATCCGACCAGAAGGTCCTCCCAAGCCTAATAGCCCCTTGCCATGAGAAACTGCTGGAAAATGGGAAATTTGGAAACCCCTGCCAAATCCTAAACATGCGGTGAACTTCATCAACCTTGGCATCGGGAAAGATTAAACCGCCCTAGGGAAACAGCTACTATATATGGATTGCTAGCAGTGGAAGCACTTTCCATAAAGTAGCTGTTTGAATGAGGGCAACAAAAGCCTGCTAGATCAAAAGCTCATAAAGTTCACTACATGTTAAGATTACCCAAAGGTTCTAGAAGAATTCCTACCAGCGTAAGACTAACTAGACTGCTAGAAAACAACACTTCGGCCAAACACTCCAAAATGGGACAAGAAGTTTCAGTTGCCGTGGGCCCAGTACTCGCAAGGCCCCTAGGGACCGGCCTTTGCACAAACCCAGTAACCACAGTTCCCCAAGAGGAACAATTATGCTCGCTGAATAATGGGCCGTTGCATCAGGCAAGCCCAAGCCAAGTAACCTTCCGGCCGATGAAAGGTATGCAGGCGACAAGAGCGGAGCTGGATGCATTGAAATAGTCGGCCCAATTCAAACCGGAGAGATTGCTCCGAAACTTGAGGAAACCCGTCCTGGATGCTCGGATCGGGCGCCCCGGCTATGGTCAGATAATAAGAACCTGGTTGAGTCACACGCCAAAGCAGGTCCAAAAACTTATCCAGATCCACAAGCCGGGCGTAATGGTAAAAGCCATTATCATAGACTAGTTCAAAAGCTCCACAATGCCGGCCAAAGCTGTAAATGTCCTCCAGCACAAAACGGATCAATACACCGGCACGCTGGGCACGACTCCGGGCCCGTTCCAACGCAATCGGGGAACTTTCCACAGCAGTTACTTCAAAACCACGTTTGGCTAATAAGACAGCATCAGCGCCCGTGCCACAGCCAATCTCCAAAACCCGACAAGGCTTTAACAACCCTTCGTCTAAGATCTGCACCAGTTCCTTGGCCGGCCCGGGAGCTTCCCAAGGCGGAGTGCCCATCCGATACATCGCATCCCAATCTGGTAGCAACGATTTCCGGCTTCGCATCGTCCCACGCATAGGCGGTTCGGAAAATCTCGGTCTCATAACCCGTTTTCCCTTCTCCGCAAATACTCGGACGTTCACCTGGATTTTATCTTAACCCAGAAAAAGAAAATATTTCCCTCCCGGGCTAAACTTGTGCTGCGGAGCCCCCTATGGCTTCTTGAGGCTGCTGGATGGGTTGCAGAACCAATCCAGCCGCTGCGCATCCACCCGGGGAAACTGCCCGACAGCTCAAGCCCCTACTTCATCCAACAGAATAGCGACATAAAAAGAAAAAAATCTCAGCACCCCCTCAGGTTGCTAGCAGAATCCACCAATCCGACGCCCACTATCCCTAGAGTACCCCAAACAATGAGAACAACATAACACTATTCTTGTCCTGAAAAATAGCGCCGAAAATACCCCGAAGTAAAATCCATCTTGGATAACATTTCTGCCGATAGGAGGTACTGGCTTCTGGCCTGCAAACAAGAGGCAAGCCTCCCCGAAAGCCATGATGCGTCGGGAGCCTTTGCTCCTAAAATCGAACTACCCAAAGCGGTAGTCGCAACAGATGAGAAACCTGGCCGTATCTGTCTGGTTTCAGCTCTTGCCTCTGGGCCGTTGGTAAATGCGCCGCCATGAGCCCCTCACCGGCCTGGGAGCAAAGGAGCCGATACACTCCCTCCATTCGGCTGAATTGTTACAATATATTTTTTCCGCAGGTAGAATCAACTACCTGTTTCTGGCCAATATCATCATCAAACAGCCCTTGCCTCCCTGGCCAGATTTTCCCCTTCCTGGGAAGGAAACCCCACCCCTTGGGCGTCGCTATTTTCTATCGTAAAACCAACAAAATGGTCAAGTCAACAGGAAAAAGAACCGGGAAAAGCTTCAGCTAACCTACCTGTGTGTCAACAGCGCCCAGAAGGCGGAGAAGTTTTACCATCAGGGCCGTTTGGCTTCAGTTTTGGTGGATTGAGGGCTTTTAACAAAATGGGTGTTCCTACCATGCCCCAATGGAGCAGAGGGTACCGCAAAATCATCTGGATCTTCGTTTTGTTAGAGATTCTTAGCTCTGGAGGTTGGCCAGTTTTGACTTCCTGCCAAAAAGGAAAAGTGCTAAGTGGTTAGAATCATTGGACGTTAGAAAGTAGCTGTGGAAGGACAAACAAAAGCAAAAACAAGGAACCAAGGAAAGTTCCTTAGAATTATTGGAACGTGAGAAATTAGATACGCAAAAGAATGGACCGTCGTAAGTCCTGGAGTCCAAGGTAGTTGGGGAAAATGGCAAAAGTCGAGAAATGAACCAGGTTACAAAAACTGGGGAAAGTCAAACTAGGACCTCCTAGCAGAACCGGTTTGCCAGAGCCGCGGGTTGCCAAAAAGTACTTTCTTAGGAGCAAGGCGGTGGGATTTGAAGAGAGCCGATTTGACACGGACGATGTGCGGATGCGTGGCTTTAGCCGCCGGGTGCCGGTGGCAGAAGTCTGGCAGTGGCTTGAGGAGCATGTTAGTCGGCTAGAAGGGGAAAAGGTTCCGGTGGGGGAAGCGGCAGGTCGTGTGTTGGCCGAAGAGATCCGAAGTCCGCGTGATGTGCCGCCGTTTGCCAGGGCGATGATGGATGGCTATGCGGTGCGGGCCGCCGACACCTTAGGAGCTTCCGTCTATAATCCGATTCGGCTGGTTGTGATAGGCCAAGCCTTTCCGGGCCGAGCGTTTAGCCAGCCAGTAGCGCCAGGCCAGGCCGTGCAAATTATGACCGGCGCTGCCATGCCTTCTGGAGCCGACGCGGTGCTACCAGCCGAACTGGCCGAAACCGAACCGAACTCGGTCCTGGCCTTGGGCGAAGTGCCGCCCGGCAAACATGTCGGTCAAATCGGCGAAGACGTCCGGCAGGGGAGTGTTGTTTTTCGAACAGGCCGAATACTTCGGCCACAAGATGTGGGCCTTTTGGCATCAGTGGGTTTGTCGGAAATCCTGGTTGTCCGCCGACCTAGAGTACGAATCCTCGTTACCGGCGATGAACTGCTACCGGCCGGCGCCGCCTGGCAACCGAATCATATCTACGATGCCAACGGACCTATGCTCCAGGCCCTGGTCCGACGAGACGGAGGAATACCGGAGTTTTGGGGCATTGTAGCCGATCAGCCAGAAGCTCTTCTGGCAGCCCTCCGAGAACCTAGCCGCAGCCATTTGCCGTTGGTTTCAGATCGGCCAATGCCCCAGCAGCCTCCTGCCCCACCTCCGCCCGGTGGATTGCAGCCAAACGCCTTGAAAACCAGCCCCTCGGCCTCGACAAGGCCGGCCGTTTCGAACCGCCTCAGTGCGTTCACCCCGACAGAAAGGTCGGAATCGGCTTCCAGAGCGGAGGAGGCTAGGGAGTGGTTAACCTATTGTCTAGCCAGCAGAGAAGAAACCTCGGAACTGACTTCCGAGCCTGGCAGTCCCGATCTGTTTTTAATTTCCGGCGGTTCAAGCGTGGGACAGGAGGATCATGCGCCGAGGATTTTGGCCGAGCATGGCCAGTTGGTGTTTCATGGGGTGGCGATGCGTCCGAGCAGCCCAGCTGGCCTAGGATTGTGGAAGGGACGATTAGTATTTTTATTGCCGGGCAATCCGGTCTCCTGTTTATGTGCATATGATTGCTTTGCTGGCCGGGCCATCCGGGCGTTGGCCGGTCGAAGCATGGATTGGCCCTACCGCCGAATCACCGCCCCCTTGGCCCGAAAGGTTAGCTCCATGATCGGCCGATTCGACTACCTACGCGTTCGATTGGTCCAAGGTCAGGTAGAACCTCTTGGCATTAGCGGAGCTAGTATCCTCAGCAGTACCACCCAGGCCGACGGCTTCGTATTGATCCCGCCTGAAAGCGAAGGTTATCCCGCCGGCACCCAGGTAGAGGTCTTTTTATATGATTCCTAAACTCCGGAAGACATTCCCCAAATCAAGTAGCCTACATTGTTACCCCCTTGAACTCGACTTTTGCCATTTTGGGTTTCGATTTAGTAAAGAAACGCTCTGAGTCCTTGTAACTATTGGAGTGAAGAAATTGGGCGGGAAAAAAGGGAGGTTTTGTTGTAACTGCTGGCGCAAAACCAGGTAGGAAAAATGGTAAAAGTCGAGCGTAGAGGCTGTCCTGAAAAGCACTTTCTAAAGGAACTTTTGAATAATCCTGAACATATAGTGAACTTCGCGAACCTTCGATTCTTTAGCCGTTCGGGTGTTCTACCTACACACCTACTATCTATGGATGCTGCAATGCTACTACAACTCTATGTTGTGTTAGAGGGAGGACCAGTCAAAATAGTATAAAAATATACCCTTTGAATTATGCATAGGTTCCTAAAATGAAAGGAGGTTTCTCTCCGAGATCCCAGACTCCTCAAAATCCCTAGTGTTAAGGAGTGCCTACCAGGGGGACCGCTCAGCCACAATCTCTGAGAAACTGCTAAACTTCCATTAGGCGAGAAGAGCCTCTTAAGAATTATCCAGCAGTAGCCCCTGATCTGGCCTTTTGGCATTTTGGGCCGCGTCCGCCAATGTTCTAACTGGTTTGGGATGAGGAAACTGGTTGCACAAAGGAGGGATTCGTGGTAACTACGGGAAAACTCGACTGTTGCCAATTTTCCTAACTTGCTCGGTCTCTTGGCGTTAGGACAACTTTTTCCTTTTGTTCACCGAATTTCCTAACCCCAATAATTACAAGGAGTTAGAGCTTTTCCCTTTGGGCAGGAGGCCACAAATAGCAAAAATCAGGCTGGAAAACAACAAGTTCCAAGTTGCGGAAAACGGCGAAACTCGAGCCCTAATTTTGATTCGGTAAGGTTCACCAAGAGGTAAGAAATCAAGATAGTTCTATGCCTAAAGAGGAACTTTCGATTCTGCTCAAATCGGTTCGGTTGATTTTAGCCAGTCGTTCGCCGAGGCGTCGGGAGCTGTTGGCGGAAGCCGGCTATGAGTTCGAAGTGATTCCCCCGTCGGAAGAGGCGGAGGAAGAGAGTTTTCGGTCGGGAGAATCGGCGGCGGAATTAGCTGGCCGATTAGCCCGACAAAAAGCGGCTGATGTGGTGCGGCGGATCGCCAACCGGTTTGCCGTACCTAGCCTCCTCACTCCGGAGAAGGAGTCCGTTGCCACTGCCGGCGGAGAAACTGATTTCTCTAGTAGGATCTCCGCTATTGTCCTTGGCTGTGATACAGTGGTAGAATGCCAAGGGCAGATTCTGGGCAAGCCAACCGACCAAGAAGATGCCCGGCGGATTTTACAGTGTTTAAGTGGGCAGGAACATTGGGTCTATAGCGGCTTGTGCCTATGGCCACTGCCCACTGGAAAGCCCCAATGTCAAGTGGCGGCCAGCCGGCTCCGCATGGATTCGCTGCGGCCTGAGCAGTTGGAAGAATATCTCCAAAGCGGCCAATGGCAGGGAAAAGCTGGGGCGTTTGGGTACCAAGATCGACTCGGCTGGGTACATTTGTTGGAAGGAAGCGAGTCGAATGTGGTAGGCCTGCCGTTGGAACTACTGGCAGAAATGTTGGCCCAGATGCTCCCAACGAACATAGGCCCATCCCACCCAACCTAGGGTGGGCCTTACTGCACAGGCCTCTGGTTGGAACAGATCCTTTTGACTGGACTTTTGCCCTCTTTGCCTTAAAAAAGCAAATGCTCTAGCTCCTTGGAAGTATTGGAGTCAGGTAATTGTGGGAACAAAGGAAGGTTTCATCCTAACTGCAGAGAACCAAAAGAGTTACGAAAATTAGCAAAAATCGAGATTCGGAACGTAACGGTTTCGACAAAGAAAGTCCCAAGTTTTGATGGGATAACGGCCATAGAGTATCATTCCAGCCGAAAGTGGAATTCAGGACGCGGAAACAATCGGGGACAGACTCAGAGGCTGTCCTAAAATGGGAATTGGGCTGGTTTCCCATTGGTTTTGGCCGACCGGTTCCTATCCTTCGGACTCCTTAAAAACAGGGATTTTGGGGATTCTATGGAATTTCGGAAGGAAACCTTCTTTCATCATTGAAAATGCTTTTTCGGATAGCCTCTCAGCTCGACTTTTGCCACTTTTGGCCCCTGATGAAAAGGTAAATCTGTAACTCCTTGAAATTATTGGAGTTAGGAAATCGGGTGAACAAAAGGAGTGTTCGCCGCAACTTTTGGAGACAAATCAAGTTAGGGAAAATGGCAAAAGTCGAGCTCAGAGGAGTTCTTTCCTGGATAGGAACTTTGCTAGGAAGATGGATCTTGCATTTGGCCGAAAATTACCAAGATAGGAGTCTCGGGAAAACCACTTCAATGGGTTTTGAAGCTAGAAAGTTCTACCCATGTGTTTGACGGTAGTAGTTGGTAGGCAAGCTACAGTGGATGGTTCGGTCCTGGTGGGCCACAACGAAGAAAACAAGGGACCTTATTTTGTGAATTTTCGGCGGCTCCCACACTCAGCGCTTAGCACTCCTGGTTTTTTGGAACGGCGCAGCACTTGGCCGAAAGAACTTCGCCAGCCCCGGTATGGATTTTTCTGGAGCCAGATTCCTGGCCGAGAATATAGCGATAGTTATCTGAACGATGTTGGCCTAGTGATCGTAAGCAATGGCTGTCCCAGCCGAGAAGACGATCTGGAAACCCTCATCGAACGACAGGAGATTCAGCAGGAAGGCATTGGTGGGCTTTTGCGTCGGCTGGTGGCCGAGCAAGCTGGCTCTGCCCGGCAGGCAGTGGAACTGATCGGTCGGTTGGTCGAACAATTCGGCTATCGGGATTCCGGCCGAACTTATGTCGTGGCAGATCCCCAGGAGGCTTGGTTGGTGGCGGTGGTGCGGGGCCGTCGTTGGCTAGCTCAACGGGTACCCGACGATGCCGCGGTGGTAGTGCCAAATGTGTTTATCTTCGATCTGATCCCTCTGGATAGCGGGCAAACAACCAATTTCGAAACGACTCTCACCAAAACCTCGGCCAATCCAGGGCACACAAATGTCGTCCCAGCCGCCCAGTCCATCCGGAACATCCCCCTCTCTTCCCCATTTCCCGATTTCGGAACTACCATTTGTTTTTCAGCGGATTTGGTCCGGTATGCGATTCAGCGCGGTTGGTACGACCCCCGTTCTGACAAACCCTTTTCCTTTCGAGAAGCCTATCAAGTGCCAGAACGGAATCGGCCGGACCCACGCCAATGGTGGGGCCAACAGTTACTCGAGCATCCGGACTGGCTTCAGGCTGCCGGTCCGAGATTGGGGGGACACAGCCCCCAACAGCGACCAGCCGAGCAGAAGGACTCCCCGGCCCCAACGGAGGTCCAGCAACGCAGCGATCCGCTTCCCTGGTACGTTCGGCCTGCCCGAAAGCTTTCGGTCCAGGATATAGCTGCCATTTTGCGAAATCAACAAGGACCGATTTGGCTTTTCCACCCAGCCACTCAGGAAACAGCCATTTTCCAACTCCGCTCCGGCTTGCCTCAGCCCATCGGATGTGTGTATTGGCGCACGGTGGGCCGACCGGATTGGAGCCCCCTGTTGCCTTGGTATCTGGGTGTAGAGACGGTTCCAGACCAATATTGTCATCCGGCCTTTCGTCGGCAATTGGAAAGCTGGAACCCGGCTGAGCCCCTGGCCCCGGAAATCTTCCAACCTGATCTTCAGCTGATCTGGTGGAAATTCCACGCACTCCGCCAGATGGCAGCTCACGTGCCCGAACAAACCCTCCAAGCACTTCGAGTCAGTTGGACGAACCTGGAACAACAACTTTGGCAGCAGCAACAGGACCAGGAAACCCAATGGCTTGCTCTTTGGTCGGCCGATGCCGCCGACTGCCGCTGCCGGATCACTCAGTACTGTATCGCCCAATCCGAAACCGTCTGCCAACAAGTGGACCAACTTTTGCAGCAATGGAGGCAGGAAGCCTACAAGCTTTCCTTTGAGGCAGAAAATCCTCTGCTTAACCGCTCTGCTGAAAAGCATCTTCGATGAAGAAAAGGGTTTTCCCCTTAGCTCCACTTTCGCCATTTTTGGCTTCGCCTTGGAAGAAAGATGCTCTACCTGTTTGTGCTATTGGAGTTAAGAACTCGGCTAACCAAAGGAAGATGTCGCCGCAACTTTCGGAGCTAACAGCAGTTAGGAAAAAAATGGCAAAAGTCGAGCTCAGAGGCTGTCTGAAAAAGAATTTTTTCTATGATGAGAAGAGTTTTCCTTCCTCAATTCCCCAGAATCCCCAAAATCCCTGTTTTTAAGGAGTCTAAATCATAGGAACCGGTCGGCCAAAACCCATGGGAAACCAGCCAAATCCCCATTTTAGGAGAGCATCTTAAATCCCTGACACGCCCAAAATTTTAAGGAATGTACCGGCATTCAGCCGGTCAGCTAAAATCGATCGGCCCCTGTCGAAACCCATGTTAGCACTGCCTCTTACTGGGGTTCTGGCATTTTTCCTCACTTGATTTGTCTCCAACAGTTACGCCAAACCCTCCTTTACTCCACCCATTTCCTAACCCCAATAATTCTAGGGAGTTAAAGCGTCTCCTGGTCGGGCTCGCTGTTATCCACAAGTTGGCGTTGAAGCGATCGAACTTTACTTTAGGCAAATCCAAAACGCTCGTTGAATAACGCAGAATAGATACAATAGACGTAAAATAGACGACCTAGCTAAGACATTCTTTGAAACCAAGCACTTTTTGCGCTTGGAAGTGAGCTTTCCTAAATGCTGCCATTTCTCCAAAAGAACAATTAGCTTCTTTAGAAAGGTTCGTTATTCCCCTGTTTGGGGTAATAATTTCCTGCCGTTAGGATGGGAAATACCTCCCAAAAAATGTGTATAACAGCGAGCCTGTTCGGTAGGGGGCGGCTGAAAATCTGTGGTTCAACTAGGCAAAATAGAATAGTTAGAATAAGCCTAACTGCCTAAAATCCAATTTTGCCTACCCATTTTATCCCGAATATGGAGTCCTAACCTCCTTTGGAGAAGCTGATACCTCTGGCCTGGAATCCGGGGCTCTTTATTGCTGGAGGGGCCTAACCCAGCCAGTAGGACGAATTTGGGGACTTCTTAATGGACCAGTCTTTGTTAAAACCCTTTCCGGTTGGAGGCCTACATCCACCAAAACTGAACCAAAACCGAACAGTAGAGGCAAAACCTCCTCTCAGACTGCGGCAATCCTTCCACAGAGCCAACGGACAAAAAAATCGCCTCCTAGGGGCAAAGATGGCAAAAGGTGAGCGAAGAAATTAAACTTTAGGAGGTCCAACGTCTGATCGGCTTCTGCAACTTCGATATAGCTGGGAGGTGAAGATGGCCTGGGTGCAGATTCCCATGATGCTGGCTGAGTTTACGGGTGGTGTCCGCCGTCTGGAAGCTACCGGGGCCAATCTTCGGGAACTTATCGAAGAACTGGACCGCCGGTTTCCAGGGATTGCCGGCCAGATTTATCAAGGCGAAAAGATTCGGCCCACCTTAGTGGTGACGGTGGATGGGAAAATAGCCACCGACGGTTTGAACACTCCCGTAGCTTCCACCAGTGAAGTGTGCTTTTTGCCGTTTTTAGGTGGAGGCTGATGGCTATCGGAACAACTCCGCCTAAAGCTGTGGAAACGCAGCCTCTTCTTTCCAATACACCCTTAGGGGAATAGATAGCTCCCCATGAGACGAAAGTGCTCCGGTAGTCCCTTCTCGGGGGTTTTGCTGGAACTAGCCTCTGGTCCCTTGCTTTGTGCGGAGGAAGATTGAAGGCCGAAACGAAGCACGGAGTCTTGCTGGAATGATTCACTAGTCCGTTTGCCTACATAGGACTGGGCCGGGCACTTCCCAAGAAAAGTGTTTATAGGTGAGGATAAACTCTTGGTGGCCCAGGCGTTCGCTAGCCGTGGGCTGGCCAGAAGCCACTGCTAGGGTACGCTCATAAATTTCTCGGCCCACTTGTTCCAGCGTAGCTTGGCCTTCCAGAATCCTGCCTGCATTGATGTCCATATCTTCGCTCATTCGGCGGTAGGTGTCTGGGTTGGCGCAGACTTTCAGCACCGGTGCAATGGCTGAGCCGACTACCGACCCCAAACCAGTCGTAAACAGGCTTAGGTGCACTCCGCAGGCAATCAGCTCGGCAATCTCAGCGTTATCGCAGATATTGGGAAACCCCCACATGGGTGGCCCGTCCGGCACGAGATCCATCAAATACAAGCCAGGGCCCCCAGGCAATTGGCCCGGCTTTAAATACCCAGTAATCGGTGATCGGCCGGTCTTGCTATAAGCGCCCAGAGACTTCTCCTCAATCGTGGTCAATCCGCCTTCGGCATTTCCAGAAGCGAAACTGGCATGGCCATAGGCTTTGTAGTAACGGGCTGCCTTCTGAACGGCCTGAATGAGTTGTTCGGCCACCTGGGGATTCATCGCCCGCTGAGCCAGGAAATGCTCGCACCCGATTAATTCCCCGGTCTCCTCAAAAATACAGGTGGCCCCAGCTTGGAGCAAAAGATCGAATGCATAGCCACAAGCAGGGTTGGCTGTCAGGCCGCTGGTAGCGTCGGACCCACCACAAATAGTGCCCACTACCAACTCCTGGATGCCCATCGGAACCCGCTTGGCCCCTCGAAGTTCTTGCAAGGTTTGGCGAACCCAGGTCTGCCCTTGTTGGATGGATCGGCTGGTGCCGCCGGCCTGCTGGATGACTAGGATCTCGACTGGGCGTCCGCTTTGCTGGATGGCTTCCGCCAATGCCTCTCTGGGAAAACTCTCGCACCCAAGGGACACTAGGAGTACCGCCCCGACATTCGGGTGGGTACAAATCCGCTGCATCATTCGCTGAGCATAGGGACTCGGATAACAGCCCGAAAAACCAACCAGATGCACCGGTTCGTTCCGAAAGCTTCCAGCAATCTCTTGGGCCACATGCCGGGCGCATTCCACCAGATACGCCACTGCCAAGATGTTCCGAATGCCCTTTCGTCCGTCGGCCCTTGGATAACCTGTAAGCATAGTTCTTCTTCCTTACTAACCCGTCCTTACTAACCCGATTTCCCTACCAATTAACCCGCTTTTCTCTACCAAAGGGGAAGCAAAGCCCTGGAAGCCAAATCTCCTCTTTTGGGTGGCTATCAAAATTTGCATTTTGCATTGTCTTCCATTTATCCTATCCCCTTAGCCGGTTTATCTCTAGGGGCAGGTTGACCTTTAGGCCTTTTAAGGCCATACTGGTTCAAAATTTTCATGGGGTTTAGGAGAAGATCAGCATGAAGATCAACAAACTAACCATTCGAGGCTGCCAATATGCCTATCTCGACCAAGGCCATGGCATCCCTTGGCTGTTCCTTCATGGTTTCCCTTTGGACCATCGGATGTGGTTGCCGGTGGTGGAGCGGATGAGTAGTGCTGTGCGGGCGGTGGTGCCGGATTTGCGCGGGTTTGGCCAATCGGAAGCCACAGCCGGTGTGGTCACCATGGCGGAGTTTGCTGACGATCTGGCCGCCCTGCTCGATGCCCTCAAGATCCAACAGCCGGCCGTTGTCTGTGGGCTTTCGATGGGAGGTTATATAGCGTTTGAGTTTTACTTTCGGCATAAGAGGCGAGTAGCTGGTTTAGTCCTCTGCGACACCCGCGCTGCTGCTGACAGCCCGGAAATGGCCCAACTGCGTCAGGCCACGGCCCAGCGGGTGCTGCAAGAGGGTCCGGCTTTTTTGGCCGATAGTATGTTACCTCGACTCTTAGCTCCGGTCACCTTCCAACAGCAGCCGGCTATTGCCGAGCAACTTCGCCAGCAGATTCAGTCGGCCAATCCAGCCGGCGTAGCAGCGGCCGCCCTGGGCATGGCCCAACGCCGCGACATGCAACCGCTCCTATCAGAAATTACTTGTCCGACTTTGGTCCTTGTGGGAACCGAGGATGTCATTTCTCCCCCTGCAGAAATGCAGGCCTTCGCCCAGGCCATCCCCAAGGCCAAGTTCGTTACAATCCCCGATGCCGGGCATATGGCGCCATTGGAAAATCCCGGCTTGGTCACTACGGCGTTTCTAGAGTTTCTGGATCTAGTGGCCTCCGGCCTAGAGGATAGATAACCTGAGACCTGCTGCCCCGGCGGTCAATCAGGCATCGGAGTGTGGAATCGGCCAATTTCTTGACCGAGGCCCTCACAGGGCAAAAAGAATGCATTTAAGGAAGAGGCAATTGTTGCAATTGGAAGGGAAACTCTTCGGTGAGTAATAGGCCGGGCGCTTCATAAACGAAAGTATATTTTTCCAACTCTTCACCCCCCTCAAATTGGTAACGGAGGCCGATCTCCGAATCGGTATGCCGAAATGGTTCCACCCCGGAGCTCATGATCTTTTGGCCATCTTGAGATTCCAAATAGGCTTGATTCCGGTAAAACCAATGGTAGTGCGACTGGAAGGCCTCGCTGGGTCGATCATAGCGCAGAAGCACTTCTATCTGCCACCCAGGGCCTTCTTTTCGGATGTCCAGTAGGCTCACAGTAGCTCCAGCCCGACGTTGCGTTTGGTTGCGGGCGGTGCGCACAGAAAGGAAAGAAAACCGTTGCATGGCACCCGGCAGCGTGGCCGTCAGTTTCCCTTGGATGGATTCCAACCGTTTTGCCGAACGATCTGGCAAGGCCAACCGCACTTCCAGTTCGGCAGCTTTTTGCCCGACTTTGACGGGTACGATCGACTGAGCATCGGCTCGCCCGGCAGAAATCGCTCGGCCCCGATCATCTACCGCTTGTAGTGTCTGATGCGGTAGCCGAAGCACCACCGGCCTTATCCTTGGTTCCCAGGTAACCTCCAAAACCAACACCAACTGATCGCCTTGCCGGGTGCGATAATCCCGTTGGGCCATCAGCCGCAGCGGAGCAATCCGCAACGGTCCTACATAGCATGCCTTTTGACTGCGAGGTTGTTCCTGCTCCGACCGGGCTACCACCACTAAGTCTTCGCCAGGATCGTAGGGATAAATGCTCATCCCGCCTTGATCGAGCAGGTGGTCAAGAAAGGGCCAAAATGGTTTTTTGTCCACCGGTCCAAAAAACCGTAGCCTCTTGCTCCATTCCTGCACCTCGCTTCGCAGGCGCAGGCGATTGCCTGTTTGCTGATAGATCCGCTCGAACACTTCCCAGTATGAAAGCGGCCCCTCCGGTAAGCTAAGCACAGAGGGCTGCAGGACCGATTCAGCCAGACGACGCTCCAATTGTTCACGGATGCGTCTTAATGCTACAGCCACTTCGGCTGACTCCTGACCTTCCGGCTCCGGCAGCAAACCCAGGATGTCCGGTCCTAGAGCTAAGAGAGCCTCTTCAGCCTGAGCGCGTTGCACAGCCTGGGAAGCATCCAATTGGCGGACCAGCCGCCGAACCCGATGGGCTAGCTCCGTTTGCCGATCTTCTCCCCCTGATTTATCTTGTTTTGCCTCCTCTGCCATAACGACCAAGTCGGTCTCTTCGGAACCTCCTAGCTCCGTGCAGACCACCAGCCCCACCACAACAGCCAACATCCTCAGCCCATCAGCCACCAAAGATCGTACCATCGGAAACCACCATTTCCGCAGAAAATACCCCCCAGATATTTTTTCATTTTCCCCTGGGGTGGTGGAAGACAAAACATTTGATTCGGCGAAACAAAGTTTATTGAGACTCAATCCTGGTAACCATCTCCCCAGAATAATGGAGCCGCATTCGGTACTTCTGGAGAATCCCGCTCCAGATGAACAATTCTTGGTTTTTGGCTCCTTCGGGCTGTTCCCGCCGGGGATTGCCTTGGATTAGTTTATCCAGGTCTTTTTTGGACAGCGGCTTCTGTTCGTCGTCGATTTGGGAAGCGATGGCACTATAAGTGGAGTTCCATTGGCTGCGGACCCGTAATTCCCAGATGATCACTATCGCTGCCACAATGACAAAGACAATCAGCACAATTCGGTAGATCGGCATCATCGGCTTTTTGGCCCCTTGCTCCGGCGCATTATGCATAACGGCACTCCTTCCTCCAAAAAGGAACAAAAGAATCACCTGGCCATCCGCAGGCTGAGGTGCCTGGTTAGCAACTGCCTCTGAGAAAAGGCTCTACCCCTCACCCAAAAATCTAAAAAACCTAGTTGTATCCTACTTGCTAGGTTAACATTCCACAAGAGGGGGCAGGTAGAGAGCTTCTGTTTGCCCCCGACTAATTAGCGGCATCGGGAATCCCTTAGCTGTTTTCTGCTTTCGGAGGGTATAGTGTGTATATTTGGCTTGGGTAGATAATTCCCCTACGCACCCGGTCCTCTGGCATCTGAGTCTCAACAGAAGTAGAATAAACAACAGTGCCCAGAAAGCAGTCCTGAAAGTAAGGAATAGAGGGAGAGTTTTTCTTTATGGCGTGGCCTTCTGATCAGTATTCCGAGGAAGAGTATCGGCGATGGTTAGATGCAGTGGCTAAGGCCATGGGCGCGGATAGCTCAGAGCCAGAGCATTCCTCCGCTTCCACGCAGACAGAACCTGCTAGTTTATTGGAATTCGAGTCGGCAGAAGAGCCCCCTCGGGATCGGTTTTCTGACAGGGGGCTGAATGGGCATCTTTCCCGAGAAGACCCTCCGGACAGACCTCCGAAAAAAACCACGGCAGTTTGTTCGCCTCGGATCTGGGATTTGTGCAAGCCATATGTCTTGTTTGTTGGGATTGTCCTCCTGGGGGGCTTGGCGGCCATTGGGGGGTTGGTCTGGCTAACTCAGTGGCTGATCCCACCGACTCGGCCGCCTGGCTCTGAAGTGCCAATTGAAGCTCAATGGGAAGTCCGCCGCCGAGGACTACACATTTTACCAGATATCCAAAACCCCCTTCAAAACCCTGCCTGTTCCGCCGAGCAGGGGCCTTCGGGGCCGTCGGCCCGTGAACAGCCGGCTGAGGAAACCCCTTGAAAAACCCATCCTCATCTTTACTGGGTCTTTTCCTTCACCCGAATTTCGCCTCTTTTCCAGAGGGCAGCCCCCATTCGAATGCTTGAACCTCTTAGCTCGGCTTTTGCCATTTTTCCTAAGTCCTTTTGTTTCCAGCAGTTACGACGAGACCCCCTTTTGTCCACGCAATTTCCTAAGTCCAATAGTTACAAGGATTTAGAGTTTTCCTCTTCCGGGAGAAGGCTAAAATGGCAAAAGTCGAGCTTAGAATCTGTCTGGAAACAGATTTTCTATGATGCAAGGAGGTTTCCTGCCTCAATGTCCCAGAATTCCCAAAATCCCTGTGGTTAAGGAGTGTCGTGGGGCGGAGCCGGTAGGCCAAAACCGATTGGAAACTAGCCAAATCCCCATTTTAGCACAGCCTCTGACAATATTGGCATTAGGGAATCTCTGCAAAATCTTGAACATATAGTGAACTATGTGAACTTTTGATTCTCTAGCCGGTTGATTCTCCTCTCTGGACATCTACTTGGAAGCTCTGCAAAATTCTGAACATCCAGTGAACTTTATGTACTTTTGCATCTCTCGCCGTTCCGTTGTCCTACCAGGCCTCCTACTATCTATTGTGGGCTAACAATCCTAGTGCCACTATATGTTGTGTTACAGGAAGGATCTGCCAAAATGGTATAAAAATATCCCCCTTGAATTATGCAGAGGTTCCAAAATTTAACCCATTTTTTAAAAAACCACGTGACGCCAACACAGTATGCTCTAAGAGAAGGGATTTTT
>JANXAQ010000185.1 GCA_025062105.1 Thermoguttaceae bacterium
CAGTACCACAGCTTGTTAGAGGTTGTCTGAAAAGGAGGTAGCCAAGCTTCCTTTTCCAACGCTCGGTGAAGGCTCTAGGTAGCCAAGGTGCCCAAATCCCGGACTGTATCTGCTCCTGATCGTGGAAACAACCTGGGAGTGGAGTGAGCCAAAAATCTCTCTTCAGACAGCCTCTTAGAGGCGAGAATGGGAGTTTGCGTATGTTTCCCGTTTTTTTGAAAACACTTTCCCATATTCCACTGTTATAAATTACACGCCGTTGGTAGAGGGGTGAAAGGGAATCCTCTCTCCTGCCGTCTAGAAAGGGGAAAAGACCTTATTCATCATTCATCTGGCGGAAAAGGTCTGGTGTTCCTGGAAAAATCTTTATGCACCTGAGTGAAGCGATTTTGGCGGCCAGTGCTTCGGGGCAGGTGGTGTTGGCTGGTGGGATGTTGTTGGCAGCCGGTGGCGTAGCTGTGGGGCTACGCCAGTTGGAGGCGGCTGACATGCCTCGCACCGCCATTTTGACGTCGGCTTTTTTTGTGGCTTCGCTGATTCATGTGCCGGTTATGGGCACTCCGGTGCATCTAGTGCTTAATGGACTTTTGGGGTTGGTTCTAGGGTGGGCGGCGGTGCCGGCCGTTTTGGTGGCCCTGCTCCTGCAGGCGGTGCTTTTCGGTTTTGGTGGGCTATTGGCGGTCGGAGTCAATACTGTGGTTATGGCCCTGCCGGCGGTCCTGTGCTATTATCTGTTTCGGCGGGCCAGCCTAGGGAGCAACGCTCTCTTGGCTTGGTGGGCAGGGGCAGCGGCTGGGTTTACCGGGGTGATGGTGGCTGCCTTCCTGGCGGCCGGTGTGCTTCTGGCTACCGGAAAAGCCTTTAACCATGTGGCTCACCTGGTCCTTCTGGCCAACCTGCCGGCAGCCGGGATCGATGCCATCGTCACCGCTGCCGCTGTGAGCTTCTTACGAAAAGTCCGCCCAGAGGTCTTTCGCCGATAATTTCCTTTTAGCCTCGGTTGGGAAAGGCTTTCGATGAGACTGGTTTTTTCCCACAGGCTCTCCACCGAAGCGGTTTCCCGCTTGCAACCAGCGATTTGCGTGCAGGCTCCCAAATCCCACATACGGCTGTTTTGTCGGGTTTTCCCAGATGTACCAATCCAATGGAAAACTCCTCGGAAAACGAGGGAGTCTGCTGTCGGGATAGCTTCTAAGGAAAAGCGACGATTATGTGTGGTTCTGGTTGCTGGACTGATCGGATGGCTTCTAGGGGGTGGTTCGGCTGCTTGGGCCCATAAGATTTATCTTCATGCTGAGGTGGTTGGTCAGAAAATCCAAGGTCGGGCTTATTTCCGAGGTGGTGCGGCGGCACAGGAAGCCACTCTGCAGGTGTTTCTGCCCGACGGCCGAAAACTCTTAGAAACCAAAACAGACGCCAACGGACAGTTTTCTTTCTCGGCGCCGGCCCGATGCAATTATCGGCTGGTAGTAGATACGGGCGACGGTCATGGAGCGGAAACTGTCCTATCGGCCAGTGAACTGCCGGAATCTCTACCGCCCCTGGAACAGATCCCATCGCCCCTTATAGAAAAACTCCCATCTCTCTCGGAAGAAAAACCTCCCAGCAGCTCCCTAGCTCCATCCCTAGGAGTTTCGGGGCAGTCGGGGACTGCGGCGTTTCCACGGGAGCGTTCGGCCCAGCAAAACGTCCCCCCTCCTGGCAATCCAGAGCAATGGCAGCAATGGATCGAAGAGGCAGTGCGTCGGCAGATCGCCCCTTTGGCCAGCAGACTCGAACAAATGGAAGATCGCCTCCGCTGGAGCGACGTTTTGGGCGGCATCGGCTATATTGTGGGGCTTACCGGTCTGGGGTTTTATCTATTAGGAATGCGGAAATCTCTCTCACGGCCCATTTCTCTAAAACCGCCCGCGGAGCCAGATGGGCCAATGGACTCCTCCCATGCTTAAGCAGGTCGGGCGCTGAGGTTTTCTTGCGCAAGCAGCCAGGGACTAGAAATGTGTCCTCCAGTGGGTTTTTGCAGGCTTTCGAATGAAGCGTGATCCATAGCAGTTGCAGAACCGGAAATGTCCTCCTCCAGTTGGTTTTTGCAAGAGCTTGTGCCAGAAGGGTGCTGGGTGCGGAGGATAGATCCGCGTGCACGGCTTTTGGCCGTGGCCGCCGCCGCAGTAGTGCTCAGCGCTTTGCAAAAAACCAGTGCGCTTGGGTGGGCTTTGGTAGGTATGGTGATGTTGGCCGTTTCCGCCAGGGTGCATTTGGGGCCGATGTTAGCCCGGCTTTTGCCGTTTAACCTCTTGGTATTGCTGTTAGCTATTCTGTTGCCGCTCGGAGCAATGGGTGAATCGGTTTATCGGTGGGGCCTGCTCCAGTGGAATCCCGAAGGCCTGGAACTTGCCGGGAAAATCGCCCTGAAAGGGAATGCCATCCTGCTAGGGCTTTTGCTGTTGGTCGGCACAATGGAGCTGGCCACTGTCGGGCATGCCCTGGATCACTTGGGGGTCCCACCGAAATTGGCTCAACTGTTAATCTTCACGGTTCGGTATCTGGAAGTGCTCTATCGGCAGTACGATCGGCTGCGGGCTTCGATGAAGGTCCGGGGATTTCATGCGGCCCTTAATCTCCATACCCTACGAACCTATGGAGTATTGGTCGGGATGCTTTTGGTTTGCGCCTGGGACCGATCCGAACGGGTTTTGGCTGCCATGCAATGCCGAGGATTTACTGGCAAGTTTTGGCTGCTAGAACATTTCCGGTACCGATGGATTGATCTGTGGTTTGGCCTCGGCTGGCTAGCTTGCTTAGCAGGCCTTATTGGCTTAGAACTCTGTGGGTAAAATAGATAGCCTCGATTTCCCGCTTCCGTTTGGCCTATTTCCAGGATACAGCTTCCTCGGTACTCTAACCCTTCGAAAATATTGGCGTTAGTGAGTTTGCCGAGCAAAGATTGCACTAAGGAATCTCTGCATAATTCCACGCAGCTATTTTTATACGATTTTGCCTTACAGCACCTCTAACCCAACATGTAGAGGGCTAGCACCCAACGGATAGTAGTTGTTCGGGTGCAGAACTAAACGGTTATAGAATCAAAAATTCATATAATTCACTATATGTTCAGCATTTTGCAGAGGTTCTTTAAGTCTGTCTGCTTGAAATAACTCGACTTCGGACTGCCGTCGAAAACTGAAAACTCGGACTCCTTAGAATTATGGGGCTTAGGAATGGGGCCAAAAGGAGGGTTCACCATAACTCCTGTAAAAAAGTAGTTAGGAAAGATGGCAAAAGTTGAGAAATAAAGGACGTTTCCCAAAATGGCAACAATCCAGGTCAGGAAAAAGCCAACCTGGTGTTCTGCTTACTCTAGTTGCGTGGTTGGCTCCCCGGCTCTGGATGGCTGTGCCGACTCAGGAATGTTTTCCGGGAAAAGGTTAGCTGGAGATAATATAAATTTTTGATTATCTACTATGAATACCCCTCCGCCCTCTGTGGACAGACCGCTGATTCGGTTGGAAGAGATCTATTTCGCCTATGAGCCAGCTAGGCCGGTTTTAACCGGCTGTAATTTGGTGCTTTGGCCCGGGGAACGCGTAGGTCTGATCGGTCCGACCGGCAGCGGGAAAACCACCCTGTTACATCTGATCGTAGGCTTACTCCGTCCTAGCTCGGGTCGAATCGAAATCTTCGGTAAACTCCGGGCCAAAGAACACGATTTTCTTTCGGTTCGCCGACAGGTAGGCCTTTTGTTCCAAGAGGCCGACGACCAACTGCTTTTTCCTACTGTGGCCGAGGATGTCGCCTTCGGTCCACTGAATCTGGGCAAACCAAAAGACCAAGTCCGCCAATTGGTTCGGGAAACTTTGGCCGGCTTGGGTTTAGCTGGATATGAAAATCGTATCACGTATCGGCTTTCCGGCGGGGAAAAGCGATTGGTAGCCTTAGCGGGCCTATTGGCCATGCAGCCCCAAATCCTTCTATTGGACGAACCGTTTGCGGGGCTGGACGAACAAACCGCCCATCGGGTCCTGCACATCCTAGCTCGTTTGCCGCAGACGCTGCTTGTAGTCTCCCACCATCGGGATTGGCTACGCCAGATCGCCACCCGAACGGTTCGGCTCCAGGAGGGCAAACTCCTGGATGAATAATCTCAACGGTTGTTGAGGTTTGAATTCGGATGGGAAGCCCCCCGTCCGACAAAACTACGTTTCTCTTGGTTTTCCAGGCTCTTGACCTTTAGCAGTGCCCAGCAGCCAGCCCCTTTAGATGTCTTAACCCTTTGAAAATTCGGCCTTAGCTCGACTTTTGCAATTTTCGGCCTCCTTGCCGCAGGGGGAAAGTTCTAACTCCTTGAAATTATTGGACTTAGGAAAATGCGTGAACAAAAAGAAGTCTCCTCCTAACTCTTGGAGTCAAACCAAGTTAGGAAAAATGGCAAAAGTCGAGTTTTAGAGGAAGCCCCAAAATGGCTAAAGTAGAAGGGGTAGAATTTAGGTAGGTTATTTGGCCCAGGAGCGGGCTCGCTCGACGGCCTGCTGCCAGCCGCTGAGCAGCTTTTGACGCTGGGAATCTGGCATCCTCGGGAGGAATCGACGCTCTTCTTGCCAGAGGGACCGGAGGGTGTGGAAATCTGGCCAGATGCCCAGGGCGTATCCGGCGGCAAAAGCAGCTCCCAGAGCAGTAGTTTCCAAAATTTTCGGTCGGATCACTGGGATACCAAGAATATCCGCTTGGAACTGGCAGAGTAGGTTGTTTTTAGCGGCGCCGCCATCGACCCGGAGTTCATGAATTTTTGTTCTCAACGCCTCCTCCATCACTCGCAGAAGATCATGCGTCTGATAGGCGATGGCTTCCAAGGCGGCGCGGGCCAAATGAGCCCGGCCTGTTCCCCGCGTCAGCCCAATGAGCAACCCCCGGGCATACGGGTCCCAATGTGGAGCCCCAAGTCCAGCTAGGGCCGGCACAAAATAAACCCCCTGATTGTCCGGAATCGTTTCAGCTAGGGCCTCTGTCTCCTGCGCCGATCGGATGATCCCTAGGTTGTCCCGAAGCCACTGTACGGCGGCCCCTGCCACAAAAACCGATCCTTCCAATGCATAATAAGCTGCCTGCTGGCTACTATAGGCCAAAGTGCTCAGTAGTCCCGGCGGAGGCGGAACCGGCTGCTGGCCTGTATTGAGCAGCAGAAACGCCCCCGTGCCCCAGGTAACTTTAATCTGTCCGGCTTCAAAGCCCGTTTGGCCAAAAAGGGCAGCCTGCTGATCCCCTAGCAACCCCGCCACCGGCAGCTCCGCTCCGACCAACTGCCGATGGGTGCAAGCAAATACAGAGAGGCTTGGCCGAACTTCCGGCAGAGAGTCCATCACCACCCCAAACTCGGCGCAAAGCTCCGGATCCCACCGACGCTGCCGGAGGTCGAAAAGTATGGTGCGTGAGGCATTCGATGGATCGGTGGCCGCCAGGCCGGTAAGCCGATAAAGTAGCCAACTGTCCACTGTGCCAAAAAATATCTGGCCTCTTTCCATCTTTTCCCGGAGGCCTGGCAGATGCTGAATCAGCCACTCAATCTTTGTGGCTGAGAAATAAGGATCCGGCAAAAGACCGGTTTTCTCTCGGATGATCTCTGCCCAGCCAGTAGTCCGCAGCTGCTCGCATCGGGCAGCAGTGCGCCGGTCCTGCCAGACGATAGCCGGAGCAAGCGCCCGGCCGCTTCCCCGCTCCCAGACAATAATTGTTTCTCGTTGATTGGTGATCCCGAAACCGGCCAACTCCTTGGCCTGCAACCCTGCTCGTTGAAGGGCCTCCTGAAGCACACCCAATGAGGCCTGTATCATTTGTTCTGGATCCTGCTCCACCCAGCCCGGCTGAGGATAGGAAAGCGGGATCTCCTGATAGGCAGAAGCCCGCTCCGTTCCATCGGCCTGGAAAATGACAAAACGAACTCCAGTAGTCCCTAGGTCCAGGGCTCCAATATGGGGTTGGGTTCCCATAACCTTTCTCTCCTCCCGAGCAAGCTAAGGCGGCAGTTTAGCCCGTTTGGTCCTAGTGGTCAAGTCCGCGCAGCTTCCCAGTTATTACCACTTCCGCTGAATGCCGAAGCCCACCTCTCTTTTATATGAAGAAATGTACCTATTCGTCAAAATACGGGCTTGCTCTCCCAGTTCAAATGCGACAGATAAAGCCCTACCAAATATCAGGTAACCCAACCTGGCAAAACTAGACACCTACTGCCCCGAAGAATATTTTCTCCAAGCCGGATTGCCACCCGCTCATCGGCGAGGAGACCTACCGAGTGATGCGGGGATGGAAGTTAGGCCCTAAGTTCATCAAAACCATCAAAACAATGCAGAAAACCTCTGGATTCCCGATTCCCCTGGCATGAAAAGCTTGAGGAATTTTGGACCAAACATTAACTCCTTCGCTTGGCTGAAGTGTACCGGATGAGGCTGATTTTTGGGTCAGTTTAGGGGGGATCGGGAAGATAGCAGCCTCAGTTTCATCCAACTGCCTCTGCCTGGCATCTCCAGGAATAAGAAGCCAGGATTCCAGATTCGGGGGCTCATGAGACCGGGAAAGAGTTTCGATCTGGATATCGGACAATGACATCAGTAGGTTCTGGTAGAGGTGGATTTCCAAGAGTTAGGCTTGTTTTGCCTATATTGTAGAACCTCTGCAAAATCCGGAACATATAGTGAACTTTCTGAACTTTTGATTCTATAGCAGTTTAGTTCTTCTCTCTGAACACCTACTTTCTACTGGGTGCTAGCATTGCTAGCACCCCTAAATAAGGTTAGAGAGGGATATGGAAAATATCCATTTGAAATTAGGCGGAGACCCCATATCTACGCCCCATTGATCCATAAATTTTCAGCCACACCCAGTGTCTCCCGATTGGTTCCCCTAACAAAGCAAATCCTGTAAAATAATTGGTGCCAAACCTACCAAATAGCCTCCCCAATAGGCTTCCCCCAGACCTTTAGGGTACTAACGAGAAGTAACGCCAGGGCTTATTGGTGTTTGGATTACCAATGAAAGCCCTCCCGTCCGTCAGCAGCGGGTTTTTGCGTGTGTACCTAAACTCGACTTTTGCCATTTTTGCAACTCCTTTTATTTCAAGAAATCAGGTTTTCAGGATTCTTTGGTCTGTAAATTTCCTAAGTCCAAGATTTTCAAAGGGTTAGAACATCCCACGGAGCCAGCAGTCCGGAAATTGGCAAAACTGGAGCTAAATAAGGTTTTTTAATTGGTAATTCAAAGCCAATAATCCTCGATTTACAGGTCCTCCCCCCCCACACCTGACCTCTGCATTTTTCGCTATTATGTTTTTCTATTTTCGGAAGGAGAGTATCTATGAAGCATCGAATTTCACGTCGTCGTTTGATTCAGGCAGCGGGAACGGTGGGCGTCTGTACGTTGATTCGGCCAGCAAGTCTACGGGCTTATGCAGCCAATCAAAAAGTGGCTGTCGGCGCCGTCGGCGCTGGTGTGGGCACCCATGACGCCAAACAGGTGGAAAACGCCGGTGCGGTCATTGCTGCTTTGTGTGAAGTCGATGAAGGCCGTTTGAACTCCTGGGCACGTAACCACCCGAACGCCAAACTCTACACCGATTTCCGCAAAATGCTCGACGAAGCCAAATTGGACGGGGTGGTAGTGGCCACGCCTGACCATACCCATGCGCCGATCAGCATGGCGGCTATGCGAAGGGGCATTCATTGCTTCTGTCAAAAGCCGCTAACCCACAATGTCTTGGAAGCCCGCCGGATGCGCCAGTTGGCCGAGGAGAAAAAACTCATCACTCAAATGGGCACCCAAACCCAGAGCAATCCGGAAATGCTTCGGCTTCGGAAACTGATCCAAGCGGGCGCATTGGGAGAGGTAACGGAAGTACATGTTGGGACGGATCGGCCTATTTGGCTTCAAGGCGCCGACCGTCCCCCCGGAGAAGATCCTCCGCCCAAAGAACTCCATTGGGATCTTTGGCTCGGCCCCGCACCAATGCGCCCCTTTGTAGCCCGTTGGCCGAAAGACCATCCCGCCCGTAAACTTCGTTCCTTCCGCCATGAATTTGTCTATCATCCGTTTGTTTGGCGCGGCTGGTGGGATTTTGGCACTGGCGCTTTGGGCGACATCGCCCCCCATGCGATGAATATCATCTTTTTCGCCCTCGAACTAGGAGCACCTACCAGCGTCGAAATTGTGGATACCTCCGGCATGACAGCCGAAATGTTTCCAGAATGGAGCATTTTGCGATTTGACTTTCCAGCCAGGGGCAACCTACCCCCGGTGAAAGTCTTCTGGTATGACGGCGGCAAAAAACTGCCCCAAGAACTTGGCGGCGGATTGGGACCGGTATTTGTCGGCACCAAAAACACCTATCCGGCCAACCGAGGCCCGTTCCGGGACGGCAAAGGCCAACCCTACCAATTGCCCGAGCTTGCCCCTGAGGAGTGGGATCGGCAAAACGTCTGGGCCGATTGGATTCGCGGTATCCAGACCGGCAAACAACCCGGCTGCAACTTCAGCTACTCCGGCCCCTTTACCGAAGCGTATCTATTGGGCAATATCGCCTTACGGGTCAAAGGCCGAATCGAGTGGGATCCCGCAGCTTTCAAAATCACCAATAACCAGGAAGCTAATCAATACTTGAGTCGGGAGTACCGGAAAGGCTGGGGTTTGGATGAAATCTGAGGAAATCTCTGAGGCTCCACTTTTGCCTTTTTCTAACTTGGGTTGATTCCTGAAGCACGGCGCTCCTTCGGGCCCCACTATTTCCTAACTCCAAAAATTCCAGTGAGTTAGAACTTTTCCTTTCGCCCGAAGGCTAAAAAGGGCAAAAGTCGAACGAAAAATCCATAACCCTTTACCTAAATGAAACACTTGCGGAACCAGGCAAAATTCTGAACATATAGTGAACTTTATGAACTTTTAATTCCATAACTGCTCTGTTCTTCTCTCCGGAACACATTTTCTATTTATTGGATGCTAGCAATGCTAGCACTCCTAGATTTGGGTTAGAGGGATACGCCAAGATGGTATAAAAATACCCCTTAAATTCTCCAGAGGTTCCCACTGTATGTTCAGGATTTGCCAGAGCTTCTAGAGAGGATTTCGCCTCGTCCTGTGGCTTTTGCCCCCCGGCAATATTATGCAACAGCTAGCAATGGTAGAAAATTACCCAAAAACCCTGATAACTTCAATTTACCAAGACCAAAATAAGGCTTCGGTTTGGTCAACTCGTTCCGCTTTCTTGAGGGAGCATCTCCTTCTCATCCTTCTCTGCTAATAAGGACAGCGTAGGTGTCCTGTGCCGTCTGAGGAGCAGGGGAAACTCACTTCATTCGGCTGAAGTGTTAAAATAATTAATATCTCCCTTAAATGATCCCACGCTGTTATACACATTTTTGGGAGGTATTTCCCATCCCAACGGCAGCAAATGATTGCCCAAGATAGGGGAATAACGGACCTTTCTCAAAGAAGCTAATTGTTCCTTTGGAGAAATTGCAGCATTTTGGAAAGATCACTTCCAAGAGCAAAAGGTGCTTGGTTTCAAAGACTGTCTTAGTTAAATCGCCTATGGTATCCATTCTGCGTTGTTCAATGAGCTTTTGGGATTTTGCCTAAAGTGAAGTGCGAACGCTTCCCCGCCAACTTGTGTATAACAGCGAGTAAATGATCCAGAGTTTTCTTCTGATTTTCTAACGATCTTGCCCAATTTGTGCCGTTTCTCCAGGGCAACATTGGGCTTAGTTTTTAAGGTCCATTATACCTCTATTTGGTGTAATGGTCTCCTGCCGTTTGGGTGAAAAATAGTCCAAAAGATGGGCATATTAATGCCCATGTTGAGGGGCTATGCAAAGCAGTTGTGTTTCAGGAGCCAACCTAGGAGCCAAAAAACCCAACTTGACGCTTCCCCAAGGGCGTCCTACAGTTGCATAGCTTGCAATGGGGGCGTCTGGTGCAAGGTCAACCGCCATTCAAGGTGTCCTAATTTTACCATTAAATGAAAGCAACCGTTCACCCCCGACATCCAGTTTACAACTCTTTCCAGAACCCACTCCCAGGATCTTCTTGCCCGAGGCGGTGCTAGTGTTTGAGAAATGTGGGTTTCCAGCCCCTCTGCTCCTGCCACGGGTTGCCAACCAGCAGCATGAAAGGAGATGTGCACGATGTGGAGGAAAAGAGTAGCCTGGTTGCTTTTGGTAGTAGGTCTGTGGACTATGGGACCTCCGGCCGGTTCAGCGCAGGAATGGGCCAGGAAAATGTTCCAAACCTTGGAGCATGATTTTGGGGTTGTGGTTCGGGGGGCCAAAGCGGAGTTTGCATTTGTGCTGACCAACCCTTATGTAGAAGATGTTCATATCGTCTCGGTGCGTTCGAGCTGCGCATGTACAACAGCTCGGATTACCAAACAGTGGCTGAAGACCCATGAGCAATCGGCGATTGTGGCCACCTATAATACACATCTTTTTGTGGGGGCTAAAGGAGCCACTTTAACGGTAGTCTTTGACAAACCTTTTTATGCAGAGGTGCAACTTCAGGTTCGGGGATATATTCGCTCCGATGTGGTCTTTTCGCCTCCCAGTGTGGACCTAGGAGAGGTGAAATCGGGCGTACCGGTGGAACGGAAGGTGGACATCCATTATGTGGGCCGGAATGACTGGCAGATTCTCCAAGTGCGCAGCCCCCATTCAGCCCTAAAGACTGAATTGGTGGAAACAGGCCGGGCCGCCGGACAGGTCTGGTATCAACTGACGGTGCGAAGCGAAGGTCAGTTACCGGCCGGCTATTATCAGGATTATCTGATTTTAGTTACAAATGATCGTATATATAGTGAACTGCCGCTCTTGGTCGAAGGCCGGATCCGCTCTGGGATCACTGTCAGCCCAGCCTCTTTGTTTTTGGGCGTGGTGGCGCCAGGGCAGAAAGTTACCAAAAAAGTAGTGGTCCGAGCTAGTACGCCATTTCGGATCCTTTCAATTAGTGCCGATGCCGACTGCTTCCAGTTTTCTGTGCCTCCAGACGATGCTCCAAAGACGATACATGTAATTCCGATTACCTTTATCGCGGGCAAAGAATCTGGGAAATTGATGTTCACTATTCGGATAAAGACGGATCTGGACTCTCAAATGGATCCGAGCCTGGTGGCGTATGCGGTAGTAGGCGGCGTCCGATAATCGATCAGTTTGTAGATTTGTGGGCTTGGGAAGTTTTCTGCTAGACATAGCCCCCATAAGGCCGCCAGTCTTGTTGCTGTCCCTGGTGCCTCCTGACACGTTGGCTTATTTCCAGTGGGCCAAGCGTTGGCTAAGCACTTGTTCTGGGATAGGCAACACTCGATATTCGGTCGGTTGAGGCTCTTTGATAGCTTGCTTTGAGGTTTGTTCAGGAGAAAAGCGGAATTCAATCACATACATGCCAAAGACGATCTGGCCAGTAGAGAACAAAGGTTCTCCTAAAGCGGAAATGATCTCATCAAGTTTATCGGTTAGGCAATGAGTGGCTCGGCTGCTAAAACCGCCGCAGGCCACTTCCACTCGTGCTCGGGCCGGATACATCGCAAACATCAAAAAAGCTGCATCCTGCCTTTCCGCATCCCAGGGGCAACATACCCACTGACCTGGTTGGGCTTCGTAATAGATTCCTGGCCAAGGTGCGGGGGTATCGGCAGCAATCTGCACGCCGCCGCAAAATGAAGGCGGCTGCGGATCGTCGTCTCGATATCGAAATAGCATCGGACAAGGCCGCAAAGAAGCTTTCGGTAGGTGATCCAAACTGGCGAATGGCTCAGCCCGAAATGCATGGGCCAAAATTAATTCCACCACCGGATTGACCTTCACACTGCCTAAGGCAACCAGAGCCCGGCCTTGGCCTGCCGGTGCCTGCCAAGGAAACGAGGGTTGCAACGGGGAGCCTTCTGGACTATTTTCGTACACGGCCCGTGCGCGGGCCACTATCTCCGCCCATTGAGGCCCCGGATTCTCCGGTCGAATATGCCGCTCCGGTGCGGCCACCAAGTGGAATCGCGGATGCTGTCGTCGGACCCGGCCTAAGGGTTGCTCTGCTGTCGATTCCGGTCCGATGATCCGGGAGCAAAGGGGGGTAGATCGGCCCGGCTCGGTGGAGACTCCAGATTGCTCCATCGGCATCGCCGGAGCATGCATCTGCCGAATCTCCCACTGCGACAGTTTCGAAAGCAGCATCCCCTGAAGTCGGGAATCCGTGGACATTACATATTCAGCTCCTGGCCAATCGGGCGAAACTCGGGCACCTATGCAAAATTCCACTTGGGCGCAGGAACTTAACATCTCCCAAAATCGTTCCGGATCTCGGCCGAGCAACGCCCCCGGCAAAATAGCCGGGTCCACCCCATGCACCGCAATCAGATAATCGCTCAGTTTGGCCAGCGCTTCCAAGGAAACATATTTCACCGTATTGTTCAGCAATCCGGTTATAGTATGTCGTTCGATGCCAGTGTATTTTTCAATCTCTGCAATCAGGCCGCGGCGGTTGCGCACATGTTCTAATAAAGAAGCCAATCGAATAGAAATTTTCATATCTGCCCACACCTCGCGAAGAGAAGATCAAAATACCCTCTCAATTTTTAGTAACACTTTAGCGGAACGGAAGTGAGCGTATTTCCCCCTTTCCCCTGGTGGGAGAGGGCCCCGGATAAGAGCAATACCACCTGGGGCAGCCTCGGGAAAGCAGAAGACAGACGGAGCCTTCTGCGATTCTCATACCATGTTCTGCCCTTCACCTTGGCCTTCGGTCTCAAAGATTCCTCGCCCGGCATGGCCAGAGGCAATAAGGACCTCCTGGTGCAGTGAACACACACACATACTTCTTTATCCGCCTGAAATCTAACCCAAAATAAACTCCCTCTTCCCCTCGCCAGAAGGGGGACAATTTTTATTGTAGCTTCTCGAGCCACGGAAGAAATCCCCTGGACAGAGTCTCGGCCCAATGATGGAACTTTGATTTCCTAAAGGGAGCCTCTTTGTCACTTGTAACACTTCCGCCGAATGGGGGTGGGCAATGTTTTTCTCCTTCTTCCCGTTGCTCCTAGAAGGTTGGGGTCCGGCGGAAGGCGGCAACCAACCAGGGCTTTTTATCCTACTGAGATGGCCTAGTTTGCTCGTCGGCCTCTCCCACCCCTAAGAGGCTGTGCGAAAAAGCATTTTCTATGATAAACGGAAGTTTCCTTCCTCAATTTTCCAGAATTCCCAAAATCCCTGTTTTTAAGGAGTCTGAAGGATAGGAGCCGGTCGGCCAAAACCCATGGGAAACCGCCCAACTTTCAATTTCAGGACAGGCTCTAAGCTCGACTTTTGCGATTTTCGGTCTTCTACCGGAATGGAAACATTCTAACTCCCTGGGGCTATTGGACTTAGGAAATTTTGTGCACAATAAGGCAGTTCGTCTTAACCCTTGGAGACAAAATAAGTTAGGGAAAATGGCAAAAGTCGAGCTAAGGGAAAAAGCAAATTACTTCCCCCGGCTGAACTCGAGTCATGCCATTTTTGGCCTCCTGCCAGAGTAAAAGCTCTAATTTCCTGGGATCGTTGGCGTTAGGAAATTAAGTGAACAAAAAGTAGTTTACCTTAACTCTTGGGGGCAAAACAACTTATGGAAATAGCAAAACTCGCGCTTAGAAGGTAACCGATTCGAGACAAGCTCGAAAATGGCAATCAAGTTGAAGTGTTCCTGCCATTTTAGCACTGCTCTGGAGGGAAATGCTTAACCTCTTCCTGGCTATTGGGATGAGGAAGTTAACTGTTCTGACGGTCAACTGTACTTGCAGCGGATCTGTTGGTGCTTATTGCTATTGCTTTGCAAACAATAGTCCTCTTGTGCAGAGATTTTCCAATGGACAAGAGGAACCTCTGCATAATTCAAGGAGGATATTGTGATACTATTTTGGTTTGTCCTCCTTTTACCCCAACATATAGAGTTGCTAGCATTGCTAGCAGCCAATCGATAGGAGATATTCACCTAGGAGAACGGGAGGGCCTAAGAATCAAAAGTTCATAATATTGGTTATATATTCAGTATTTTGCAAAGGTTCCAAGATTGTTTGAGTCCGCACTTCGCTAAGAGAGAGCCGCCTGCTACCGAGAGGCTCTCTGCCCGTTTATTTTCTGTTGGAGGTTCTGTATTAGAGAGGTTGGAAGTTGGCCACCAAGAGACACAAAAGGAATCTCTACAAAATTTTGAACATATAGGGAACCGTATGAACATTTGATTCTATAACCGTTTGGTTCTTCTATACCAAGACTTACTATCTATTGAGCGCTAGCAATGCTGGCCTTCTAGATATTGGGTTAGAGAGGGGGAAGCCAACATGGTATAAAAATATCTCCTTTTAATTATGCGGAGGTTCCAAAATAAGGTTTTGCCGTAACTACAGAATTAAAAAGGAGTTATGGAAAATGATAACAGTCGAAGAGAGTTCCCTTGGCAGTTGGCAGTTATACACATCTTTGGGAGGTATTTCCCACACCTCACGGCAGGAAATTCTCGCCCTAAATTGCGAGACAAGAGACCTTTCAATAGAAGCTAATTGTTACTTTAGAAGAATTGCAAAATTTAGGAAAGATCGCTTGGAAGATCAGGAGGAGTTGGTTTCCGAAACTATTTGGCCATATTGCCTATTTTAGCCACTCTGTGTGGTTCACTGTACTTTCTGAAAAGTTCCTCTTTATGGGGGTTAAACTTGCTCTGACTCCGGCTTGGCTTCCAGCGGCGGCCAGGCAGGCCCATTCGGATACCTAGCAACCTAAGGTGTCGGAAGGCCATAAGTTCCCAGGAGCCATTTTGGTAGGGTCTTCAGGCAGGGCTTCGAAGTCGGAAATTCCATTCGGGAATGGGCGCCCCAGTTGAGCTGGCTCAATAGCCTCCCCCTAAAGAGTAGTTTTTCAGAAAGTATAATTGTTCAGTGAGCATTCGGTACTTGTGCAAAGTCATATCTAAGCATGGCCTTGCGTATAACAGCGAGCCCTTAGTGGTGGGGACGATGCCCATTTAGCCCACCCGTAGGTATTTTTCCACTTGCCGAATGGCCTCTTCTGGGTTCCAGAGGCTGCCGGACAGTCGCAGGGATCGTCCTTGGCGAAGCCAGCGATCGACTTGCTTTTGTGCCGACAGTACAGTGCTATGGCTTCGACCACCAAAAAACTGGCCGATCTCGCTCAATGCCGCCCGAGTGTATTTGCGTGCAAGCCACATGGCCAACATCCGAGGATAACTCAGCTGCCGCTGTTTGCCTCGTCCGCACAAACCAGCTGGATCAATCTGAAAGACCTCACAGACGGCTTTGCGGATGTCGGCTAGTTGAAGGACTTGTTGGCGAGTCGCTAGCATATCGGCCAACACGCGGCGGGCAAACTCCACAGTTAACTTCTCCCCCGTAGCGCAGAAGGCGGCATGTAATCGGCAAACTGCTCCAGATAGCTCCCAGGCGTGTTGCCGAAACTGACTAGCCACAAATTGGCAGACATCTTCTGGCAACTGGAAGCCTATGCGTCTAGCATATTGGGCCACCAGCCGCAGACGGGTTTCATATTCTGGCGGAGCAATCCGGCAGACCACCCCACTATCCAACCGCACCATCAAGTCCGGCAGTAAGTCCCGAAGTTCTCTGGGGGGATCGGAGGCGGCGAAGACCAACTGGCGGCCTGTCTGTTGGAGGGCATCAATGGTATAAAGCAATTCTACCTGGGTTCCACGTTTCCCTGCCAAAAATTGTACATCGTCGATGACGAGCACATCGACGGCTCGGTATTTGCGGCGGAAATTGGGCAAGCCACTGCCTCGAAGGGCCTCAATATAAAAACTGGTAAATTGTTCGGCAGAAAGATAGACAGTTACTAGCCGGGGATGCCGACGCCGCACTGCCGTGCAGATCGCCTCCAATAGATGCGTCTTCCCCACCCCGGTGGGCCCACAAATCACTAATGGTGAAACCGTGCCCGGACTTGCCACCACCATTTCCGCCGCACTGCGGGCTAACTGATTCGACGGCCCGGTAATAAAAGACTCAAAATCGGCAAACCGACGGCCTCCACAACTCCCCAAGGAGGAAGGCAGGCCTATTGGATCGCTTCGCATTACTGTTTCTGAGGTCTGGCCAGGTGTAAAAGCGATTCGGGATTCTGGCAAGACTTCCGAGGATTTTGAAAGATCCTCTGAGGCAGAGGGCCTATGCCCATGTATGATGTTCTTTTGTTCTCTTGACGGTGCCCCGCAGTCCGGCTCCTTCTGTTGTAAGCAGAAACTGGTAGCCTCTTGGGCCTCTTCCTTAAATAGCGGAAGCAATCCCCCTTTTGGATTTTCACTAGCACCGAGGCCCCCTTTCTGCCCACTGGTGCGTCTTCGACCTTGCGATACCGCCCTGCCGGACAAAACGGGGCTGTCCTTTGTTGCCGCTTCAAATCGCAGGTTCGGGCAGAACCCTAACACAGCCTGGCAACAAGCCTCCAGATCCCCACGAAAATTAGCTGCTATCCAATCCTGAAAGAACGGGTTTGGTGTACGTATAATCAGGCTGTTCTCCTGGTACTCGAGCTGGGTTTCCGCCCCGAACCACAGCTCATACCGATGTTGGCCGATACGCTCGGCTAAAGCCATCTGCACCGCAGCGACGATATCCTTGTCGGCACTCATGAGATCCTGTCCGCCCCGAAAGCGTCCCTACTTGGCCTGCCTAGGGGAAAAAGGTTTTCGGTTCCGAATAACACTTCAGTCGAAACAACTCTGATATCCACACGCAAACAGGGCTCGGGTCTCCAAAGAGGGTTGGTCGTTCTGGAGCCCCTTGTGCGGCAATGACGATAACCTATTCCCGGCTACTGTCCAGAACCAAAGAGCTACTTCCACAGGCTGAAGCATGACCACCAGTTCCGGAAGGTTTCGCCGTTTCCCTGCCAGGCAGGGCCACCTCATCCTCCAAAACATTCCATTTAGTGCGACTAGCCTCTAGACAGCTCCAGCAATGCAGTTGCCCACCAACATCGAAACACACCTATTTCCGCTTGGAGAGTTAAAAAATAACCACCCAACAACCTCCACTCCGTAAAAAGGCAGAGTATCCCACAGCGGGATGTTAAGAGAAATTAGTAGGGCAACACACCCCGGCTTTTCAGAGGCTAGTTTTCTCTCACCCGTCGGCTGATTGTACCGATGCTAGCACTGCTGTCAAACCACCCCCTCCAGAATTCTTCTACAAACACTTTTAGAAAAGAAAACCCCTTTCCTTATTAAAGAAAAAATCCTCTCGACCAAACCTAGCCATGGGAAGAGAAACTTTAGCTCTGGTTACCTACAGGTGGAAAAACTGTTTGGTTTTTGGCCCCCTCAGGAGGGAGACAACCTCCTCCCATGACACAACTTCCTATCGGCTCAAAAGATACTGTTTTGCTTGGGAGAGAGCACTTTTTTTGTCAGCCCTTGGTTTCCAAAAAGCACCTTCTCAGCTGCTGCCCACTTCCAGCAGGCTCTCCAAATGGCAAATCCTTTTTGTTCTCTTTGTTCTCTCCCAACAGGCCACGCTGTTATACACAAAGTGGGAAAAGTGGGAGTCGAAGTGTTTGAACATCACTTTAAGCTCGCTGAAAAACACAAAATAGATAAAATAGGCAACATAAACAACACAGTCTCTGAAACCATGTATCTGCGGATCTTTCCTAAAGGATCCCATTTCTCCAAACTAGCAATTAGCGTCTTTCGAAAGGTTCGTTTTTCCCCATTTGGGGCACAGACTTGCTCCCTTTATGATGGGAAAAGCCGCCCCAAGATATGTATATATGTATAACAACAAGCCCCCCGGCTAGGGCTGATTTTTTGTGGTTCGTTTTGAAGGGATGGGAAAGTAGGTTGTCCCATTCCATCGGAAGTCTTGCCGGCATTTCTTAGTGGCTGTCCTAAAAAGCATTTTCTATGATGAAAAGAGGTTTCTTTCCGAAAGTCCCCAGAATCCCAAAAATATCTGTTTTTAAGGAGTGTCGAGGGGGGAGCCGATTGGCCAAACCCCACGGAAACCGCCCAAATCTCAATTTCAAGACAGTCTGTTAGCTCGATTTTAGCAAATTTTCCTAACTTGTTTTGCTTCCTAGGGTTAGTATGCCCCCCTATGTTCATCCGATTGCCTAACTCTAATAGGTGCAGGGGTTAGAGCTTTTCCCTTGCAAGAGTCGGCCCAACATGGCAAAAGGAGCTTAGGAAACTAGGAGCCCATATTCCAGATTCCAGGGGCTATGCCTCTGTGGAAGGAGTTTTAGCATTCTTAGGAGGATAGGACTCTATATCCCAGAAAACGCTAAGTCCTGGGGAAAGGGGTTGGGCTGAAATTCAGTAGGTTAACTAGGCAAGATAGATCATATAGGGAAAATAGACCGGTCCCAGAAAGTAAGCTTGGCACAAAACCCGACCTTACTTCTAGGTTTAAGCTCCGGAAAGTTATAGTCGGTAGCAATCTGAGATATGGCGTTCTTTTCTTCTGGGGAGAAGCCAATGGGATAGCCGATCCGATGAGGCTAGGATGCCCAATGTTCTGCAAATCTCCTAGATGGACCACAAAAATTCAGCGGAAGCTGGGCAAGGATGGAATGGGAGGGGTGAGGCTTGGGGGGCCTCTTATCTGCCTTTTATCTATTGACATTCAAATTTGACATTCAAAATTTCAGCGGCAACCTCCTGGCCTCCGGGGGTAAGTGCTTCTGATCGGGGAATTTGGCTTAGCTCAAAAATCTCCCATAGACCATCCGGCTAGCCCATTGGCGAAACCCGGCCGCCGCATAAACCCGAATAGCCGGCCAATTTTCAGCATCCACGCCTAGCAGCAACTTGTTTCGGCCCCAAAGGCGTGTGAGCCATTGGGCCTGACGCGTGACTTCCACTCCCCACCCTTTTCCCCTAGCCGAGGGAATCAGGCCCATATACACTAACTCGAAGCTTTCCAGTTCCGGATGATCGTTTAAAAGTAAACACCCCACATCTTCCTGCCCGGAACGGACAAGCTGCCACAGCTCAGGCCGATAGACGCCGGTGGCTTTATAACTGTCCAACACATCTTCGATAGATCGTTTTTGGTTGAATAACGGACAATCTAAGCTTTCCACATAGGTAGCTGTTACCGTGCACAGGAAGCGATCATGGTTTTGTGGGCAGTAAGGCTCAAAACAAAGAACGCTTCTGGGGGGATAGAAAGGGAAGTCTTCTTCTGTAGATACAAGATAGAGCAACTGGGCAAGCCGGGCAAAACCGGCAATCTGCATTAATCGGCTTTCCATCCCCGTGTCCGTTTCCAAAAAACAATAGACCAGTTGTACTCCTCGACTGGCCAGCTCCTGGCAAACCCCTTCCACCAATGCTAACCCGACTTCTGCACCTTCTTGGACGAGAAAGCGGGGAGGCCAAACCACTGCACTGCGACCAGCTTGCAGATGTGCCAGCTGCACGCCTACCAATTGGTCTCCCCGATAGGCGCCCCGTACCATCCACCTAGTTTCTTCCCAGCTGGTGGGTTCTGCTGTTTCCAGCGATTGGCTTACTTCCGGAGGCAGGTCTTCAGATACTACCATAAAGGCTACTTTCATATCCTCCGGCCCGACTGGCCCTATCCACAATGGCCCTGGAAAATTACTCATGCTCTCTACATCCCCAATCGGAGGGTAAAAGGTAACTCTAAAGTCGGTTTTTTATTCCTTTCGGCATCGGTATCCTTCTTGGGCTGCGAGGTTGGATAATCTCTTTTTTTTCCAGGTTTTTGGCTACACCATATCAATCAGTAAGTACTCTCGACTGATTCTGCTATTCTCCTCTGCTCGATAGTTCCGAAATCTGGATCTCTTCCAGACACTTTTTTCTATTTTTGTAACTTCCTTTTATTTAAGCCAGTTATGTTCTGACACTTCTTTTTATTCGGGCAATTACCGACCGCCAATATTCTGTAAGGCTTCAGAGATTCCAAGGAGGAGTCCTCTTGGACATCCGCAAAGGGGAGCATAGCTCCACTTTTGCGATTGTCGGGCTTCCGCCGAAGGGGGGAAAGGCCCAACCTCTTGTAACTATTAGAGTTAGGAAATTGGGTAAACAAAAGGGGGGGCTCATGACTACTGGAAACAAAATAAGTTAGGGAAATTGTCAAAAGAATGGAGCAGAGAAGTTCTCGCAAAAAAACTTTTAGATGGATGGAAAGAGGTTTCCTTTCAAAATCTCTAGAATCTGAAGAATTTCCCAGTAGTGTGGAGGGTAGGCAACGCTCGGCTAAACCCTCTTGGAAATCGGGAAAATCCCAATGTCAGCCCAGCCTCTTCGGCAGGGGAGCTAGGGTGTCAAATTGACAGCTTTTTGTAAGGTTTTCCAAGCCCCGTAAGGTTTTGCTAGATTTTTCACTTTAACTTCTTTTGCGAAAAGAAGTTATGCCACCGTTTCGTGGAAAGGTTTGGCACATTTTTTGCAAGTGGGTCAGTTGATATCCCATCTGGTGGTTGCTTACCAATCTGCTGGAGGAATCCAATGCCACTGATGGAGACTATGAGAGTGAAAATCTTGGATTTGGAGCAACTGGTCCGGGCGGCTAAACGGATTAGTCATGCCGCGGGGTACCTCGAATTGGGTATGATCCCCCAAGCCTTGGCCCAATTGGAGGGAGTGAAGGATTTTGGGCCTTTCGATGCAGCAGCCGATTTAATCCGGGGGGAAGCATTTCGGTCTCAACAGCGGCATGAAGATGCCGCCAAGTGGTTTCGGCAAGCTGCCCAGAAGTTTGCTAATCCCTTAAATCAACTCGCTTTAATTGCTCTGAGCCAGTGTCTTCGGGCAGCATTCCAAGGGATACCGTCTTGTCCTCATTCTTCCGGGGAGAGGGGTCGTCCTAATCGGCTCAGACCTTATCCTCCATCCCAACCCGAGACCCGCTGAAAGGAGAAAAAACTCGCTAGGAGAAATTTCCAAATACCCTTTGGCCCCCTAAAATAGTGGCTCGGACATGAAATTGAAGAAGGGGTGGGGTGGTTTTTGTGTTTTCTTGAGGACGAGAGGGGCTATTTTTCATTTGCCCATTTTGTACATCTTGTGTGTTTTGCTTTTCTTCTAACTCTAAGTCAAACAAGACTAAATCAGCTGGGCTTCCCGGAACTAAACGATGGGGTTCTATTCCCAGAATTCGACATGGTGCTTCGGTAGCCAATCTGATCGCTTCCGAAAGGTCCAATCCTGCATATCGCATCGCATTGACCACGCCTTCGCCCACTGGCAACGTGGCACCCGCCAATAGCTCCTGTTGACCAGCAATGACCATTTTCCCGCTTGGCAGAATCTCCAACTCGCATAGGTTGGTCCTATATCGGCCAGGCGGAAGCCCTGCCATGCCAGATAGATCGCTTACTAGCACACACCGCTGCGGCCCTTTGGCCCGAATCAGGCATTTGAGCACATCCGGCGGCAGATGGAAGCCGTCGGCGATTAGCCCGGCGGTTAGCCGATCGTCGGCCAACTGCGCCCAAAGATAGTTCCGGTGTCTGGGCAAAACTGGATGGCATCCATTGCCCAAGTGGGTGCTCATCCGAGCCCCGGCTTCGGCTGCCTGATGGATCTGTTCTGGGGTAGCTGCCGTATGACCAATCGCCACCACCAGCCCCGTGGCCGACGCCTGCCGGATAAACTCCTGCGATTCCGGATATTCCGGCGAAAGGGTAAGGATCCGGATTCGCCCTTTGGCTGCTTTTTGGAACTGTTGGAATTCTTGCCAATTGGGCGGTCGGCAATGTGCAGCCGGATGCGCCCCGCGGGCGCCGTCTTGCGCAGAAATATAGGGTCCTTCCAGGTGAATGCCGGCAATCCGCTGGGCCGCCTCCGGCACTTGGCATGCCTGTGCTATGGTCTGAAGAGCGTGCTCGGTAACCTCCCGGCTATTGGTGGTAATAGTAGGGCAAAACCGCACCAAGCCGAACCGATCCATGGCCAGGGCAATGCCCAGCACCTTTTCGACGGTCAAATCCGGAGAGGAGAACTCTTGGCCACCGTAGCCGTTGACCTGCAGATCGACCAACCCCGGTGCTACCCAAGGCCAGCTGTCGGCCGCGGCCAATTTCCGAGTGCTTACGGCATCGGCGGTAGGGGGGTGCCTGTGGCCCGTCTGTTTCTCCTGGCCGAACCCATTCTCCTGCATATTAACTTTTGTACACTCTACCGGGTTGATCTGCTTGATCCAACGGCTTTCGATGGTAATCCGGACCAATTGGCCATTGTCAAATCGCCGAGCAATCAGTTGCATGTCTTTTTTCCGAAAAAAATCTTGCCCACACGGATCAAACCACTGAGAGTATCCTTAAAGCTGCTCTTAGCTTGACTTTTGCCCTTTTTAGCTGCCGGGCGAAAGGTGAAAGCCTAACTCCTTAGTGCGACTTTTGCCATTTTCCCTAAGTCCTTTTGTTTCTTGTAGTTACGACGAGACTTCCTTTCGTTCACATGATTTCCTAAGTCCAATAGTTACAAGCAGTTAGAGTTTTCACCTTCCGGGAGAAGGCCTAAAATGACAAAAGTCGAGCTTAGAGGCTGTCCGAAAAAGCATTTCCTATTTATATGATGAAAGGAGTTTTCTTTCCTCAATGCCCCAGAATCCCCAAAATCCCTGTTTTTAAGGAGTCTGGAAGATAGGAGCCGGTCGGCCGAAACCCATTGGAAACCAACTAAATCCCCATTTTAGGATACCCTCTTAGTATTGGGGGGGTAGGCCATTGGATGACCAAAAGAATCGATCGCCGTAACTTTCGGCGGCAAAACGTGTTAGGAAAATGGCACAGGTCGAGCTTAGGAACCTCTGCATAATTCAAGGGGATATTTTTATACCATGTTAGCTTCCTCTTCCTCTAACCCAATGTGGATAGGAAGTAGTTGGGTAGGAGAACCGGACGGCTACAGAATCAAAAATTCATGAATTCACTATATGTTCAAGATTTTGCAGAGGTTTCATAATTTGTTCTGGCAAACCACCTTTGAACTACTGGGTTGGAATATCCCCAGGGAGCAGCCTCCCCTGGAAATTGGCAACCCTTGAGCTAAGAGGAACTCGAGGCGTGCGATTCTTCCGTCTGGGGCGGTAGGATGCGCACCCGTCGGCCTTCTACCCGCACTCGGCCGGCCGCAATCAGCCGAATTACCTCCGGATACAATTCACATTCCTCGGCAAACACCCGGGCAGCCAACGTTTCTGGCGTATCGTCGTCCAGAACCGGAACGGCCCGCTGAGCGATGACCGGCCCATGATCATATTCATTATCCACAAAATGTACCGTGCAACCGCTAATCTTGGCCCCATAGGCCAGCACCGCCTCGTGCACATGTCGGCCGTAAAACCCCTTGCCGCAAAAGGCGGGAATCAGAGCCGGGTGAATGTTTACAACCCGAAGCTCAAAATCCGGTGGTACCGTAAGCTGTTTCAAAAAACCGCCTAAGACCACCAGGTCCACTGCCGCTTGCCGACACTGCTGGAAAATCGCCTCGCTAAAGGCCTCCTGGTTGGGAAACTCTTTGCGCTGAATCACCTGAAGAGGAATGCCAGCTTGTTGGGCATACTGAATACCGGCGGCGGCCGGATTGCTGGAAATAACCAGCACAATGTCAATTCCCTCCAAAAGGCCTGCCGCCTTCTTTTGGATCAGGTTGCGAAGGGTGGTGCCGCCGCCGGAAATCAACACGGCAATACGAAACGGCCTCTTCGCTCCGCTCTTCCCAATCGGTTCCGTTTGCTTCTGATCGGTCCCCACGGAAACGGCTCCTCTGACCTGGTGGCTCTGTTGAAAGATTCTCCGCAGTCTTGAGAGGTTTTGCCCATGTTGGTCGGTTTTGCTTCAGTTTTGGTGGGTTTAGGCCTCTGACTGGACACGGTTTCAACAGCCCCTTAGAGTCTCTAAAGGTTGTTGGAAGGGGATTGTCCTCCGCCAAGCCAATTGCCTAAAAATTGAGTACGATGCTGAAAGTTCCCCCATTTTTGTACCACTGGAAGCCTAGTTTGGGGGAATGCCCACAGGAGTTGCTGATTTGGTTGAAGTGTTCGCGAACGATTATTTAAGGAAGTTTGCCCGGTCTGCTAAAGTGACCTCTATTGTCAGAGTCTTTCGGTCTCGGAAGAGCAGTATGGGAACTTTTTTGCCCACCGGAGTGGTAGCCACCAAGTTGATAAGATGGCCTGCATCTTCCACCAGTTGGCCGTCGAACTGCAGTATAATGTCGCCCACTTGGATTCCAGCAGCGGCGGCTGGCGACTGAGGGGTTATTCCGGAGACCCGAGCTCCTATGGGGCGAGGCAGTCCGACTTCGGCGGCCATGGCCGGCCCAAATCGAGAATCTAAATGTACCCCTAAGAAAGCCCGCACCACCTTGCCTTTTTCAATCAGTTGATTGGCAACAAACATAAACATATCTATTGGGATAGCAAAGCCAATGCCTTCGTTGCCGCCAGAATTACTAGCAATGGCCGTATTGATGCCAATGACCTCTCCCCGCAGATTGATCAACGGACCGCCGCTATTACCCGGATTGATGGCGGCATCGGTTTGGAGGAAGTCCTGAAAGACCACTTCGGCATGGCCTAGTTCTAGGTCCCGCCGACCTTTAGCACTAATGATCCCGAAAGTAACCGAATGACTTAGGCCGAACGGACTGCCTACTGCCAAAACAAAGTCGCCGATTTCCACATCTTTACTTTTCCCCAGGCGGGCCGGTACCAACCCAGGTGCATCTACCGCTAAGACAGCCACATCCGTTTCTGGGTCGTCCCAGATGCGCGTGGGGAACAGACGACGGCCATCGGCCAAGGAGATTTTAATGCCACCGAGTCCGGAACCTTTGATCACATGCCGATTGGTCAACACATAGAATTTCCCTTGAATCTGAACGATCACGCCAGAACCGGCCTCTTCGACGCGTTGGGTGCCCGGACGTTGCGGCAAGCTGGGGATGCCGGGTTCGGCCTCAATATGGACGACAGTAGGCCGCACAAGTTTGACCACCGTCTTTACCACCGCCGCTTGTCGCTCCCAATACTCGGCCTGCTTTTGCAGTTGCCGATAAAGCTCTTCTTGTTGTTGAGCGTTGAGAGCATCTGCGGTCTCCAACAGGCCTCCCAGTATGCTTTGCGCCCACAGAGGCAAACAAAGATTGGCCCACACCAGGCTGCTTAGCCATACAGAGACTCGCCATGGACTGAACCGCTTAAGAGTAAAGTTACCGGAAGGTTGGCATTGGTCCCTTCCTGTCCCCCAAAACGCATTTCGGAAGAAAAAAAGAGTAGTCATCTTCCTCTTACTTGTTCCCCTTACTTGCTGATAAATCCGCTGACACTCCAAAGTTCCCTCATCGGGTTGTGCCCGGCCTGCCATTACCTACCAATTTTAACCAATTTCGTTGGTCGTGGAAAAGTCCGATCAGAATTCCCCCCTGGGACGGCCCTACGCTTCTCAGTAGAAGCTCTTCCAGAGTTCACTAACTAAGCTTCCTCCGAACGGGTGTTTGTGGGAAAACCTCTCATTGGTAACTACCAGCTTTTAGTTTTTTTCCTAACTGGTTTTGTTTCCAATAGTTAGGTCGAAATTTTCCTAAGCCGGAAATAGTTCCCCCCCGGTTGAAGCATTCCCTTGTCAGGGTACGCCACAAATAGCAAAAGTCGAACGTACATACCAAAGCGGTTATAACCGATGGTTCACCTAATCCACATACTCCTCGTTGACCCGAGCAACCTAAGGAAAATGCCATGTTATGTTTAACTCGAATGTTGCCCTCTTTCCTAACCTAGTTTGTCCCCAGTAATCAGAGGAAACCTCTTTTTGTTCACCTAATGGCCTAAGTCCCATGATTACAGGGAGTTAGAACGTTTTCCTTTCCGGCGAAGGCTAAAAATAGCAAAACTCGATTGTTTAAAGGCTATCCGGAAATCGGATTTTGAGGTTTCCTGGTGGATTTTGGGTTTCGACGCTTCTTTCCATGGAATCGACTTTTGCCATTTTTCCTAACTTGTTTGCTCCAGGGGTTACGACGAACCTTCTTTTGTCCACATGATTTCCTAACTCCAATAATTCCGAGGAGTTAGAACTTTCTTATTTCGTGAAAAGATCAACATTGGTAAAAGTCGAGTCCATTGACCCTGTACGTTTACGGACTCTTGGGAAATCGGAAAAGTAACCGGTTTTTCTCGTGGAAATGCTATTTTAAGGCAGCCTCTTGCTATAATTTCAGCCGAAGAGGCAATCCGTCCTTGTCAGCTCCGGGAAAGTATGGAACCCGTTCCTGCAGACCTTAGCCGCTCCAGTAAGCTCCTGCCCGCCCCTTGGCCTCCCAGCGACAACAGAACTCGCATTCACCAAAAACACTGGCGAATCAATCTCGCCTTCTGATTGCAGGGGAACAGCTCTGGACTGATGCTGGGTCGGCAATGACATAGGAGGGTACTTTCTACAGCAAAAATAAACTATCCCGACCAATCAGTTGACTGTTCTGTTTTTAGAAAATCCAGATGAGCGAAGTGGTACAACCACCCCATCGTTGCTGAAAGTTTATCGGATGTATCGGTTGTAGGGGAAAAGCGTGTTTGGTGGATGGTAAAGTTCGAAGGAGTCGAATTAAGATAAAGGTGATTTCCTACGGAAGAGGATACCAAGATTTTATGGGGCAGATCGGATGCAACAGCACCTGGATTGAGGAAGCCGACTCTGGTTTGGGTGGCTTAATGGCGATATGGAACGCAGTGTTGCCCACCGGCTTTTTGCCGCTGGAGGCAGACTGCCCCAGGAGCAAAAGTGCACCCGGTTCCTTTTCTGCCCGTTGTGTGGGATAAGCTACCCGCTGACAGAAAGGGTGGGGGCAAACCGATGAGGGGGATTTGTCCTCAATGTGGTCTTGGTGTTCCGATTCGGGTGCAGGAGGGAGACAACCCAAGGGGGGGTATCATGGCCCCAGGCAACAGGGATTCCCACTGGGAGTTTTTGGAACGCTGGCTTTCTGGACCACCCCGGGCTCCACAACAGGTTGGGCTCATGCGGAGGTGGGCCCGGTGGTGCCGGTGTCGTCCCTTGCTGGCCGGGTGTGTAGCTTTTTCCGTTTTTGGGGGTGTAGTGCTATGGGGCATTGCGTTATGGGGGTGGGTCCAGTCGGGGGGAACCATATCCCGACTAAAAACCGCTCTTTTCGCCACCCAACAAGAGCTAGCCCACTGTCAGCAGCTTATTGAACAACAAAACCAACAGCTTGCCCGTCAAACCCAGCGCCTTCGGGAAGCAGAAAACGCCGCCCAGCAAGCTCAACACCAATACCACCAAGCGCGCCAGCAGATCGAGCAGTTGAACACTCGTTGTGACATCCTGCAGAAGGACAATGTCCGTCTCCAACAGGACCTTCAGATCGGTTGCGCATGGCTGCTAGCCCGTCAGGCTCAGGATTTGGTCTTTGGCCAACCCCACCGAAGCCTACTTTTGGCCTCCGAAGCCGTCCGAATCTTCCAGGAACATGGTTACAACCCAGAGTTTTCCCTGGTGCAGACCTTGCTAGATGCTTTTGTCCGGTTGGGTCAAGGTTCTCTTGAAGGGCAACCGGCAGGTATCAGCGCCCTAGCTCTAAGCCGAGATGGCCGGTGGTTGACCACTGCCACGGAAGACCGAACCATTCGGGTCTGGAAGCTCGAGGGCCAGCGACCTGCATTGGCTAGGGTTGTTCGTGCACATACAGGAACAGTTCACCAAATTTTCCTAACACCTGATCAACGGCGGTTCATTACGGCCGGCCAAGATGGTCGGATTTTTTTATGGGATCTGGATAGCAGGGGCTCTGAGAAAGAGCCCTTGCCGATTGGCAGCTCCCAGGGGCCTATCCTTACTAGTGCTTTGAGTGCTGATGGGCGATGGTTGCTTACAGCCGGCGGCAGCCTTTTCCAAAAGGAATACTCTGCCCGCCTTTGGGACTTACAAGCCCAGCCGCCTGGAGACCGATCGATCGTGCTGCGAGGCCATGAACTACCTATCCGCTGCGCAGCCTTCTGTCCGAACCTCCGGTGGGCAGTCACGGCCGGAGAAGATCGAACCATTCGCCTTTATCATCTTCAAGGGAACTCTCCCGCAGCCGAGCAACATATCCTGACCGGCCATCAAAAAGCTGTGCTCCAAGTGGCTTTCAGTCCCAATGGCCGATGGCTCGTCTCGGCCGGTGCCGATGGAGCAGTACGAATCTGGGACCTGCAAGCTCTTGAGCATGCCGGGGCTTTTGTGGTGCTTCAGGCAGATACCGAAGCGGTTGTCGCCTTGGCCATCGACGCTCAATCCCGTTGGCTAGCTACCGGCACCAC
Source organism: Thermoguttaceae bacterium (assembly GCA_025062105.1). GTDB lineage: Bacteria > Planctomycetota > Planctomycetia > Pirellulales > Thermoguttaceae > JANXAQ01. The sequence goes on from JANXAQ010000185.1 coordinate 28,325, forward strand.
CGACGGAAATGTTCGCTTATGGCAGCTACCGGCTTCCGACCCTTCCGCATCGGCCCTCTGTCTCAAAGGACACGAAGGTCCTGTTCACTGCCTGGCGTTTAGCTCGGACGGCCATATGCTGCTGTCTGGCAGCGCGGATCGGACAGTACGCATCTGGGACCTTACTGCTGCCGATCCGAACCAAAAGGTGCTGATTTTACGGGGCCATGCGGGCGCTGTACGTCTGATGAGTCTAACGGAAGATGGCCGACTGCTAGTGACGGCATCCGACATCCCACCGGACAGTCGAGAGCCGGTAGTTCGACTTTGGCGGATCCGCTCAGAAGATTTATTCCAGGATGCAAACCAAATAGTTACACAAATATTCAACCAAACGGAGCGGGAAGAAATCCTCACTTCGCATCGGCTCTTTAGCGCCGCTGTTCGCTAATCGCTCCTTCCCCCTAACCGCCGCCGGCCAGCTACACTTTTATAAACGAACCGGGAGTCCAGCGGACTAAAGAAAAACCAGCACTAACCACGGCAGCAATAGATTACTGGCCATTCGGCGGAAGTCTTGCCTCTATGGGCTTTGCTGAATTTGCTCCCCGCTTCCGCAGGGATCATAACGGGGGCTTCTCCGTTTAGGCGACTGGGGCGTGATAAAAGCTGTTCTTACCTGGCAGTGATCTGTCGGGTAGGTACTTGCGGTCTGTTCGAGCTGCTTACTCTACCACCTTCCATTCCAAAATCCCACCGGAAAATCCCTCCTGGAGTTGTACCTCTAGACGGAGTCCGGATGTTTCCACTGGCCCAAACTGCACCTGGCAATACCGGTCTTTGGCAATAGGAAACTCTTTAACTTCTGGCACAGCTTTCCATTGATCCCCGTCTCGATAAAGCAGGCGCCAGGACTGGGGCAGTCGGCATTGGCCCATGCCAGTGTCGTCAAACCAATAGACCGCCACTGCGGACACCCGGCGGGGTTTGTCGAACTCATACTGCACCCATTCTGCCGTTCCTCGATGGGGCCACCAGGTCATCCTAGGGATCGAATGGTCGTTGGAGTGTTTCGGTTCCAGGCCGTCGTTTAGTGCACTGAGGGTGTCGTGTTCGAAGCAGTGGGATGCCGAGAGCTTCCATCGGTTTGGCGCCTGCCAACGGTGGCCTTGCGGACCGGACGTAACGGTAGGAATACAAGCGATCCGAAGGCGGGCTGCCCCCATAGGGATCAGCGTAATTTCTTCGATCGGTTCGGTGCTCAGGGCTGGGCATGGCTGCAATCGGCCCACCATGTTCCGTTCATCCATTTGCCACTCGGGGATCTTTCGGCCCCTAGCTTTTATCTGTAGCGGGACGTCGTTGGGTGTCCAGGGGTTGGCGGGCACCGGCCCTTTTCTTCGGACCAGCCGAAGTTTTTCTGCCGTCTGCCGTACGTCCTCCCATTCTAGGCCGTAATTCCAGGGTGAATCAGGAAAGACTTCCCACTCTGGCCAATCCGGGTGTCGATCGCCGTACTTTTGCCACCGTTCTCGGATCAGTATTGAGAAGCTCAACGGTCCATAATCCACCGAAACGGCATGATGGTTTTTTGCCCAGGTTCGCACCTGGATCTCCATCGGAAGCCGCAAGGTAACCGTATCCCCGTTTTGCCAGGTCCGCTCGATTCTGATGTAAGTAAGTGGTTTAGCCGCGATGTTGGCCACCTGGCCGTTCAGTTGCAGTTCCGGCGCCTTGCACCAGCGGGGAATCCGCAAATAGAGCGGAAACTGCACCGGCTTGGGACAGGAAACTTCCAACCGAATCGTCTCTTCAAACGGATACTCCGTCTCCTCGGTAATTTGAACTTTGGTTCCGTCTCCCACCTGAGCCTTCAGCTGGCAGGCTGCATAAAGCGAGGCGGCCAAACCAGCGTCCGGCGTTGCCAGCCAAAGCTCCTCGGCATAGTACGGCCAACCGTGCGATACATTGTGCTGGCAGCACCGGTAGCATTCAAACGGGCTGTAGCTGAACATGGTGCCGCTGTTTTGAATGCCAGGGGCTTTGTTGTGTCGGTCCAATTGTACTTGGTTGGCGCAGGTGATATAGTGCAGAGCTTTCAGGTCCGGCGTCATACTGGCTGGGAAACTGTTGAAGGCAATCTCTTCGCATCGGTCGGCCCAGACCGGGTTGCCCGTAATGCGCAGGAGCATTTGGAAGCTATGCATGAACTCGACGATGCCGCAGGTTTCGATGCCTCCACGGGGGTCGGTGTAGCCGGGTCGGCAATTTTCATCCCCGACAAACCCTCCGCCAGGAAACTGCCCGTAGATATCCATCAGTTTTGTGTAATTTCGTTCCGCCGAGGCCAGATGTTCTGCCTTCTGGGAGAGCATCCAGAAGACCGTACCGGCTCGGAAGCCCTGGGCTAGGTTCACATTATGCCAATTGATAATGTCTTCATCCCATCGGGCCATCCCCGCATGGATTTTCTTTGCTAGGTCTAATAGCCACTGGTCTCCGGTGCGGTTATAGAGCCATAGAACGCTTTCGATGTTATCGCCGGCTCGGATCTTCGGCCAATAGCCTTCGCCAAAGGCACTTACCGGTAGCCGATTCTGCCATTGGAAGTACCGGCGCATGACGTCCAGTACCCGCCGATCACCGCTAAACTCATAGTAGCTCTGGAGCACGTTAAGCATCACCATGTGCGGCCAGAGGTCTGGTTTGCCATCCAGACCGGTAAGCAGAGCCCTTGGCCCAAACCAGCCGTCTTCTCGCTGGGAGGCCATGACCGCTTCGATCCACTTTCTTGCCTCGGCAATTACCTCCTGATCACCCAGCACATAGCCCAGATCGCCGAAGCCTTTCAGCCAATAGGGCAGCTCTTCCCAGCCGTATTTTCCTTGACCGTCCTTGTTAGCCCAGGCGCTTTCCTCAAACCGGAGCCAGGGGGAGATTTCTTTCAGTCGGCCGGTCATGCCGTTTCGAGCCAACAGAAGCTGGTGCCGAAGCCATCCACCGGGCTTAATGCTGCCGATGGGCAGTTTTATAAAGGGACTCGGAGCCAGCGGCGGCCGATTGCTCACATAAAACGGATTTCGCTCAGTAGTAGGCGGAGTCTCCACGACCGTAATCTGAAATTCCACCGGTTTACTGTCCGGAAATTCTGCCCCTTGCAACCAAGCGCCAAACCAAATCATCATCGCCATGGCCGCCGCTTGGGCAGCCCCCACAGCCAGCCGGCTGAACCAACCAGGAACATCTTTTTCCCTTCCGCCACCAGCGTTTAACAATAAACATATCCACATCTTGTCGGCCTTTCTATAATAATCGGGGGATAATGTAGAATAGAGTTTTATATTCAGCTACGTTGCGGCATTCATCCCCTTGGCAATATCATTTCTTCCTCCGGGGGCGGTTGTCAAGGGTGTCTGACCCACCTACAATGAGTTGACCTCGCATCCAGAAACCTTCCCTCGGAATGTCTCGGGAGTCTTTGTTTGTGAAAGGGTTTTGCTATGGACATGTCTCGTGTGTTGCCAGTGAGTGGGCCGTGTCATCATTGTGGAGTGAGTCGGCGGCGGTTTTTGGCCGGTTGTGCGGCCGGGGCCGCTTGTGCCATGACCTCGTTGCAGCCTCTGCGCCGCTTATGGGCCGAAGAGGCTCCCAAAATGCGTCTTCGGCTGATCTATTCGCTCCATAGTGAGGTGCAGCAGGTGCCGGATTGGCCCAACATGGGCTTTGACTTCCGGCCGGTCATGCAAAAGATTGAAAAAATGTTCCGGGAGGCTTGCCCGGATGTGGAGTTTATGCCGGCCATGGCCAATGGGCCCGAAGCCGCTAAGAAAATTATCGAGCAAGATCAGGCCAATCCGCCCGATGGCTACATCGTCTATCAAATGAATTGCTGGAACCGCGTAGTGCAATCGGTCGTCGAAACCGGCAAGCCCACCCTGTACATGGATTTTCTGTTTGCTGGCAGTGGCGGGTTTGTAGTTTATACGGCCGGCTTTCTCCGTCAGCAGAAGGCTAATTTCGCCCATTTAGCATCTTCTAATTGGGACGATCATGTGGCCGCGGTCAAATGCTTCGATGTGCTTCGCCGGGGTGGAACGGTAGCCGATTTCGTCGCCGCGGTAACCAAACTGCGTAAAGAGCGAACCCCGCAGCCAGGCGACATGACCTGTAAACCTGATGACCTAAAATGCCTCTCGCCGGAAGAGACGCTCAAGCAGGTCAAGGACATGAAGATTCTTACTGTCGGTGGCGGTTGGGGTGGTCCGCCGTTCTTTAAGACCATTCAGGAATCTCTGGGCATCATGGTGATGCCTATCACCTTCGACGAAATTAAAGAAGCCTATAAACAGGCGGATCCCGACCAAGCCAAAGAAATTGCCCAACGCTGGGCCAATGCCGCCCAAAAGGTCGAAGACGTTACCATGGAAACCTTGCAAAAGTCGGCTGCCATGTATCTGGCCTGCGACGCCCTCATGAAAAAGCATGGCGCTTATGCTATTACCATTAACTGTTTAGGTGGCTTTTACGGCGGCCATCTAGAAGCTTATCCCTGCCTCAGCTACGTCGAAATGTACAACCGCAAAGTAGTCGGCGCTTGCGAGGCCGACGTTCGCTCGACCACCACCATGGTCGTAATGACCACGATGACGCAGGGTCGGCCCGGTTTCATCTCCGATCCGGTTCTGGACTGCGCTAAGCGGCAGATCATCTATGCCCACTGCGTGGCCAGCTATAAGCCGTTCGGCCCCGACGGACCGGCCAATCCCTTCCAGATTCTGACCCATTCCGAGGATCGTAAAGGCGCTTCGGTCCGTTCGCTGATGCCGGAAGGCTATATGACCAGCACTTTGGAGTTAGCCCCGGACCGAAAAGAGATCCTCTTCCATCGGGCCAAAACCGTCGGCAACGAGATGGAAGACCGAGCTTGCCGAACCAAACTCTGCGGTGAGCCGATGGGCGATTTCGAGAAGCTACATACGGAATGGGATCGCTGGGGCTGGCATCGGGTTACCTACTACGGCGACCTGAAAGAAGCCGTTTACGCTCTGGCCGACCGCTTGGGCTGGAAAGTCATCGAAGAGGCGTAGTCGCCATATTTCTTCCTACCGCGCCGTAGTTCGGCCCTATTTTTCACCTTTCCTTACCGTACCGTAGTTCGGCCTAGGCTCAGCCTAGGCCGAACATTTTTTGGCCTCTCTTGTTCGCTTCGGATCAGAACCGATCCAGCCGATGCCCTAGGCCCTCCTTCCTAGACCGAACATTTGTATGTCCCCCAGATTGGACCGTAGTCCCCGGGACTGTCCCAGGGGCGATGGTCTGAGCTGCCTAAACCGAACATTTGAGGGCTCTGTGTCGGAGAATGCCTAAGGCAGGCGTCTAACCTGCCGGATGTGGACACAATCCGCATCGGCCTCCGCTACCACAAGGCCGAACATGCCTAGGGTCTGCGTAGGCGGGGCTTGTACCCTGGGTGGATTGTTGCCGGTTGGGCCGCCAATCCGGCTGAGGCAGCAGCGTCGCAGCCTACCGGAACCCGGCTGGGGCTAGCGCCCCGGGCCTACGCTCCCCACCGCGCCGTAGGGCCTAGGCCGGGCCCACCGTGCCCCGGCCTTACTGCCGCCGGGTTCTACCCGGCAGACTCGGCATAAAGGCGTTATCGGGGGGCGGTGTACGCACCGGCCCTCCCGCTGCCAGTTTTTCCCAGGCAGACTTGGCCTATTTGTCCCCACGCCGGCGCAGGTACCAGCGCCCTAGGCCCAACGCCGCCCCACCCACCAATAGCATCAGCCACGTGGCCGGCTCCGGCGCCGCCCATAGGTTCAAACCCTTCCACCCGCCAGCTAAATCGACAATCGCCCAGTTCCAAGCTGTGTGCGATTGATGCTGATATCCTGGCAGCGACCCGCAACTAATGGAAAAACTCAAATTGCTTGTCTGTATATTGATATTGGTCGCTTTAAGGATCGTGATCGCGTTCGTTTGCCCTTGAGGAATCCAATCCCCATGGAGAATTTCTATGTAGTTGATGGAGGATAGGGAGGCCGTACCTTGGACCACGATCTGATCATGAGCGGCATCCAAGATGTCGATCGCCAGGATATCTGCTCCTACGGTCAAATCGCCTGTGATAGTTAAAGTGCCTGTAGTTGCTATATCAGCGCCAGTGATACATCCGTAATTTGCCAGAACCACATTCCCCACGATAGTTCCCGTTCCACCCAAAATACTGCGGTTGTACCAATCAGGGGAGTTGACGGTTACTTGCCCACTTCCAGTGCCTGAGCCAGTGGTATTATTGACCAGCAGTTTTCCGGCATTCACATTAGTCCCGCCTGTATAGGTATTTGCGCCTGAGAGGACCAATGTGCCGGCGCCCATTTTCGTAAGGGCCTGCTGGCTAGAGCCTGAAATGACTCCGGAGATTGTCAATTGACTGCCCGAAGCCACATTAACCGTACTACCATAGGTGCTGGTAAACTGGACACCGCCCTTCCAATGATTGTTGCCAGAGGCATTGATTAGACTTCCCGAGGCCCCTGAGGCGCCGAGCTTAAGAGTTTCGTTTTCTACAGTAATCCCGTCTGATCCGCCCACAAGCCGGAGAACCGCCCAATCAGCAACCTGTGTTTCCGTCACCAGGCCTTCCGGATGCCGTCCTAAGGCATTGCCGTGTTGGATTTCCAGGTAGCCTGCCGAAACGGTGGTTTTGCCGGTGTAGGTGTTATTACCGGAGAGAACCAGGGTGCCGGAGGTGCTCTTGTTCAAGCCGGCTGAGCCGGCCAGGTTGGCCGAGACGGTACCGGAGCGGCCGTCGTAAGGTTGGGTGCTATTGTTGACGATGGTGCCGTTTTGGACCAGTCCGCCTTGGAAGGAAACGACCGCGGAACCGGTGATATTTTGTGTATTGCCGCCCAGGTCCAAGATGCCGCCGGTAATGGTGATATTGCCGGTGGTTGCTAACCGGTCATTCCCACCGGATAGTTTGAGAGTTCCGGCCGTAACAGTGGTGCCGCCGGTGTAGGTGTTGGCGGCAGAAAGCACCAAGGTACCATCCCCGACTTTAGTGAGGCTTCTCGCTCCGCCAGTTTGGCCGATGGCGCCGGTGATGGTCAGCTGCGTGCCGCTGGCCGCGCCGATGGATGTATTAGCTGACATGGTAATCGGACCGCTCCAGGTGTTGCTGCCTTGGAGATTGTACAATGCGCCGACATTCGTGCCACCGACACTGACGCCGGTGCCGGCGATGGTGATCGGCTCGGGCACGGTGATGGCCCCCGATGGGCTGAGTTGTAAAGTGGCCACATCGGAAACCGTGGTCCCGGCGCTGGTTGCGCCCAGGGCGTTGCCGTGCTTAATGTCCAAGATGCCC